>CAIRQL010000078.1 GCA_903880675.1 uncultured Holophagaceae bacterium | reverse complement strand
GTCCCAGGCAATGACGCGCAAGGAGGCCACCGCTCAGGCCGAAGGCAGGTGGAGGGCCTGGAGGAAGTCCGCCTCGGTGGCCGGCTGAAGCTCCGTCAGCACCTCCGCGGGCACAGGGGAATCCACGGACAGGATCACCATGGCCTCCCCCTTCTTCTCCCGGCGGGCCTGGTTCATGAAGGCAATGTTGATGTCGTGGAGACACAGCACCGTGCCGATGCGGCCGATCATCCCCGGGCGGTCCAGATAGCTGAGGAGCAGCATGTGGGGTTCCGGGGCAAAGTCCATGGCGTAGTCCCGGAGCCGCACGATGCGGGGCGCCCCTTCGAAGAGGGTCCCGGACAGGACCCGGGTCTGGCCGCCGCCCTCCACAGTGAGGGTCACGAGGTTGGAGAAGGCCCCGCCCTGGGTGGACTTCCGCTCCTCCACCACCAGGCCCATGCGCTCGGCCACCAGGCCTGCGTTGACCATGTTCACCGGCTGGTCCGTGGCCCGATCCAGCAGGGCCGCCAGCCCGGCCACGGTGAGGGGGGAGCAGTCGTGGTGGGCGATGGCGCCGTGGTAGGCGAAGGTGATGCGGTCCAGTCCGCCCTTGAGGAGCTGGAGGCCGAACTCGGCGAGGACGGCCATCAGCTTGAAGTAGGGGCGCATCTGGTCCATGACGGCCGGGTCGAAGCGGGGCATGTTCACGGCGTTCTCCAGGGGGAGCCGATCCAGCCAGTTGAGGATCTCCCGGGAGACATCCACGGCCACGTTCACCTGGGCCTCCTGGGTGTTGGCACCCAGATGGGGAGTGACCACGAGGCGCTCCTGGGCGATGAGGCGGCGCAGGAGGTCGGAGCTGGGGGGCTCCTCGGACCAGACGTCCACCGCCGCCAGGGCCACCTGGCCGGACTCGAGGCCCGCCAGCAGGGCGGCTTCATCCAGGATGCCGCCCCGGGCCACATTGAGCAGGATGACCCCGGGCTTCATGAGGGCGAACTGGGCCGGCCCCAGCAGGCCCCGGGTCTCCTCATTGAGGGGGGTATGGACCGTGAGGATGTCGCAGGTCCGGCACAGCTCATCCAGGTCTGTCAGGCGGACGCCCAGGTCCGAGGCCCGCTTGGCGGCGATGTAGGGGTCGCAGCCCAGCACCTCGCACTCGAAAGCCTTGAGGCGGGTGGCCACCCGGCCCCCCACCTTGCCCAGGCCGATGACCCCGGCGGTCTTGCCCTTGAGCTCGACCCCGGTGAAGGGGGCCCGCTTCCAGGCGCCGGCCTTCAGGCTGGCGTTGGCCGTTGGTACGTGGCGGCAGGCAGACAGCAGCAGGGCCAGGGTGTGCTCGGCGGCGCTGTTGGTGTTGCCAAAGGGGGCATTGACCACGATGACGCCCCGCTCGCTGGCGGCTTCCACGTCCACGTTGTCGATGCCAACCCCGGCACGGGCCACGATCTTCAGGTTGGTGGCGGCCTCCAGCAGGGCCTGGTCCACGGTGGTGCCGCTGCGGGTGATGATGGCGTCATAGGTGCCGATGCAGGCATGGAGGGCCTCCCGGGACAGTCCGAGGCGGACGTCCAGCGTGATGCGGGGGTCCGCCTGCAGGAGGGCCAGACCCTCGTCGGTCACCTCATCGGTCACGATGATCTTCATGGGCGGCTCCGCTGTCGGATGCAGGAGCTGCATCGCATGGGGGGAACCCCAACCTTAGCGGTTAAACCCTTGCAGGACAAGGCAAACTGGAAGCTCCAGCGGCTACTTGTAGATGCCAGCCCCGAAGATCAGGTTCTCATGGACCTCGATGTAGCTGGTCTTGGGCTCCCGCTTCTGGGTGACCGGGTTCTGGTAGATGTAGTCGTGCCACCCCTTGCCCTTGGACTTGGCCAGGGCGAGGCGCTCCTTGATGTACTCCCGACCCTCGGGGTCCTTGGCATTGGCCTGGTTGACCCCCACCTTGGAGGCGCCCTGGCCGTGGGCCACGACCTTGCCTTCCATGTCATAGACGAACACGTAGAGCTCTCCGCCGTGCTTATGGAAGCGGCCGCCGATCTTGGTGATCTCCTTGAAGGCAGCCTCCTTGCCGCTGGTCTTGGCGAAGGCGATGGCCTCCTTCACGAGGGCCGTGGTCTCAGCAGGGGTGATGGCCTGGGCGTTTAAAGACAGGCAGAGGGCGGAGAGCAGGAAGGGGGTGAAGGCGCGCATGGGACTCCTAGGGGGACTCCCCCTGCATCGGTCCATCTGTGTCCAGGATTAAGTCTGGACGACCCCCTACGCCATCTGGTCGGGAAGGGGCTCGGGATCGGTTCCGAACACGCCCTCCCACTTGGCGACCACCACGCTGGCCAGGCCGCTGCCGATGACGTTCACGGTGGTGCGGGCCATCTCCATGATCTCGTCCACCGCCAGGATGCGGATGCCCGCCCGCCAGGCCACTTCCTCCGGTAGAATAGAACTCTTTTTTGGAGTCTATGAAATGGCTGCGGCCCGACGCTGGAACCTATTGAATACCGTCTTCCTCACTTGCACCCTCGGCCTCGCCCTGGTGGCCGTGCCCTGGCGTCTCGCGGTCTCGGACCTCCGCTGGAGTGAGGCCCTGGTCTTCCTGACCATGACCTACCTGGTGGGGACCGCCATCAGCGGCGGCTACCACCGGCTCTTCAGCCACCGGGCCTACCGGGCCTCCTGGCCGGTCCGGTTCTTCTTCCTCTGCTTCGGAGCCGCAGCCTTTGAGAACTCGGCACTGAAATGGTGCAGCGATCACCGGATCCACCACCGGCAGGTGGATACGGAGCAGGACCCCTACACCATCGGCAAGGGGTTCTGGTACGCCCACTGGACCTGGGTGATGGAGCAGAGTGGACGGTCCATTGCCGGTGTGGCTGACCTGGAGCGGGATCCCCTGGTGCGTTGGCAGCATCGCCACCACTTTCTCATCGGCGCCGTGGTGGCCACGCTGCCCCTGTGGGTCGGACTGGCCACCGGGAACCTGCTGGGCCACCTGATTTTTGGCCTGGTGCTGCGCATTGTGACGACGCACCACACCACCTTCCTTATCAACAGTGCAGCACACAGGTTCGGCAGTCGGCCCTACAGCGACGCCAACACCGCCCGCGATAACTGGCTGCTGGCCCCCTTTACCTATGGCGAGGGCTATCACAACTTCCACCACCACTGGCAGTGGGACTATCGCAACGGTGCCCTGTGGTACCAGTGGGACACCACCAAGTGGCTCCTGAACCTGCTGGCCTGGGTGGGGCTTGTGGACAAGTTCCGGCGGGTATCCCGGGCGGCCATGACCCGCGCCCGCCTTCAGATGGAGGAGAAGCGCCTCCAGGAGCGCCTGGCCCTGGCCAGCCCTGGCGTGGCCCTGCCCATGCGCGCCCGGCTTGAGGCGGCCCGCTTGCGTCTGGACAAGGCCTTGGAGGCCCTGCACGACCGGCACGAGGCCTGGGTTGCGAAGAAGGCGGAGTGGCGGGCCAAGGGGGTGGCCCAGGCCGGTGCCTGGGGCGAGGCGAAAGCGGAATGGCAGGCCTCGCTGGTGGTCCTTCGCGCCGATCTGAAGGTGGCCTGGGCCGAGTGGAAGGCCACCCGCGCGGAGGTCCAGTCCGCCTTGGTCTATGCCTAGGGCGAGACATCCCCCAGGGCTGTGGGATCATGGAATCCCTGATTCCTGGAGATTGGCATGGCTGCTTTCGACCTCATCGTGATCGGCTCCGGCCCGGGCGGCTACATCGCCGCCATCCGGGGGGCCCAGCTGGGCCTGAGCACGGCCCTCGTGGAGAAGGACCCGCTCCTGGGGGGCACCTGCCTCCACCGGGGCTGCATCCCGGCCAAGACCTGGCTGGAGAGTGCCCACCGCCTGGAGCAGATGCAGGAGGCCAGTGACTATGGCATCGACGGCTCGGACCCCAAGGCCCTGACGCCCAACCTGGAAACCATCGTCAAGCGCAAGGGCCGCATTGTCTTTAAGAACGCCAAGGGCATCGAGTTCCTCATGAAGAAGAACAAGGTGACGGTCCTGAAGGGCTTCGGCCGCCTCCAGGGCAGCGGCCGGGTGGCGGTGGAGGGCGAGGTCCACGAGGCCAAGCGCATCATCCTGGCCACGGGCTCGGGTCCCAAGGACATCCCTGGCCTGGAAACCGATGGCGTCACGGTGCTCAACAGTGACCACATCCTGGACCTGAAGACCCTGCCCAGCCACCTGGTGATCCTGGGGGCCGGGGCCATCGGCGTGGAGTTCGCCTCTGTGTTCAGCCGCCTGGGCTCCAAGGTGACCCTGGTGGAGTTCATGGACACCATCCTGCCCCTGGAAGACGAGGACATCGGCCTTGAGCTGGCCAAGATCCTGCGTAAGAGCTACAAGATCGACGTGCGCACCAAGACCAAGATCACCTCCATCGAGCGGCGGGAGGACGGCGTCCTCTGCTACCTGGAGGGTGAGACTGGCGGCGAGATCCTGGGCAGCCACCTGCTGGTGGCCGTGGGCCGGGCCCCGCGCCTGGAGGGCGTCGGCCTCGAGGCCACCAAGGCCCAGGTGGACCGCGGCTGCGTGGTGATTGATCGCTTCATGCAGACCGGTGAGCCTGGCCTCTACGCCATTGGCGACATCGTCCGCACCCCCTGGCTGGCCCACGTGGCCAGCGACGAGGGCATCGTGGCCGCCGAGCACGCCGCCCAGAGCCTGGGCGTGGACGTGCACCCCCATCCGGTGCGCTACGACCGCTTCCCGGCCTGCACCTACTGCGACCCCGAGGTGGGCACCGTGGGCCTCAGCGAGAAGGCCGCCCGGGCCAAGGGCCACGATGTGCAGGTGGGCACCTTCCCCTTCGCCCCCATGGCCAAGGCCAACATCATTGGTGAGCCCCACGGCTTCATTAAGATCGTCGCCGACAAGCAGTACGGCGAGATCCTCGGCATACACATCCTGGGCCCCAAGGCCACGGAGCTGGTGGCTTCCAGCGTGGCCCTCATGGGCGGGGAGTACACCGTGGATGAGCTGATCAACACCATGTACCCGCACCCCACCCTGAACGAGGTGTTCCCCGAGGCGGCCCGCGCCGTCTACGGCCGCGCCCTGAACATGTAGGCTGGCCTGGGCCTATTTCCTCAGGCGTCCAGTTGGGCCAGGGCGAAGGCGTAGGCCCCCAGGGCCGTGGCCTCGCTGGTACCCAAGCGGCTGAGGCCCACGCCCGTGCGCTTGAGGGCATCGTAGGGCACGGTTCGGTCCGTCCCCGGCACCCGCAGCTGGTGGACATCGCCTTGCAGGAAGGCCGTGCGCTCGGCGGGGTCCTCCAGGTTGAAGGCCCGCACTGCCGTGCGCATGACCGACCGGCCATCCAGGGCCGTCAGGGGGGCGTTCAGCTCGGTCACCAGGCTGGGCAGGATGAGGGGGGCGGCGCCGCTGAGGCCGCCACCCACCACCACCAGGGCATCCACCAGGGTGAGCGCATTGGCCAGGGCATCCCCGGCGGCCTCACCCAGCTGATGGAAGGCCTCCCGCGCCGCCCTGGCATCGCCCGGGTGCTGGCCCATGGCGATGTCGAAGATGGTCTTGGGCTCGGGTGCCTCGGCCGGGGCCAGGCCCGCCACCTCGGCATAGACCCGGCGCACGGCGCGGATGGCCACGCCCTCCTCGGCAAAGGACTCCCGGTGGCGCCGGTGGCGGACGGCAAAGATCTCTGTCCCCGCAGCGTTGTCCCCCAGGAAGAGCTGGCCGTCCACCACCAGACCGGCGCCGAAGCCCGTGCCCAGGGTGATGCCGAAGAGGTTGCGGAAGCGCTTGGGACTGCCGGCGGCGGCCAGGGCCGCATTCATCTCAGGCAGCAGGCCGCCCATGGCTTCGCCAAAGGTGAAGAGGTCGCCGTCGTTGTTGATGAAGACAGGCACGCCGAAGCGGTGCTCCAGCAGCGGGCCCAGGGGCACGCCGCCCCGGAAGGCCGGCAGGTTGCCGAGGTCGCCGATGACACCGTTGGGGTAGTCCGAGGGACCGGGGAAGGCGAAGCTGATGGCGGCCGCACCGCCACACTCGTCCCAGACCTCGCGGAAACCCGCCTCAATGCCCGCCAGACAGGCCGCCAGATCCTCTGCCCAGGAGGGATGGGTTCGGGCTGCCACCACGGGCTTCCCCCCCCGCAGGGCGCCGAAGGTGAAGGTGGTCCCGCCCGCATCGAGGGTGAGCACCGTCCGGGCATCGTGCTGGAAATCCATCAGGCCTCCGCCAGTGGGGCGGGTTTGAAGGACAGGGGCCGCCATGCCCATCTTCTCAGAGGTCCTAGCACCGCGCGCAGAAATGCGGCGGTGCCGGCAGGGCCGCCATGCCCCGCAGGGCCGCTTCCCAGGCCTCAACAGGACCGCGGAAGGCGGCGATGTCCGGCGTGATCCTGGCCAGGGCTTGGAGGGGAGAAGGATCCGCTGGCAGGGGCAGGAGGGGCACGGGGCCGCCGGTAGCCATCCGCAGGGCCTGGCGCAGGAGGTCCGAGAGCGGGGCGGCGGTGGGCAGGTCCAGGGGGGCCACCCGCACCAGGACGCCGGCCGGCAGGGCAACGCCAGTCCAGAGGTCGGCCTCGAAGCCACCGGTGGTGCAGGACTGCCAGCGGGGCCGTTGAAAGGCCTCCTCGCGCTCGGCCTCGGACCACATCGGCAGGTGGGCCGCCAGGGCGTTTCGCTCCAGGGGGCCCATGGGCACGGGTGGCAGGTCCACAGGGGTCGGACTGAAGGCGCGCCCCGGCAGGCGCCGGGCCAGCATGGGGCGATCGCCGAGCCAGGGCAGGCCCGCATCCAGGGCCGCCACCAGGGCCCCGATGCGGCGCCGGTGAAAGTCCAGGGCCGCCGGCAGATCGCACTCCACCGCCAGCAGGCCCACAAGGTTCAGGGCGAGACCACCGGCCTGGACCCGGGCGGCCGCCTCCAGCGGGGCAACCAGGTCCTCCGCGCAGCGCCCCAGCACCGCCACCTGGGGCAGGCCATGGGTGGTGACCCGCTCCACCAGCAGCAGGCCTCCGCCCCCGAAAGTGAGCAGGCTGGCATCCAGAGCCGCAGCTAGGCGCAGGGCAGAGGGATTCATGAACCTGGGCGGGGCGATGGCCGGTGGGGCATGCCTGGATGGTATCAGTGGCCCCGGGGCAGGCGGATCCAGAAGGTGGTGCCGGCGGCATCGGTGTCGAAGCCCACCTTGCCCTTCAGGACCTTCTCTCCGAAGAGCTTCATGGCGTAGGTGCCCAGGCCCCGGCCGGTGGAGCCCTTGGTGGTGAAGGAGCGCTGGAAGATGCGGCTGCGCACGGCTGCAGGGATCTCACCCGGGTTGTGGACCCGGAAGCAGACGTCCTCACCCTCCCGGCTGCTCCAGAGGGTGATGGTGTCTCCTTCGGAGGAGGCCTCCATGGCATTGACGGCCATATTTAGCACCACCCGGGCAAGTAGCTCCGGGTCTGTGCTGAAGGGGGCCTCGGTGGATCGCAGGATGTCCACCTTCCGCTGCCGGGCCAGCACATGGCGACCCAGAAGGTCCTCCACATCGTCCAGGATCATCCGGGGCGGGACATCGCAGAGGCGCGGCTCCAGAAGACCATTCTCGGCTTGCGCCATGGCCCGGTGGCCCTTCAGCTCCCGGTCCAGGAGGTCCGTGAGCTTAATGAGCTTGAGGGCGGCTTTTTCGCCGGAGCCCGTGCCCGACGCCAGCAGCTCGGCCCAGCCTCGGATGCCCTGCATGAGGTTGGCGATGTCGTGGTAGAAGAGGCGCTCCAAAGCGTCCCGCCGCTTGACGGCGCTGAGGTCGTGCAGCACCACGGCGATGAACCGATGGTGGCCTACCTGCAGGGGACTGGCCACGATCTCGAACTCGCCGCTGACGGTGTTGCCCCCCTGCTGCAGGGTTAGGAGGCACTCGCCCTGCACAATTCGATCGGTCCGCTGGGCCTCCAGCACCGCCAGCACCGCCCCGCAGTGGGTGCAGGCCTGGCTGGTTCCGCAGCCACCAGGGCCGTCCGGCACATGCACACACCCGAAGAACTCCCCGGGACGGTGCCCCAGGGGGGTGGTCTCCCCGATGGCGGCGACCTGGATGGCCCGGTCGTTGGTGGCGATGATCTGGCGGTTGGCATCCAGGATCAGCACCAGGCCGTCCAGGGCCTGCATAAGAAAGCGGGCCACGGGATGCCCGAGGCAGGCCTCGGCCTCCAGAACCAGTTCCTCGTGGGAGGTCCGCTCGGCGGAGGCAAAGTGAGTCTGGGTGGTCTCTGGGGCGCTGGCCCTGTCATGGAAGACCATGGGGACCCCCTATCAGCGAAATGCCTCAAGGGTCCTATCGGTCTGATGAGCCCTGGGGTTTACCCCTGGCGGTGGGTGGCCAGGAGGCGGTCGTGGTGGAGGGACAGAACACCCAGCGCCAGGCTGGCACCAATCAGGGCGCAGGCCATGTCCCACTGGGTGTCCCAGGGATCGCCCTGCGTGCCCAGGAAGGCATCCGCCGAGCTCCCGGTCCAGACCGCCGTCTGCCACTCCAGTAGCTCATAGGCGGCACTCAGGCCTAGCACCATCAAGATTAAGACAAAGACGGACCAGGCCCCAGGCTTGAGGACGCCCTTGCGGAAGAGCACCTCCCGGAACAGGAGCACGGGGACGAAGCCCTGAAAGAGGTGCCCCAGGCGGTCGTAGGGGTTGCGGGCCAGGTGCAGCCAGCCCTGGACCCAGTGACCCGCCGGGACCTCGGCATAGGTCCAGTGGCCGCCCACCATCAGGACCAGGGCATGGAGGGCCAGCAGGCCATAGAGCAGGTTGGTGAGGGGGAAGCGGCGGTGGGTGGCCAGCAGCGCCGGAACACCGAGGATCACCGGGACATTCTCCATGAACCAGGTGAAGCGGTCCGCCGGAGGCGCCCAGCCAAGGACGGCGAAGGCCACGGCGACGGCTGCAAGGAACAGGAGGGGAAGGCGATCGGCGTCACGCATGACGCCCATGGTCCAGAAGCGCGGGCTGCTTGTCACCGAAAAAAACCGCCTAATCCGCCGCCCCCGCCGCCCGAGGGCTCCGCCCCCCGCCGCCGGCGTTGTAGACCAGGGCCCCGCTGGTGGCGAAGTCCCGGAAGACGGCCAGGGCCTCGTCTGTCAGTACGCCGTCCATCACCTCGATGCCGCGCTTCTTCAGCTCGTCGTCCCACTGGGGGTGGATGGGACCCTCGTCGAAGCCGGTGATGGCCTCCAGCTCGGGACCACTGCCGGCGATCACCAGGGACTTCACCCCGGACCAGAGGGTGGCGCCGTAGCACATGACGCAGGGCCGCCAGTTGACCACCAGCTGATAGGCCGGGCCTGCGGGGTCCCCCAGGTCGAAGGTCCCGAGCAGGCGCTGGGCCAGGGAGAGGGTCGTGACCTCCGCATGGGCCGAGGAGCAGTGGGAGGGCACCACCCGGTTCACGCCGAGGACGATGCGCCGACCCGAGTCCCGCTCGAACACACCTGCAGCGAAGGGGCCGCCGGTGCCCCGCTCGAAGTTGAGCCGCGAGAAGCGGATGACCTCCCGCATGCGGTCCTCCAGGGAGGGAATGAACTCGGGCAAGCGGTGGTTCTCAGCCACGGCCCAGTCCGGCAGGGAGATCGAAAAGTCCATGGGGGAATCCTCTTCCTGGAGTATCCCCGCTCAGGGCGGCCAGCGGAAAGCCCCCGCTGCGGAGGGGTTCGCAGAGGCCTATGCTGAAAGCCTGGAGGGCGTCATGGAGCTGGGCATCCGAAGCAAGGTGGCCATGGTGGCGGCGGGCAGCAAGGGGCTGGGCCGGGCCACGGCGCTGGCACTGGCGGCGGAAGGCTGTGCGGTCTCCATCTGCGCCCGTGGCCTCGAGGCCCTGGCCAGCACCAAGGCGGAGCTGGAGGCCTTCGGCGTGCGGGCCCTGGCTGAGTCCGTGGACATCTCCTCGGCGGAGGACCTGGCCCGCTGGCATCGGGTCACGGAGGCGACCCTGGGACCCGTCGACATCCTCGTCACCAATACGGGTGGCCCCAAGGCGGCGGTTTTTGGGCAGCTCTCCGATGAAGACTGGTCCGCCGGCGTGGACTCCACCCTGCTCAACGTGGTGCGCCTGAGCCGCCTGGTGCTGCCGGGCATGCGGGCTCGCCAGTGGGGTCGCATTGTCCACATCACCAGCCTGGTGGCCAAGCAGCCCTATCCCCTGCTCACCATCAGCTCCACCCTGCGGGCGGGCCTCTCGGCGCTGACCCGCACCCTGGCCCTGGAGACTGCCCGGGAGGGCATCACCGTGAATGCGCTGCTACCTGGCCATGTCATGACCGATCGGCAGCTCCACCTGGCAGAGGTGCAGGCCGCGGCCGCAGGGATCACGCCAGAGGCGCACTTCGCCCGCCAGGCCGAGTCCATTCCCGTGGGCCGCATCGGCCGTCCCGAGGAAGTGGGCGCCGTGATCGCCTTCCTGTGCAGCGCCCCTGCGTCCTACCTCACCGGCCAGAGCCTGCTGGTGGATGGAGGCCTGGTCCAAGGCACCTTCTAACGAAAATCGCCGGCCGAAGGCCGACGATTTTCGCGAGTAACGGCCGCTAATTCTTGATCGAACTAACAGTCTCGAAGTAGTGGGCGAAGGCGGCCATGCCACCGGAGGCCTGCTCCCAGTCGTAGTTCTCGTTGGGGGCGTGGTAGCCATGGCTGGGCAGGCTGAGGCCCAGGAAGAAGACCTGGCAGCCCAGGAGGTCCTCCATGGTCTTCACGGCACCAATGCTGCCACCCTCGCGGGTGAAGGAGCAGGGCGCGTCGAAGCCGAAGCGGTAGGCGTCCTTGATGGCCTGGGCGTAGGGGCCGGTGACATGGCCCTTGAAGGGGGCGAGGCCGTGCTCTTCGTGGAACTGCACATCGGGGAAGTGGGTGTTCACGAAGGCCCGGATGCGCGCCACGGTGGTGGCCTCGTCCATATCCGGCACCAGGCGGCAGGTGAGCTTCACCTCGGCCCGGGGCGGCACGGCGCTCTTGATGCCGGGGCCTGTGTAGCCCCCCACCATGCCGTGGACCTCCATGGTGGGTCGGCCCCACACACGGCTCATGACTTCAATGGGGTCCTCGGTGCGCATGCCGGTGATCATGTGGTCGCTCTTGAAGGTGGCCACGCTGAAGCCCGCGTTGGCCCACTCCTCGAGCTCCTGGGGGGAAGGCTTCACCACCTCGTCGTAGAAGCCGGGAATCTTTACCTCGCCGGTCTCGCCGTCCATCATGGCGGCCACCACCTTGATGAGCTCCGCCAGGGGATTGCGGGCCGCGCCGCCCACCACACCGCTGTGCAAGTCGTGGTCTGCGGTCTCCAGGGTGAGGCGGAAGCCCTTGAGGCCCCGCAGGCCCGCCGGGGTGCTGGGCTTGCCCCGGGTGATCCACACGGTGTCGCTCACCACGATGGCGTCGGTCTTGAGGCGGTCCGCGTGACGGCCCAGGCCGCCGGCAAAGCTGGGTGAGCCGATCTCTTCCTCGGTCTCCCAGAGGAAGTGGATGTTCAGGGGCACGCCGGCGGCGCGGGCCGCCAGGGCCCCGAAGAAGGCCGTGACGGCCGGGCCCTTGTCGTCCGTGCTGCCGCGGCCCCGGTAGGTGTCGCCATCCACCACGAAGGTGAAGGGCTCTGCGGTCCACTCGGGCTCGTTGGCGGGCTGCACGTCCATGTGGTTGTAGACGGTGATGGTGGAGTGGGTGGGATCTTCTCCGAACCAGCCGTGGACGAGCGGGTTGCCGCTGGTCTCCAGGACCTCGGCCTTGCCGCCGTGCCGCTCGAAGAGGGTGCGGGCGGCCTCGGCTACGCGGCGCACATCGGGCTGGTGGGCGGGGTCGGCGCTGACGGAGGGGATCTCCACCAGGGTTCGCAGCTCGGCCTCGAAGGCGGTGCGGTTGGCCGCAGCGAACTGGGCGAGGGCGGCGCGGGTCAGACGAGAGGCATCCATGGGATCTCCGGCAAAGGGATCCCATGATGGCACAACCGGAACTGTTGTCTATAAAAGGACCTAAGGGTCAAACATGGGTTCAGGCCGGCCAACCTCCGGCGGCGCGCAGGCCCGTCCACTCAGGCAGGCCCAGGGCCAGGTTCAGGTTCTGCACGGCCTGGGTGGCCATGCCCTTGCCCAGGTTGTCCAGGGCCACCAGCACCACCCCGTGGCTGCCCTTGGCCGCCACGGCAAGGTCCGCAAAAGCACTCCCCACCGTAGCCGCCACCCGCGGCGTCCCTTCGACGACCCGCACAAAGAACCGGTCCCGATAGAAGTTTTCAAAATGGGCCCGCAGGGCCCCATATTCAATTCCCGCAGGAAGTGGGAATTGAATCGTCGCAAAGATCCCCCGCACCATCGGCGCGCTCTGAGGCACGAAGCTCAGGGGTGCCTGCCAGCCGGCCGTGGCCAGGGTGCGCAGCACCTCGGCCTCGTGCTGGTGACCCAGGACCTTGTAGGCCCGGAAGTCGTTGGCACGGGTGGGGTGGTGCGTGGTGTCCGAGGGGGCGGCACCGGAGCCGCTGGAACCCGTGGCGGCGGTGACGGCCACGAAGGCCGGCTGCCACTGGGCCAGGGGCAGCAGGGCCAGCTGCAGGGCCGTGGCGAAGCAGCCGGGGTTGGCGATGCGCTTGGCACCGGCCATGCGCTCCGGCTGCCAGTCCACCAGGCCATAGACCCAGCTGGGATCCAGGCGGAAGTCCGCCGAGAGGTCGATGACGATGAGCCGCTCCAGCAGGCCCGGATGGGTCTGGGCGGCGGCTTCGAGCTCGGGCCAGAGCTTGCCCAGCTCTCCGTGGGGCAGGGCAGAAAAGATCACCGGGGCGGGGCTGCTGGCCAGGGCCTCCCAGTCCGGCGTGCCCTCGAAGACGCCCTCCACCAGGCCCCGCAGGTTGGGGTGCTGGGCGTGGAAGGGCTTGCCTGCATGGCTGCGGGCCGTGCCGCGTAGGGAAGCCACCGCCGGGTGGTTGGAGAGCCACCGCAGCAGCTCCCCCCCGCCGTAGCCCGAAGCACCGAGGATCAGAACATCAACTTGGGTCATGGGATATCACCAAAAAAATCTAACCGCAGAGAACGCAGAGGGCGCAGAGAAAGAAAAGGCTAAAGGGAAGTCGCCGGAAAGGAATTGAACGGCGGTGGATGTGCAAGATGAAAGGAACAGAAGGGTGGGAGCAAAATCTGAAGCCCTTCTCTGCGTCCTCTGCGCCCTCTGCGGTTAAACAGGTCTTTTCACGACTTTGCCGCCAGCTTGGCTTCGACGAGGCCGAGGACGAAGTTGCCGAGGGCGTCGGCGTCGGCGCGGGCGTTGCGGGCGGGGAGGCCCAGGGTGGCCACGAAGCGCTCGCCCACCCGGTTGTCTGTGGCGGGGCCGGCGATCAGGTCGGCTTGGATGCCGAAGGCGGTCTTCAGCTGGTGCACGCCACCGGCGACGCCCACGGGGTCGTTGGCGCAGAGGACGAAGGCGCCCCCCAGGGCCCGCAGGGCCGGATCGCCCAGGATCGCCTGGACACCGTACTCGCCCATGATGCCGTCGCCGGTCTCGGCCACGATGACATCCACGCCATGGGACGCCAGCTCCGAGAAGATGATGCGGGACACATCAGCTGCGTTGCCAGCATCGGTGCACACGCAGCCCGCATCCGTGAAGTCCAGGGCCACCTCGGCGCCGTAGTCGCGCATGGCCAAGGCATCCCGCATGAGGGAGACGCCCGTGAGCTTGCAGGCGCCCACCCGGTAGCCCGCCCGGCTCAGCTGCCGGATGGCGGCGCAGGCGGCGGCGGTCTTGCCGGCGTTCATGCAGGTGCCCGCCACGTAGACCACGGGACAGTGGGGCGAGAGGCTGGTGCCGCGGAGGGCCCCCATGCGGATGTGGGCCGCCTGGCCCGCCCGGGACTGGAACTCGGGGAAGACCTGCACCTGGCCCAGCACCTCCATCTCGAAGGGCTTGCCCAGGTCCCGGTTGTAGGAGACGCAGGTACCGATGACCCCACCCATGTTGAGCAGGTTGATGGTGTCACCCACCTGCAGGGCCGTGGGCATGACGCCCTCGTAGCCCTGGAGCGCGTTGCGGTGGCCCAGGGCCCCCACCAGGATGTCCCCATCGTGGAGGGTGCTCATGCGCCCGTGGGGATCCTCCAGCTGGTTGTAGGTGGTCTTCTCGCCCCGCACCCGGCAGGCGATGACGGACCCCTCCTCCACCAGAAGCTCCGGCGCCAGGGTCAGCGTGCGCCCCAGCCGCAGGTTGCGGGTGACCGAAGCGAGCTTGTCGACATGGATTCTCATGGGCGCCTTCGGTTCAGTTGCTCTTTGCTTTGAGAGTCAAGGTTTGTTGGACCCCGAAGATCTTGGCGAAGCCGGCGGCTTCGATGCCGGTCCACAGGCGGTTGGCTTCGCCGTAGGTGGCGATGCGGGGGTCCATGAGGGAGTAGGGCGACTGGACGCCTTCCACCACGAAGGCCCGAGGGTGCAGGGTGACGCGCACCTCGCCGCTGACGCGATCCTGGCTGGAGGTGAGGAAGGCCTCCAGGTCCCGGGCGAGGGGATCGAAGAAGTGGCCCTCGTGCAGGAGGCCGCCGTAGAGGTTGCCCAGGGACTCCTTCCAGAACAGCTGCTTGCCCGAGAGCACCAGCTTTTCGAGCTCCCGGTGAGCGCCGATGAGCAGGTGCGCTGCGGAGGCCTCGTAGCCCACGCGGCCCTTGATGCCGAGGATGGTGTCGCCGAGGTGCACGCCTCGGCCGATGCCGTAGGGGCGGCCCAGGTCGTTGAGGCGGGCGATGAGGGTGACGGGATCCAGGCCCTCACCGTCCAGCGCCACGGGGACGCCCTGATCGAAGCTGATGACCAGGGTGGTGGGTGCGGGGGTCCCGATGACACCACCCGGGAACGCTGCTTCCGGCAGGGCGCTCCAGGGGTCCAGGGTCTCCCGGCCGCCGACGCTGGTGCCCCACATGCCCTCGTTGATGGAGTAGTCCTTGGTCTTCTCGGGGAACACCAGGCCGCGCTGGGCGCAGTAGTCCATCTCCTCAGCCCGGGACAGGCCCAGGTCGCGGATGGGGGTCAGGATCTCCAGGTCCGGGGCCAGCGCGCGGAAGGCCACGTCGAAGCGCACCTGGTCGTTGCCAGCGCCGGTGGAGCCGTGGGCGATGGCGGTGGCACCCATGCTCTTGGCCAGCTCCGCCACGGCCCGGGCCTGGCAGACGCGCTCGGCAGAGACAGACAGGGGGTACATCTGGCCACGCAGCACGTTGCCGTAGACCAGGTAGCGCAGGTAGCCATCAAAGAGTCCGGCCCGGGCGTCCACGGTGGTGTGGCTGATGGCACCGAGCTTGGGCGAGGCCGCCTCGATGCGGGCCAGCTCCGCCGGCGAGAACCCGCCCGTGTTCACCGTGACCGTGGCCACATCGTAGCCCTGCTCCTTCAGGTAGAAGACACAGAAGGACGTATCAAGACCGCCCGAAAAGGCGAGAACAGCAAGCTTGCTCATAGGGGACCTCTCATCAGTTTGTCCATAACGCCTCCTCGGCCTGGGAGTGGGCGTCAGCTCGGGCTTGGATCCAGGTGCGGGCGGCAGAGAGCTCGGTGGTGAGCTCGTCCAGGGCCAGGTTGCCGGCGCCGCCCAGGTGGGTGGCGGTGAGGGCGCTGCGGTCCGGGGCGAAGGTGCCGTCCTGGATCTGCCGGGCCACCTCGCGGTAGGCCTCCC
>CAIRQL010000077.1 GCA_903880675.1 uncultured Holophagaceae bacterium | reverse complement strand
TCTCCCGCCGCGTCGTAGCGTCCGTCCTCGAGACGTACGAGAAGTGATTACAAACTCTCGCAGAGGGGCGCAGAGGAAGCGGAGAACGCAGAGAATGCTGAAATATTCATTTCCTACCTCTGCGGGCTCTGCCGTCTCTGCGTCCCTCTGCGAGCGTTTTTCTCATCTGAATGCCAGCATTTCAGGAGTCGATGATGTCCCACGGATCTGAACCTCAGGAGATCAAGGGCCTGCCCCTTAATGCGCGGCGGCCGCTGGAGCCGGGGGAGGCCTATGTCCCGCTGGTGCCCCAGGACGACATGCCAGAGGCCACGCCCCGGGCCATCATCATGGGGCTCATCTTCTGCGCCATCTTCAGCATGGCCGCCGCCTACCTGGCCCTGAAGCTGGGCCAGGGCATCGAGGCCGCCATCCCCATCGCCATCCTGGCCGTGGGCCTGTCCCGCTTCTTCCCCCGCAAGAACACCATCCTGGAAAACGTCATCGTCCAGAGCATCGGCGCCAACAGCAGCCACGTGGTGAGCGGCGCGGCCTTCACCATCCCCGCCCTCTACATCCTGGCCAACACGCCGGGCAGCGGCGTACCCGTGCCCACGCTGTGGCAGGTGGTCATCGTGAGCTTCCTGGGCGGCTGCATCGGCATCCTGTTCCTGGTGCCCCTGCGCCACCACTTCATGGTCGAGAACCACGGCATCTTCCCCTGGCCCGAGGCCACCGCCACCGCCGAGATCCTGGTCACTGGCGAGAAGGCCGGCAACCAAGCCAAGGAGCTGGCGGTAGCCGCCATTATCGGCGCGGCCTACGACGGCATCGTGTCCATCTTCCGGGGCATGGGCGAGTACCTGCGCCTGGAGCATGTCTGGGTGGGCCGCGCCCTCCGGGACAAGTTCATGTCCTTCAACTTCCTCAACAGTGCCGCCACCCTGGGCATCGGCTACATCATCGGCCTCAAGTACTCCGCCGTGATCGCCGCTGGCTCCTTCTTCAGCATGTTCGTACTGGTGCCCCTCTTCCACGCCATCGGCCAGTACGTGCCCATCATCGTGGCGCCCGGCACGAAGCTCATCGCCAGCATGACGCCCGAGCAGGTGTTCTTCTCCTACATCCGCATCGTCGGCGTGGGTGCCATTGCCGGCGCGGGCATCATGGGCGTCGCCGCCTCCATGCCCAACATGATCCGCAGCATCATCAGCAACCTGAAGGCCCTGGCCAACCGCGACGCCGCCGCCGAGGCGGCCGTCACGGTCCGCACGGACCGCACCCTGGCGGGCTCCATGATCGCCGTGGGCCTGGTCACCTGCGTGGTGGGCACCCTGGCCTTCCTCAGCTTCGGCCTGGGCATCCGCAATGCCCTGGCACCGGCCCTGGTGGCCACCACGGTCATCATGGTCATCTCGTTCTTCTTTGCCCCCGTGGCCGCCCGCGCCATCGCCACCATCGGCACCAACCCCATCAGCGGCATGACCATGCTCACCCTGGTCATTACAGGCGTCCTGATGCTCAAGCTGAACTTCACCGGCGGCTATGGAATGTTCCTCACCATGATGGTGGGCGGCATCGTGTGCACGGCCCTTGCGGCCTCCGGCGCCTTCAGCACGGACCTCAAGATCGGCCACTGGATCGGCTCCACACCCGCACGGCAGATCGCCTGGAAGTTCGTGGGCACGCTGGTAGCGGCGCTCTTCACGGGCATCGCCATGTGGCTCATGGCCAAGCAGGTGAACCTGGACGGCACCATGGCCCTGGGCAGCTCCATCCCCGCACCGCAGGCCAGCGCCATGAAGGCCATCCTTGAAGGGATCTTCGGCACCGTGTCCATGCCCCTGCGCTGGTACGCCTTCGGCCTCGGCGTCATGCTCTCCATCGTGCTGCGCATGGTGGAGCTGCCGGCCCTGGGCTTCGCCCTCGGCATGTACCTGCCCATCGAGCTGAACACGCCCCTCTTCCTGGGCGGCCTCCTGGCCCACTGGGTGAACCGGCCCAAGAAGGGCACCAGTGAGGAAGACGCCAAGGCCCGGGAGAACCGCGGCGTGCTCATCGCCAGCGGCCTCATGGCCGGCGGCGCCATCATGGGCGTGGTGGCCAGCTTCGTGAAGCTCAAGTGGACCGAAGGCTTCCCCATCCTCAGCACCCACGCCGCCGAAGGCGCCCTGGGCGAGTGGCTCGGCCTCCTCGCCCTCATCGCCCTCTGCCTCTACGTCGTCGTCTACAGCCGCCAAGCCAAAGCCGAGGCGTAGGCAAAAGATACAAAAGCAAAAAAATGATCACCACGAAGACACGAAGACACGAAGAAGGACTTTAGTTGTTCCTTCTGCTTTTCTTCGTGCCTTCGTGTCTTCGTGGTAAATCAGTTGCTTTTAGCCCCTAAGTGCTTCTAAAAGCTCAAGTGCGACGCCGGGTGGGCCGGTGACGAGGTTGCCGCTCTGGAACCAGTCCTGGGCGCCTTCCCAGTCGGTGATGACGCCACCCGCTTCGGTGACGAGCAGGGCGCCGGCGGCGATGTCCCAGGGCTTGAGGCCCATCTCGAAGAAGCCGTCGAAGATGCCGCAGGCCACGTGGGCCAGGTCCAGGGCGGCGCTGCCGGCGCGGCGGAGGCCCTTGGCCCGGGGGAAGACGCGGCCCAGGGCAGCGTTGAAGTGGGGCCAGCGGTCCCCCAGCTGAAAGGCAAAGCCTGTGGCCAAGAAAGCGCCGTCCAGACCCGCCTGCTGCGAGACGCGCATGGGCTGGCCATTCCAGGTGGCGCCCTGGCCCCGGGCGGCCAGGAAGCAGTCCCCGCGCAGGGGATCCAGGATGCACCCCGCCACGGGGCCTTCCGCATCCCAGAGCGCCACAGAGACGCACCAGTGGGGGAAGCCCTGGATGAAGTTCAGGGTGCCGTCCAATGGGTCCACAATCCAGAGCACCTCCGTGCTCCCGGAGCCGCCGGACTCCTCGCCCAGGAAGCCGTAGTCGGGGAAGCGGCTGGCCAACTCGGCACGGATGGCGGCTTCGGCTTCGCGGTCAGCGTTGCTCACATAGTCGTTCTTGGTCTTCTCGGTGATGGCGCCAGGCTCCAGCTTCCGGAAGTACCTCAGCAAGACCTCGGCCCCGGCCTGGGCTGCGCTCAGGCAGGCCGCCCGCTGGGCTTCGATCATGAGTGGGGTCCCGTCAGTTCGACGGCCGCCTCGGCCCGCCGCTTGAGCGTCCGGATCATCCCCGGGAACACGAAGAGATGGAAGGGCAGGACGGAGTACCAGTACAAGAGGCCCAGCAGGCCGTGGGGCTCGAAGAAGGCGATCTGCTCCAGCCGCGAGCCGTCCCCCTCGGGCCGCACCGTGAACTGCAGCCAGGCATCGCCGTTCACTTTCATCTCGGCTCGCAGGCGCAGCAGGCGATTCTCTTCCAGGGCCTCCACGCGCCAGAAGTCCACGGGATCGCCCACCCGCAGCTCCCGCGGATGGCGTCGACCCCGGCGCATGCCCACGCTCCCGAAGGCGCGGTCGAGCAGGCCCCGGATCTGCCAGAGCCAGTTGCCGGCGGGCCAGCCGTTCTCCCCGCCCAGGGCACAGAACACCCGGAAGACCTCGTGGGGGGGCGCCTTTACGTGGCGCTGGTGGCGCTCCAGCAGCATGCCCTCGTGGGAGCCCAGGGCGGCACCCTCGGGTTCGCCTGCCATGCTCGATGCCCAGGTGGTCTCCACGGCGTCCTGGTCCAGGCGCTGCAGGGCCAGGTCCACGGCCTCGCGGTAGCTCATGGGCCGCACCCGGAAGGTCTTCAAGGCCCGGGCATCCTTGACCACCACCTCGGTGCTCATGCCCTCCACCAGAGGACCAGCCAGCGCCACGGGGATGGGCGTCACCAGGTCTACCCAGAGGATGGACAGGCCCGGCAGCGGCACATTCATGGGGATGATGATGCGGCGCAGGCCCCGCGCCTCCGCATAGATCAGCATCATCTGGCGGTACTCCAGGACATCCTGGCCCCCGATCTCGAAGATGCCGGAGACATCCGGGTGCGCGATGGCCTCCGTAAGGTAGGCCAGCACATCCCGCACGCCGATGGGCTGGCAGCGGGTCTTCACCCAGCGGGGCGTGACCATCACGGGCAGGCGCTCCGTCAGGTGCCGGATCATCTCGAAGCTGGCACTGCCGCTCCCCACGATGACCGCGGCGCGGAACTCCAGCACCGGAATCCCGGTGAGGCCCAGAGCCACACCCACCTCCTGGCGGCTGGCCAGGTGATCGCTGCGTTGGCCGGTGGTATCCCCGAGCCCGCCAAGGTAGATGATCCGGCGGACGCCGGCCCGGGCGCAGGCTTGCCCGAAGGCCTCGGCCTGGCGCAGGTCCCGTCCGCGGAAGTCCGGGCGGTCCTCGCCCATGGCATGGATCAGGTAGTAGGCCTGGGTGACACCCTTGAGGGCGTCTCTCAGTGTGTCCGGATTCTCCACGTCACCTTTAACGAGCTCCACGTCGGGCCAGCGCCGGCCTTCCAGGCGAACGGGGTTGCGAACCATGCAGCGGACCCGATACCCCTCGGCCACCAGCCTTGGCACCAGCCTGCCACCGATGTAGCCAGTGGCGCCCGTGACCAGCACGAGAGGCTTACCGGGATCCATGAACACTGCGCCAACGGGTTGGGTCATCTGAAGATTATGTACCGCCAATTACCTGACGAATTTGGTAAACTTTATCGGGAGTCCCGCATGCCCAAAGTCATCAACATCGAGCCCACCCCCAATCCGGACGCGCTGAAGTTCCTGGTCCATCCGGCCCTTCTCAAGGGGGGTTCACGGTCCTTCAAGGACTTCGGCGCCGCCGTCGGAGACCCGCTGGGGTCCTGCCTCTTCGCCATCGGTAAGATCACCTCTGTGTTCTACATGGACCGCTTCGTCACGGTGAACAAGGAACCCTCCGCTGACTGGAGCGACCTCATCGATCCCGTCTGCGAAGCCATCGAGGACCTGCGCCTGCCGGAAGACGCCACCGGGGAAGCGGGGGCGCAGACGCCCGGCGGAGAGGCGGACGCCACGCTGGAGCAGATCAACAAAATTCTGGACACCCGCGTGCGCCCCGGGCTTGCCGGCGATGGCGGTGGCCTGGAGGTCATCTCCTTCGATGGCCAGACCCTGGAAATCAGCTACCACGGAGCCTGCGGATCGTGTCCCTCCTCCACCACGGGCACCCTGCACTTCATCGAGAGCCTGCTGCAGGCTGAGGTGAGTCCCAGCATCCGGGTCATCAGTTGGTAGTTTCGGTCCCGGGCATTTCCGACCTTGCACCGGCGGGAAACCCCGGCAACCTGAAAGCAAGCTTCGGAGCATCCCATGGGGTAACCCGCACTGTTCGCCGCATCTCGGCCCCGCCGGGTCACCTGGCGGCCCTGGCGACGCTGCTCCAAGCCAGCCAGGCGAATCCGGCCCACCTCTTCGAGCACGGCCTGTCCCTGCTGGTGCGGGCCCTGCGCGTGGACCGGGCTCTGCTCACGCGGGTCACGCCCCTGGGCTACGAAGTATTCTGGTGGGCCGTGGGGCCCCGGGGCGACATGGCCCCAGTGTTCCAGGCCCCGGAGAAGGGGTTCTGCCCGGCGGTCCTGGCCCACCCAGAGCGTCCCCTGGTTATCCGCAATGCCGCCACCGAGCCCCGCTGGTCCCGCAGCACCGGCTGGCTGGACCTGGGCATCAAGGCCTACCTGGGCGTGGCCATCGAGGTAAAGGGCGAGCCCATGGGCACCCTCTGCGTCCAGCACCACGGGGCCAGAGCCTTCACCCGCACCGAGCTGGCCCTGGTCAAGGCCATGGCCTGCCTCATGGCACGGGCCCTGGAAACCGAGCATCTCAAGGGGGAGCTGCGGGCAGCCATGGAGGCCCTGGAGCTGAGCAGCGCCATCGTGGAGGACAGCACCCTGCAGAGCACCCGTTCCGGCTTACCCAATCGACGCTACCTAGAGGTCTGGATGAAACCGGCGCTGTTCATGGCCCGGCGGCGCCGGGAGCCCCTGGGCCTGGCCCTGTGGTCCCAGCCCATGAAGGCCGGCACCAAGGGACGCCTCGTCAAAGCGATGGGCCTCCTACGGGGCGAAGACCTGCTGGTGGAGCTGTCGGCAGATCAGTACCTGCTGGTCCTCCCGCACACCTCCGAGGCGGGCGTGGCGACCCTCCTGGGGCGCCTCCAGGAGACCCTGGGCGTCCATCCCACTGGGGCCACCCTGTGGTTCCCGGATGGGAAGGACATGACCCTGGGTTCCGCGCTCCGCCGCACGGCCAAGGCCTTCACGGAAGCCCATCGCGAGGGTTCGCCCCTGGTGTGGAACCTTGGCTGAGCAACAATTGACGGCTGCCGCGCCTCATGCTGGCGCAGACCTGCACCTGGAGGTAGACCTTGGACATGACTGAACGGGTGCAAGCGGCCCCTGAAGGCCACGAGACACCGTCCGGCCCGAGCCGGGAGGACCTCTGCCTCTGGTATGGCCTGATGCACCTGGGCCGCATCCTGGATAACAAGGCCCCCAACTACCTGAAGCAGGCCCTGGGCTGGTCCTACCATGCCCCCTGCGCCGGCCACGATGGCATCCAGCTGGCCCTGGGGCTCACCTTCCGCGCCAACCAGGACTTCCTCTTCCCCTACTACCGGGACCTGCTCACGGTGCTCGCCGGCGGCATCACGGCCGAGGAGATCATTCTCAACGGTATCTCCAAGGACACGGACGTGGCCGGCGGTGGCCGCCACATGAGCAACCACTTCGCCAAGCCTTCCATCGGCATCCAGAACGTCTCGAGCCTCACGGGCAACCACACCCAGCACGCGGTGGGCCTGGGCCGGGCTGTGAAGCACTACGGCCGCGACAGCATCGTCTTCACCAGCCAGGGCGAGTCCTCCCTCTCCGAAGGCTACTGCTTCGAAAGCATCAACGGCGCGGACCGGGAAAAGCTGCCAGTGATCTTCGTGGTCCAGGACAACGGCTACGGCATCTCCGTGCCCAAGCAGGATCAGAGCGCCAACGAGCACATCTGCGACAACTTCAGCGGCTTCCCGAACCTGCGGATCATCAAGTGCGACGGGCTCGACTTCCTCGACTCCCGCCGGGCCCTGGCCGAGGCCGTGGCCTATGTGCGCACCGGCGCCGGGCCCGCCATGGTCTACGCCACCTGTGTCCGCATCGGCAGCCACTCCAACAGCGACCGGCATGAGCTGTACCGGGACGAGGCCGAGCGGGCCGCGGCCCGAGCCCAGGACCCCCTGCCCCGCTTCCGGGCCTACTGCCTGGCCAGCGGCCTGAGCGAAGAAGAACTCCAGGCCCTAGAGACCGACAACCAGGCCAGCTACCTGGCGGCTCATGACCACGCCATGGCCGCCCCCGCCCCCGCTCCCGCCAGCATCCACGACTTCGTGCTGCCGGAGGCCTGGGTGTCCCCGGAGTATCCCGAGGGCACCCACACCGCCACGGGCGAGACCATCAGCGTCATTACGGCCCTGAATCAGACCCTCAAGGCCGAGTTCCGCCACAACCCCGACACCTTCATCTGGGGCCAGGACATGGCCAACAAGGAGAAGGGCGGGATCTTCAATGTGTCCAAGGGCCTCCAGCAGGAGTTCGGCGCAGCGCGGGTCTTCAACGGCCCCATCGCCGAGGACTTCATCGTGGGCACCGCCAACGGGTTCTCCCGCCTGGACGACAAGATCCGCGTGGTCGTGGAAGGCGCCGAGTTCGCCGACTACATCTGGCCCGCCGCCGAGCAGATCGTGGAGACCAGCCACGACTACTGGCGCAGCAAGGGCCAGTTCTCGCCCAACATCACCGTCCGCATCGCCTCCGGCGGCTACATCGGCGGCGGCCTCTACCACTCCCAGAACGTGGAGGGCTGGCTCACCACTCTCCCGGGCATCCGCGTGGTGGTCCCGGCCTTTGCCGACGATGCGGCGGGCCTGCTGCGCACCGCCCTGCGCAGCCGCGGCACCACCCTATACCTCGAGCCCAAATTTCTCTACAACGCCAAGATGGCCCACGCCGTGGTCCCACCGGACTTCGCCGTGCCCTTCGGCAAGGCCCGCGTCCGCCGAGCGGGCACGGACCTCACCATCCTCGCCTACGGCACCCCGGTGCACTTTGCCCTGGAAGCCGCAGCCCGCCTGGAGAAGGAAGGGCACTCCGTGGAGGTGGTGGACCTGCGCTGCCTGAGCCCCCTGGACACGGAGGCCATCGTGCGGTCCGTGAAGAAGACCCACCGCCTGGTCATCGCCCACGAGGACAAGGTCTTCGGCGGCTTCGGCGGGGAGCTGGCAGCCATCGCCGCTTCCGAGTGCTTCCCCTGGCTGGACGCCCCCGTGACCCGCGTGGGCAGTGAGTTCACGCCCGTGGGCTTCAATCGCATCCTCGAACGCGCCACCCTGCCCAACACCGACAAAGTTTTCGCCGCGGCGCAAAAGGTCCTGGCGTTCTGAGCAGTTTGGTTGGAACACTTGAAAGAAAAAAAATGATTTAACGCTGAGGAAAACCGAGGAGCTGAGGAAAGCTGAGAACTGACAAAACTCCTGTTTTCTCCTTTCTTCTTTCTCCGCTCTCCTCGGCTCCTCCGCAGTCCTCCGCTTACAAAATTCTTTTTTGCTATTCCTCATACCCGCCAGTCCCTTGAAGGAGTACCCCATGCAGCTCGGTCCCTGGGATGTCCAGTTCGTCAGTGCCGGCACCTTCCGTCTGGACGGTGGCGCCATGTACGGCACGGTGCCCAAGGCCGTGTGGAACCGGGTCCATCCCGCCGATGCGGACAACCAGATCCTGCTGGCCACCAACTGCCTGCTCATCCGCGGCGAGGTGGACGGCAAGCAGCACGTGATCCTGGTGGAGAACGGCAACGGCGACAAGGAGAGCGACGACTTCATGGCCCGCTTCAAGCTGGCGGGCCGGGGTCTGCTGGATGCCAGCCTCGCCGCAGTGGGCGTCCAGCCCGAGGACATTACCCTCTGCATCCTGACGCACCTGCACTTTGACCATGCGGGCGGCAGCACCCGTCTTAGCACCGACGGCACGGTGGTGCCCAGCTTCCCCAATGCCCGCTACCTGGCCCAGGCCCAGGACCTCGCCGATGCGCGGAAGCCGCACCTGCGGGTGAAGGCCAGCTACCTGCCCCCCAACTGGGAGCCCCTCGCGGCAGCCGGTGTGCTGGACACCGTGGACGGCATCGCCGAAGTACTCCCTGGTATCTCCGTGCGCCCGGCCCCGGGCCACATCAAGGGCCTGCAGATCGTCACCGTCACCGGGGGCGGGCGCAGCCTGGTCTTCGTGTCCGACCTCTTCCCCACCTCCCGCCACATCCAGCCCGCCTGGTGCATGGGCTACGACCTGGACGTGGTCACCTGCGTGGACGAGCGCATCAAGCTCCTCAACGAGATCACTGACACCGACACCATCTGCGCCTTCTACCACGACCCCGACACCACCGCCGGCACCATCGCCCGCGACGCCAAGGGCAAGTACGTCCTCACACCCTTAGCGGTCTGAGGCCTGGCAGGCCCACCCACACAGACGAGAGCCCAGAAGCAATGGCTTTTGCTGTTATCCCCTTCATCCCCTTCATCCCTGTTCTAAAGGAGTTTCTACAGGGATAAAGGGGATGAAGGGGATAAAGACAAAATGCACTTTAACCACCGATGGCCAAAATTTCCTTTTTTCGATGGCATTTCTTTCCCGTTCCTCAGGGGAAGAACTCTAGGTTGCCGCCCCACCCAGGTAGGCTTCTTTCACGCGGGGATCCTGCGCCAGCTCGGCGGCGGGGCCTTCCAGGACCATGCGGCCGTTCTCCAGGACGTAGCCGCGGTGGGCGATCTTGAGGGCCATGTGGGCGTTCTGCTCCACCAGCAGCAGGGTCATGCCCTGGGCGTTGATGGCCTGCAGGGCGCGGAAGACCTCCTTCACCAGCAGGGGACTCAGGCCCATGGAAGGCTCGTCCAGCAGCATGAGCTTGCAGTCCGTCATGAGGGCGCGACCCACGGCCAGCATCTGCTGCTCGCCGCCGGAGAGCGTGCCACCCAGCTGCTGGCGGCGCTCTTCCAGGCGGGGAAAGAGGGCGAACACTGTCTAGAATTTTCCTGGAGAGCGCCCCACCCGGCGCCCTCCAGTCGGGCGTATGGTGGGCCACCGGGAGGTCCCCATGCAGGGAATCGAATCGCCCCAGGCGCCGCAATGAGTCGGGAAGCTGCGGTACACCAATTAGGTCTGTTCCTCGTGATGCTCCTCCTTACCGGGTGTACCTGGGGTCCCTGGCAGCAGACAGAAGAAAGCAAGGAGCCAGCCGCCTACCAGGGGATCATCACCCACGGAAACCTCACAGTCCGGCTCCTGGAGGTCTCACAGCGACGCCAATTCATCACCATCAAAGAAAGCGATGGTCCAATGCGGGGGGTAGTGCTACCCGGAGTCACGGTCCGGTTGCTGGTTGAACAGCAGGCTGGGCCTCCGGTGGCGCGCTGGAATAGTCCCTCGTATAAGTTCTTCACCCGCGAAGGGAAGCTTCTGCAGGAGGCTGTTCGGACGGGCGGCTCGCACCATCCCCTGACCGTGCCCCAAGGCGTATTTGAGTGGTCGGAGAACTGTCCATCCCCCCCAGGGGACCAAGACCTTCCACCCAGGGACCCAGCCCGATCCCTTCTGGTTAGCCAATGGATTCCTGGCCTGGTCCTACCTGCGGAGTCCTTTCACATGCACGTCCAGTTCCACGCGGGAGACGACCCCCAAAAGGGGTTCGAGTTCCGGGACATTCCACCGCTGCCACTGCCCAGGTAGCCTTTCGCCCTCAGTAGGTTCTAGCCCCGTCTAGGAGGCTTTCCAGATGCAGCGTGCGGCGCTCGTGATCCAACTGCTCAGCTTTGCATTTCTGCTCATAGGCTTCTGGCGCAAAAGTCGGGGCCTCATGCTGGCCGCCGCCCTTGGACTGTGGACAGGGGGATCACTGCCCGATGCAGTGAGAGGCGCCAGAGATGGCTGGAATGCGGGGCGCTGAGGGTGGTGGAATGACGCTAAGTCAGCACACAGACCGACTGCAAACCAACCCCTAGCCCTGCTTTTTCTCTTATCCCCTTCATCCCCTTCATCCCTGTTCCAAAGCAGTTTCTACAGGGATACAGGGGATGAAGGGGCTAAATGCAAACTGCCTTGTAACCACCGATGAACACCGATGAAGACATGATCAAAATCAACACCTAAGGCCCTTTGTTTTATCAGTTTTTAATCGGCGTTCATCGGTGTTCATCGGTGGCAAGTATTTTCATTTTTCGGTGGCACTTCTTTCCGGTTTCCTCAGGAATAGAACCCTAGGTCGTAGCGCCGCCCAGGTAGGCTTCTTTCACCCGTGGATCCTGCGCCAGCTCGGCGGCGGGGCCTTCGAGGACCATGCGGCCGTTCTCCAGGACGTAGCCGCGGTGGGCGATCTTGAGGGCCATGTGGGAGTTTTGCTCCACCAGCAGGAGGGTCATGCCCTGGGCGTTGATGGCCTGTAGGGCACGGAAGACTTCCTTGACCAACAACGGGCTGAGGCCCATGGAGGGCTCGTCCAGCAGCATGAGCTTGCAGTCCGTCATGAGCGCGCGGCCCACGGCCAGCATCTGCTGCTCGCCGCCGGAGAGCGTGCCACCCAGCTGCTGGCGGCGCTCCTCCAGGCGGGGGAAGAGGGCGAACACTTTCTCGTAGGAGGCGGCAAGGCGTTGCTTGTTCTTCTGCGTCCAGGCTGCCAGGGCGAGGTTCTCCTGCACCGTGAGGTTGGGGAAGATGCCGCGACCCTCGGGCACATGGCCGATGCCCATGGCCACCAGGGTGTGGGCCTCCACCTGCTTGACGCTCTGGTCCCGGTAGAAGATGTCGCCACCCTGGAGGGGCAGCATGCGGGAGATGGCCCGCAGGGTGGTGGACTTGCCGGCGCCGTTGGCCCCCAGCAGGGACACGATCTCGCCCTCAGCAATGGTGAGGTCGATGCCATGCAGGGCCTTGATGGCGCCGTAGGACACGGATAGGTTTTCCACGCGGAGGAGGGTCATGACGGGGCCTCCTCTTCACCCAGGTAGGCCTCGATCACCAGCGGGTTGCGGACCACATCCCGGGGCGCGCCGCTGGCGATGGTCTGGCCGAAGTCCAGCACCTGCACCTCGCGGCAGAGCTCCATCACCACGGGCAGCTGATGCTCGATGAGCAGGATGGCCAGCGGGAAGTCCTGGTGGACCTGGCGGATCAGCTGGATCAGCTCTTCGACCTCACGGGGGTTCATGCCGGCGGCGGGCTCGTCCAGCAGCAGCACCTTGGGCCCGGTGGCCAGGGCCCGGGCGATCTCCAGGCGGCGCTGCTCACCGTAGGGCAGGCTGCCGGCCTGCTCGTGCTGGCGGTCCAGCAGGCCAAAGCGGGCCAGGTGGTCCCGGCTCTCCGTGAGCAGGCGGGCCTCCTCCCGCCGGAAGGTGGCCGTGTGGAAGGTGGCGTCCAGCAGGCCGTAGCCGGCATGGGCGTGGAGGGCCATGGTGATGTTGTCCAGCACGCTCATCTGCGCAAAGAGGCGGATGTTCTGGAAGGTGCGGGCGATGCCGGCCCGGGCGATGGCGTCC
Source organism: uncultured Holophagaceae bacterium (assembly GCA_903880675.1). Classification (GTDB taxonomy): domain Bacteria; phylum Acidobacteriota; class Holophagae; order Holophagales; family Holophagaceae; genus Geothrix. The sequence goes on along the minus strand of CAIRQL010000077.1, from coordinate 482 downwards.
GAGGCCAGGCGCGTGGTGTCCTGCTCCCCCAGCAGCACCTGGCCGCTGTCCGGCGTGTAGACACCAGTGATGAGGTTGAAGACCGTGGTCTTTCCCGCGCCATTGGGGCCGATGATGCCCTGCAGATCCCGCTCACCCAGCGTCAGGTTGAACTTCGCGACCGCCGTGAGGCCGCCGAAGGACTTGGTGAGCTCCGTGATGCGCAGCGCCATCACGCCCCCTGCTTCGGGCGGAGCCAGGACCACTCGCGGTTGCCCAGGAGACCGGTCTGGCGGGTCAGCATGATGATGATCAGGATCAGTGGGCTGATGAGCATGCGCCACTCCGCCAGCTGCGGTGCGAAGGTGCTGAGCAGGTTCCGCAGCAGCTCCATGAGCACCGTGTAGGCCACCACACCCAGGATGGAGCCGCTGAGGCTGGCCATGCCGCCCAGGTAGAGCATCACCAGGATCTCGGTGGTCTTGCTGTAGTCGAAGCTGCGG
>CAIRQL010000076.1 GCA_903880675.1 uncultured Holophagaceae bacterium | reverse complement strand
GATGTCATCACAGAGCAGGGTGAATTCGTGCTTGGGGGCCTTGATCTGAACTTCTTGCATGGGGTCTCCAGTAGAGGGGGTCATCCTAAGGGTGAGGGGTCAGTTTACCCTTGAAGCGAGCCCCATCCAACCCTCGGTTGTGTGTGGGCAGGGAGGCTGCATGCGGCACTGGCTTGGAATCCTGCTGACGACCCTGGTTCTCCAGGCTCAAGATGTACGGATTCAGATTCTTGGAACAACCGATATGCACGGCCATGTGGCGGCCGAGGATACCTTCACCCGCCAGCCTGCGCCCCAGGGCTGGGGCCGAATGGCCACCCTGATCCGCCAAAAGCGGGCCCAGAACCCCGCCACGGTGCTCGTGGATTGCGGTGACACCCTGCAGGGCGAACCCCTCAACTACGTGCGCAATGTCCTTCGGCGGGACCTGGCGGAGCCCAGTGTCGCGATCATGAACGCCTTGGGCTTCGCGGCCACGGTGGTGGGCAACCACGACTTTGACTTCGGCTTGGAGGTGCTTCGGGAGGCGGAGAAGCAGGCCACCTTCCCCTTCCTGTGCGCCAATGCGGTGGCCCCCAAGGGTCGGCCGGGCTTTCCCGCCCATGTGGTGGTGACGGTGGCCGGGGTGCGCGTGGCACTGGTGGGCTTCACCACCCCGGGAGTGCCCTGGATGACCGAGGCCGGGGGCTACGGGGACCTCGCCTTTCGCGACATCGTGGCCACCGCCCGGGAGCTGGTACCCCGCCTCCGGGACAAGGAGAAGGCCGATGTGGTGATCGCCCTGGTCCACGCTGGGCTGGGCACCTTGGACGGCCCCGGCAGCGACGAGACCGCCGCCCTGCGCCTGGCGGATCAGGTGCCGGGCTTGGATGCGATCTTTGCGGGCCACACCCATCAGTCCCAGGCGGTGGAGCACAAGGGGGTGCCCATTGTTCAGGCCCAGGCCTACGGGCGGGCCCTGGCGGTGGTGGACCTGGACCTGCGCAAAGAGAAGGGGCGCTGGCGAGTGGTGGCCTCCACCGGCCGGCTCGAGCGCCCGGATGCCGAGACCCCCATCGACCCGGAGCCCCTGGCCCTCACAGCGGACCTGCGGGCCGCCACGGACCGCTACCTGGACACGGCCGCCACGAACCTGCAGGTGGACCTGGACAGCCGGTGGTCGCGCATGGAGGACACGCCGGTGATGCAGCTGCTCCACCAGGTGCAGCGCCAGGCCACCGGGGCGCAGCTGTCTGCCGCCGCCTGCCCCGGCCCCCGCATCTTCATTCCCAAAGGCCCCACCAGCGTCCGGCAGTTCTGGGCCCTGACTCCCTACGAGAACCGGCTGGCCCGCATCCGCATCACCGGGGACCAGCTCCGCCGCTACCTGGAGCACGCGGCGCGGCACTATGCCTTCAGCTGGGAGCCGGAGCTCTACGATCCGACGGTTCCGTTCTTCAACTTCGACACGGTGGACGGCGTGAACTATGCCCTGAACCTGGGGCGGCCCCTGGGCAGCCGGGTGCAGAACCTGACTTGGCAGGGGCAGCCCGTGAAGCCGGACCAGTCCTTCACCCTGGCCATCACCACCTACCGCCTGCGGGGTGGGGGCGGCTACATGGCGGCCATGGGCTTCACCGGCCAAGCCGAGACCGTGACCCAGACCACCCTGCGGAACCTGCTGCTGGAGCACGTCCTGGCCCGCCCCAGCCTCCAGCTCACCACCACCAACACCTGGCGCACCATTCCCTACCTGGACCGCGAAAGGGTGATGAACCTGGCGAAGTGAGGTCTTTGCGTTGATCTTTTAGCTTTTCTGCAGTTTTGCTGCAAAGAAGCGGACGCGGACTTCCAGGGCGGCGGGGCCGAGGCCTTCTTCTTCCAGGAGGCGGCTGACATCGCCGTGGTGGACCAGGTGATCGGGCACGGCACAGCGCAGGAGGGGGCGCAGCAGGCCGGCGTCGCCCAGGGACTCGGCCACAGCGGCCCCGAAACCACCGGGGGCGCAGCCCTCTTCCAGGGTGACGGTGCCCCGGCAGCGGGTGGCCCATTCGTGAATGAGGGGCGCGTCCAGGGGCTTCACGAAGCGGGCGTTGATGACGGCGCAGGAGAGGCCTTCCAGGGCGAAGCGCTCGGCCATGGCCAGGGCCGGTTCCACCATGCTGCCCAGGGCGCAGAGGAGGAGGTCATCGCCCTCCCGCAGCAGCTCGCCCTTGCCCACGGGCAGGGCGGTGATGGGCTCTTCCAGCGGCACGCCCCGGCCGTTGCCGCGGGGATAGCGCAGGGCGGCGGGGTGGCCGCAGTAGAGGGCGGTCATGAGCATCCGCCGCAGCTCGTTCTCGTCCCGGGGGGCCATGAGGACGATGTTGGGCAGGCAGCGGAGGTAGGCCAGATCGTAGAGGCCGTGGTGGGTCGGGCCATCGGCACCCACGATGCCGGCCCGGTCCAGGGCGAAGGTCACGGGCAGGTCCTGGAGGCACACATCGTGGGCCACCTGGTCAAAGCCGCGCTGGAGGAAGGTGCTGTAGATGGCTGCCACGGGGCGCATGCCCTGGGCCGCGAGGCCGGCGGCGAAGGTGACCGCGTGCTGCTCGGCGATGCCCACATCGAAGCAGCGATCCGGGAAGGCCTTCTTGAAGTGGTTCATGCCCGTGCCGTCCAGCATGGCGGCGGTGATGCCGACGATGCGATCGTCGTGGCGGGCCAGGTCCACCAGGGCCTTGCCGAAGACGCTGGTGTAGCTGGGCGGGGCGGGGCGGGTGGGATCCTGGACGGTCTTGATGAGCTCGCCGGACTCCGCATCGAAGGCCGTCACCCCGTGCCACTTCATGGGGTCCTGGGCGGCAGGCTCGTAGCCGTGGCCCTTCTTGGTCTGCACATGCAGCAGCACCGGGCCGTCCTTCATCTTTTCCCGGGCCTCGACGAGGGCCTTGGCGGTGGCCTGCAGGTCGTGGCCGTTCACCGGGCCCAGGTAGCGGAAGCCCAGGTCCTCGAACAGCAGGCCCGGCACCATGAGGCGCTTGAAGCTTTCTTCGCTCCACTTCGCCGCCTTGGCCACGCCCTTGCTGAGACCCTCCAGGGGGATGGCCTTGATGGCGTGCTCGATGCGGTCCCGCCAGCGCTGGTAGTACTGGCCCGACATGATCTGGTTGAGGTAGCCCTGCAGGGACCCCACGTTGGGGTTGATGCTCATGTCGTTGTCGTTGAGGATC
>CAIRQL010000075.1 GCA_903880675.1 uncultured Holophagaceae bacterium | reverse complement strand
GTCTGGTTCATCTCGATGGCCTTGGCCTTGCCCTTCAGCTGCTTGGCGATGGCCTTGCGGACTTCCTCCATGTCCACGCCCAGCACGCGGGAGGCCACGCCGACGTAGATCATGTTTTTGACCAGCTTGTGCAGCTTGGGCTCCGGACAGGAGGCGGTCACCAGCTTCTGGAAGGGCACGGGGATGCAGTGCAGGTCTTCGCGGAGGCGGTCCAGTTGCAGCGGCTCGTCGTAGATCACCAGGGCGCCGGGGTCGGCGGAGGCGATGTCGTCCTTGGCCGTCTCCGCGTTCATGAGGATGAGCAGCTCGTTGCTGGCCTTGCGGGCCACGTAGCCCTTGGCACTGGCCCGGATGGTGAACCAGGTGGGAAGCCCTGCGATGTTCGAGGGGAACAGGTTCTTCCCGCTCACGAACACGCCCATCTGGAAGATCGCCCTTAGCAAAACCATGTTGGCGGTCTGGGAACCCGATCCGTTGACCGTGGCCACCTGGATCGAAAAATCGTTGATGCGGGTTTTCGCTCCCTGGGCCTGGGGAGAGGCGACCGGAGTGGCATTCATGGGATTCCTTTCGTGGGTGTGGGACCGGGGCGAAAAAGATGATAACGAGGGCGTAAATAATTGATCTAACTTACTGTGGGTCAGTATGGCAGACCCTGAGACGGAGTTTCAACATTCATTCCAGAGGGAGCCAGAAAGGGAATCTGAAATAAAGCGAAAAAAAAGGGATTGACGGACCCTGCTCTCGCACCTACTTTCAAGGGCATGACAGCCAGCGATCTCACCAAACGTCAGCAAGCCGTGCTCCGGTTCACCCAGGCCTTCCTCCAGGACCAGGGGCGCAGCCCCACCCTGACAGAAATCGCCAAGGGCGTGGGCTCTAGCGCCGTCTCCACCATCCACAAGCATGTCCAGCACCTCGTGGACAAGGGCTTCCTCCACCGCAGCCACGGGAAGGGCAACAACCTGGTATTGGCTGAGGGCAACGAGGCTGCGCCCCATGGGGCTGACCAGGGTGGGCGCTCCGAGCCCCTCTCCCTGGTGCGCAACTATCCCTACTGCGGCGAGGTGGCGGCCGGCTCTCCCATTCTGCCGGAGACTCGGGCCCTGCCCGTGGAGGTGCCCAACAGCATCCACCGCCAGAAGGAGGAGCTCTTTGTGCTGCGGGTGAAGGGCGACTCCATGGTGGATGACGCCATCCTTGACGGCGACCTCGTGGTGCTCCAGCGCAAGGGCGAATACCGGAATGGCGACCGGGTTGTGGCCCTTCTGGACCGCGAGGAGGTCACCCTCAAGGAGTTCCGGCGCGACGCCAAGGGTGTCTGGCTCATTCCCCACAATCCGGCCCTCAAGCCACGCTGCTACCCCCCGGAATTTGTAGAGATCCAGGGTGTGCTGGTCGGAGTGATGCGCAGCTGCTGACGCCGCAGGGGCTTGCCAGGAGGGATCGCTAGGGCCGTGGCCCAATCGGCGCCCGAGTCGCTGGTTTCCTCAGAACCTCACAGACCCAGGTAGCGCTGTCTTGGCTGTTTCCTGGAAAACACTGCCGGAAGGGATCAGTTTTGAGCCGCAGGTGAGCCGTCGGCGGACGATCACTTCGTGGCAGCACCGACAAGGCACTCTCCCGGCACCTCGAACCCACCAGGCGATTCAAAACGGCGCATTGAGCTTTCCACCTCGTTCCACACGGACTCGCACTCTTGAGTGGGTAGGTCAGCCATCATGGCATTGAAGGCACCGAAGGCTTCTCGGGCGACCCGCACATACTCAACAGAGCTGGCCATTCTCAGGGGTACCGAGACGGCCCGAACCTCGGGGTCGGCAAATCCGGCTTGACGGAAGACGCCTTCGAGCACCCCCGGCGCACCCAGGCTAAACGGGCCGGGCTGCCCTGGAATAGGAGGTGGAAGTTGCACCCGCTGGCGGATGATGGAGGCAGGCAGAGCACCCCAGCTGTTTCGATCGGGGGTGGAAAAGACAACGACAGCGACCCGACCGCCCGGTCTTAGCGCCCGGTGCCACTCGCGTAACGCTGTCACAGGGTGCGGCATGTACATCAGACCAAGCCGGCACAGGACCGCGTCGAAGGAAGCGTCAGGCAGATCCAGTTGCTCGCCATCCATCGCGCAGGTCGCAATCTGTTGAAGCCCGCGTTCACGGGCGACCTGGAGCGCAAGCTCAACGATTCCTTCCGAGATGTCGGTCGCCAGCACATAACCACTGGGGCCCACCCGCTCGGCGGCACTGACTGCGGGTTCGCCCGCCCCGGCCGCAACATCCAGGACGCGCCCACCTGGCTGAAGCTGGGCCAAGTCGAGCATCTGGCAGGTTACTTCGCCATACCAACGGTCCAGCGTGGGATTCCACCGCCGCCATGCGGCACCGTCCTTGTTCCATTGCTCTCGCTGCGAGTTTTTGTACTTCGCCGCGTCGAATGAGGGTTGCTGTTCGGCCACAGGAAGTCCTCCTTTCGGCTTGACGCTGACCTTGCTTGCCTCCCTGAGAGGGCAGCGAAGGCCGCTGTGTTCCCGGAGGATAGCTGTCGTGACAAAAATCACTATCGAAAAATATAACCATTATTTTTACCAGTGGAGCCGTACCGTCCTAGACGGTCCTTGATGCCTCCTGGACGGGGTAACTTGTGCCCAAGGCAGGGTGCCAACGAAGCCGAGGCCAGCCCGTAAGAATCGCAAGGCATCCCCCTGCCATCGCGAGGTCAAATGACGCTAGAGGTGTGCATCTATTGTTGTTGCGTCTGGTCTTGGGTCGCTGACACCAAGGCTGAAGCCAAGCAAATCACGAGCGCATGGCGGTGAGCCGAGCCAGGAATAACAACGTCACCCAAGCAATCCGATATGCAGGCTACAACACGGTCTACCTCTAGGCAAAGGCACGCGTGACCGAATGAGACCATCCCAGATTTGGCTACCCCTCAGCGTGACCGTGGTAGGTCTGATGGTCACCATCGGATTCTCCAACCGTTCCCGAGCGGCGAACCAGCGCGAGATCAATGCCACTTTCGCCGTGCAGAGCCAGGATGTCCTGGCAAGAATTTCTCGGCGTTTGCAAAGTTACGAACGCTCCCTGTTGGCCACCCGCGGCCATTATCAGGCAAGCGAGTCGGTTTCCCGCAAAGCGTTCGCCAGGTTCGTGACTGCCCTGGACCTTGAGCCAGGGATGCGGGCTATTGGCTATGCCCCCCTCGTACCCGCTCGCGACAAAGAACGACATCTTGCACAGGTTCGCAGAGAGGGGTTTCCCGACTACCAGATTCGCCCAGAGGGGAACCGAGCGGTCTACTGCCCCGTTCTCTTCCTTGAACCATTCATGAACCGGAACCCCAAGGCGCTGGGATTCGACATGCTATCCGAGCCTGTTCGCCATGAGGCAGCCATGCGGGCCAGGGATGAGAACCGCATCAGCATGTCTGGGAAAGTTCAACTGGTTCAAGACACAAAGGTTCATCCAGGATTTCTTCTCTATATCCCAGTCTTCAGGAATGGGAGGGCCACGGAGACCCTGGAGGAACGGCGGGCGAACCAGGTGGGCTATCTTTACACCGCATTTCGGATGGACGACGTGATGCAGGGCATCCTGGCAGGGACCGATGATCAGCAGGTCGATGTCGAACTGTTCGATGGTCCTGTGCAGTCAGCACCCCTGCTGTATGACCGCGATGCCAAGCTCCGCTCTCTCGGAGGTTCTTCCACCCTGCAAGCAGTGAATACGCTTACGTTCGGAGGGCACTCCTGGACCATGGTGACCCATGCCTTGCCTGGACTTCTGGCCAGGCACAGGGATACTTCCCCGGTTGAGTTGGCCCTTGGCAGTTTGGTGAGCCTCCTTCTTGGGCTGCTCGCCTTCACGAGTGCTAGACAGGTTCATAAAATCAGGATTATCAACGAAAAGCTTGAGCAGCGAGTGGAATTTCGGACCAAGGAATTGGTGGAAAATGAGTCCAAGCTAAAGATGCTTCTCGACTCAACAGCGGAAGCCATTTATGGAATTGACACCAACGGTGAGTGCACTTTTTGCAACCCGTCCTGTCTGAAAATGACTGGGTATGCAGACGCTTCGCAGCTGCTCGGCAAGAACATGCATGACCTTATCCACCACAGCTATGAAAATGGGGACGCCTATCCCATTCCCGAGTGCCAAATCTTTCGTGCATACCATCAGGGGCAGGGAACCCATGTGGACGACGAGGTCTTCTGGCGTGCTGATGGCACCTCCTTCCCGGTTGAGTATTGGTCCTACCCCCAACGCCAGGATGGCCAGGTCCTGGGAGCAGTCGTAACCTTCATCGACATCACCGAGCGTAAGCAGGCCGAGGATGAGAAGGCCAAGCTCATGGCCCAGCTGCAACAATCCCAAAAGATGGAAAGTCTCGGCACGCTGGCCGGGGGTGTTGCTCACGACATGAACAATGTGCTGGGGGCCATCCTCGGCCTGGCTTCAATCCATATCGGTAGTCAGCCCGTCGGCAGTCCCCTCCACAAGGCCCTCGATACCATCTGCAAGGCCACGGAACGGGGTGGCAAGATGGTCAAGAGCCTGCTGAGTTTTGCCCGCCAGAGTCCCGCTGAGAACAACAGACTCGATATGAATGCGATTCTCCTAGAGCAGGTAGCCCTTCTGGAGCGGACAACGCTGTCGAAGGTTCGGCTGGAGATAGATCTAGATCCTGACCTCCGGCCGATCCTGGGCGACGCCAGTGCCTTGACCCATGCCTTCATGAACCTCTGCGTCAATGCGGTGGATGCCATGCCAGAAAACGGCACGCTCACCCTGCACACCCGCAATGTCGACAGCAGCTGGATCGAGGTGGTGGTGGAAGACAACGGAAGAGGAATGCCGAAGGAGGTCCTGGAGAGGGCCACGGAACCTTTCTTCACCACTAAGGAAACCGGCAAAGGCACGGGACTGGGCCTCTCCATGGTCTTCAGCACCGTCAGCGCGCACCGGGGGCAGATGGCTATTCAGAGCGAACCCGACCAAGGCACCCGCATCATGCTGCGCTTCCCCGCCTACAAGGAGGCCGCCCAGGTCTTAGAACCAGCACCTTCCGAGGCCATGCTCACCCCCCATGGCGCACTGAAGGTACTGCTGGTGGATGACGATGAACTGATCCAAAGTTCCACCCAGGCACTCCTGGAGCGTCTGGGCCACACCGTGGTGACCGCCGCCCAGAGTGGGGAGGAGGCTCTGGCCATGTTGGAAGCAGGACTTGAGCCTGGCCTCGTCATCCTGGACATGAACATGCCGGGATTGGGCGGGGTTGGCACCCTGCCTCGCCTGCGTGCCTTACGCCCCAGGCTGCCAGTTCTGCTCGCCACGGGTCGAATCGACCAGACTGCGCTGACCCTGGCCTCGGCTCATCCTGGTGTCACGTTGCTATCCAAGCCCTTCGGCCTGAAAGAGCTCCAGAAGCACATCGACAACATCGGGCAGGGGTGAAGCCCGTGCTCGAACCCCCTGTGAGTGCTGGCAATCGGCCGTCCGCATCCTTACTTGCGACTCTTGCTGGTCGAGTGCAATAGCGGCTCAGGCGCCCAGCCGGCTCCGGATGGCCTGGCCCATCTCTGCCGTAGAGAGCGATCCACCCAGGTCCTGGGTGCGGGCCCCGGCGGCCAGGGCCCCGGCCACGGCGCCCTCCAGGTCGGCGGCCTCGGCCTCCCAGCCCAGCTGGCGGAAGAGCAGGGCGGTGCTCAGGAGCATCCCCACGGGGTTGGCCACGCCCTGTCCCGCGATGTCTGGTGCCGAGCCATGCACCGGCTCCGCCAGGGCGTTGCAGCGGAAGGGGCGGTGGGGCGCGAAACTGAGCGAAGGGGCCATCCCCATGCCCCCGGCGAAGGCGGCACAGAGGTCACTGATGAGGTCCCCCAGGTAGTTATCGGCGGCGATCAGGGCGAACGCTCGAGGGTTCTGGACCAGGGCGCAGAGGAGGGCATCGGCGTGCTGGGTCCGGGCCTCCACCGTTGGCATCGCCCGGCGCAGGTCCTCGAAGATCCGCACCCAGAGGCCGTGCCCATGCTTCAGGACATTCGCCTTGTGGGCCAGGACCAAGGGGCGGCGCAGGGCTGCGGCGCGCCGGAAGGCGGCTTCCAGGAGGCGGCGCACCGCCGTCTCCGTGTGCACGGCCAGGTCCACTGCCCGGCCCGGCTCGGTGGTCCCAAGGAGACAGTACGGGCCTTCGGTGTTCTCGCGGAACACTTCGATGTCGATGGTGCGATCCTGGTCCGCCAGCAGGGGCTGGCAGGGACGGAGGTTCACGGCCAGCTCCAGGCCTTGGCGCAGGCGCAGCAGGATGGCTTCGGCGTGGTGTCCGTCTGGGATTCGGGGGTCACCCACCGCACCGAAGAGGATCCCGTCGCAGGTGTCCCGCAGGGTGGCGAAGGTAGCGTCGGACAGGGTCTCCCCGGTTGCCAAGCAGTGGTCGGCGCCCAGAGGTAGGTCCAGGACTTCGAGCCGCCGCCCCCGGGAGACCACCCAGTCCAGACAGGGGCGGGCCTCGGCCATGACCTCCCCGCCGACACCATCGCCGGGGATGAGCGCGATGCGAATGCCACCTGCCACGGTTCCTCCCTCCCGTTCCTCCGCCGATGGTGCCACACTCCTGCTTCAACCCGGAGGTTGGCTTGGGACAGGCATGGAGGGTGGGCATGGGACTGCTGGCACTGTTTGGTGCGGCCGAGGCCGCAGACCTCAAAGAGGGTGCCCCCGCACCGGCCTTCGAGGCCCAGGACCAGCACGGCGCCACCCTGCGCCTGGCTGACTATCGGGGCAAGGCCGCTGTGGTGCTCTATTTCTATCCCAAGGACGACACGCCCGGCTGCACCGCCCAGGCCTGTAGCCTGCGGGATGGGCACGGAGCCATCCGGGCTGCCGGGGCTGTGGTGCTGGGGGTGAGCGCCGACACCGGCCTAAGCCACAAGGCCTTCTCTGAGAAGTACCATCTGCCCTTTAGCATCCTGGCGGACCCCGACAGCAAGATCATCAAGGCCTATGGCGTGAAGATGCCGGTGATTGGCATCGCCAAGCGGGTCACTTTCATCATCGACCGGGCGGGGGTGGTCCAGAAAATAATTCGGGACACTCGTACCAAGGACCACGACCAGCAGGTTCTGGAGGCCCTGAAGGGGATATCCTAGAAATTATGTTGGTACAGCCTCCGGTGCGCTCCGGCATGATTAGCTAGGTCCAGGGAGTACCTGAATGGTCTTTTTCAATCACGCCACTCGGAACATGACGGTAAAAATCGTCTACTACGGGCCTGGGCTGTGCGGCAAGACCACCAACCTGCACGCCATCTACAGCCAGACCAGCCGGAAGGGCCGGGGCGAGATGGTGAGCCTGAACACGGAGACCGACCGGACCCTGTTCTTCGACCTGCTGCCCCTGGAAGCGGGTCTGGTGGGGGGCTACCGGACGCGCCTTCAGCTCTACACCGTGCCAGGCCAGGTCTTCTACAACGAGACCCGCAAGCTGGTGCTGCAGGGGGTGGACGGCATCGTGTTCGTGGTGGACAGCCAGGCCGCCATGCTCGACGCCGGCTGCGAGAGCATGCTGAACCTGCGGGAGAATATCGGTGCCTTGGGCCTGGACTTGGCCGAGATTCCCATGGTCTTTCAGTGGAACAAGCGGGACCTGCGGAGTGTGGTTCCGGTAGAGGACCTGGAGACAACTTTCAACAGCCTCGGCCTGCCCACCTTCCAGGCCGTGGCCTCCGAGGGGACCGGGGTGTTCGAGACCCTGAGGGGCATCACCCACCTCGCCCTTTCGCACATCAAGGAACACGCCCTGGGGGATGGCCCAGCGACTCCGGTCGAGATGCCGGCCGCAGACCCTACGCCGTCGCCGCTGACCCTCCAGGATCTGCAGGGTGATCTGGACTTTGAGGCCTGGGACCGGGCCCTGTCCCCGGAACATGCCGAGGCTGAAGCCGCCGTCCCCCTGCCGGACGAGGACCTGGACACCACTTATGTCCGCGAAGAGCCACTGCTCCCGGACCTCCCTTCGGTTCTCTCCTTGGACCTCGACCTGAATGGGGAGACTGTCCCGCTCGACCTCATCGTGCAGGTGACGGTGCGGGGGCGGGTGCTGGCTGAAGGCACTCTCAAGGTGCCTGCGCCGACAGCGGAAGCCAGCGTGCCGGTCCAACTCGAACTGCGCCGGAGTTAGGGTGCGGCGCTTCCTTCTGCCCATCCTGCTGGTCCTCCCGCTGGGTGCTGCGGCACCGGCCTGGTGGACGGCCTTTCTCAGCACCCCTGGCCTTGAGAGCCGTTTCCGCCAGGAGAGCGACAGCGCCGTTTTTGGCACCCTGGCCCGGGAGGGCCGCTTGGCCCTGGCCCGGGGGGGGCGCCTGAAGGTCACCTACGAAGGGGGCCTGACGGTCACCTGCGACGGCAAACACCTGGTCCAGTACGATCCCGATACCCGCACCGCCCAGAAGGTCGAGCTGACCCGGGCGGTGCGGGACTTCCCCCTCCTGGGCATCCTGCTGGACCCCGCCCGCCTGGAGCGGCTCTACCGGCTGGAAGCCCGGGGCCCTGAGGCCCTCCGCCTGGTGCCCCGGCAGGCGGGCCTCCCGGAGCTGGTGGCCACGGGCCGAAAGGGGCTGCTGCAGTCCCTCGCATGGACCGATCCCACCGGCGCCCGGCAGGTCCTGCGCCTGCTGGACCCCCGAGCCATCGGCACCCCGGACCCCACGGCCTTCCGCACCCAGGTGCCAGCCGGCACGCGCTGGGCTACTCCGAACGGCTGAAGGGGTCGAAGACCTCGGGCTCGGGGAACCGGAGCCCCAGCCAGGCATCCAGGGCCTCCACCGTATCGAAGATGCGGTCGGCCCCGGCCCCAGTCAGTTCCGCCCGGCTGCCGTAGCCCCACCCGACCCCGATGGCATCCAGTCCGTGGTCCCGGGCCGCCACCATGTCCACGCCCCGGTCGCCCACCAGGACGCCGCCGGGCCGGATGGTGCCCCGGGCCACCAGGGTGGCCAGCACATCGGTCTTGGGCTGCGAGAGGCCCTTCAGGCTGCTGCCGAAGATGTCATCGAAGATGAGGTTCAGGTCGAACTGGTAGGCGATGCGCCGGGCGAAGATCCCGGGCTTGGCCGAGACGATGTAGATCCGGTGACCCTGGCGCTTCAGGCGGTGGAGCATGTGGAAGACACCCGGGTAGAGCTCATGCTCGAAGACTCCGTCTTCTCGGTAGCGCTCCCAGTAGAAGTCCAGGACGGCCTCCAGGCGGGCCGGATCGTCCATCCCCGGCAGGGTGGCCAGGGCCTCCCGCATGCCGAAGCCGATCCAGCCGCGCACAGTGGCCTCGTCCGGCAGCTCCAGGCCGAAGGCAGCGCAGGTCTTGCGCAGGCAGTTCTGGACCCCCAGCAGGGGATCCACGAGGGTCCCGTCCAGGTCGAAACAGACGACCCCGGGAGCCAGCTCGGGGGCCGTCACGACGGGCCTACTTCTTCTTTTCGAGTTCGTAGGCCGCCGTGCAGGACCGCACGAAGGCCTGGGCTTCGTCCTTGCCGCCCCAGCCGTCGCTGGTCACGGTCTTGCGCTCGAGGTCCTTGTAGGTCAGGAAGAAGTGCTCCACCTCGAGCAGGAAGTGCGGCGGCAGGTCGCTGCGTGAGCTGACATGGCTGTAGGTGGGATCGTCGCAGGCCACGGCCAGGATCTTGGCGTCCTTGCCGTTTTCGTCCGTCATGCGCAGCAGGCCGATGGGCCGGGCCCGGATGACCACGCCCGGGTAGGTCGAGCCGTTGATGAGCACCAGGATGTCGGCGGGATCACCGTCCTCAGCCAGGGTGCCGGGGATGAAGCCGTACTCGGCGGGGTAGTGGAAGGGGGAGAACAGCACCCGGTCCACATGCACCAGGCCGGTGTGGTGGTCGATCTCGTACTTGATGCGGGAGCCCGTTGGGATCTCAATGACCGCGTTGACGATCTCAGGGGCCTGCCTTCCGGGATTGAGGTGGGCCAGCGGCATGGGCGCTCCAGTCAGGGACTTATGGTAACAGCGCCGCCCGTCACGCAGAGGGAGCGGCGGGGAGCCGCAGGTGCACCGTGGTGCCGCGCCCCTCCTGGCTCTCCAGGAACAGGAGGCCGCCGTGGGCCACGATGATGCGGTGGCAGACCGCCAGGCCCAGGCCGGTGCCCCCGCCGAAGGTGCTGAAGAAGGGGTCGAAGACTTTGGCCAGGGCGTCCTGGGGGATGCCGCAGCCGTTGTCCGAAAGGGTCAGGTGCCAGCACGGGCGGCCTTCCAGGTGCTCTTCGGCGGCAGCCAGGAGGAGCCGGGGCTGATCCAGGCCGTCCATGGCCCGGGTGGCATTCTGGAGCAGGTTCTGGGCGACCTGGCGGAGGAGGTCGGGGTCCCCCTCCCAGGTGGCCCGGGGCGGGATCTGGTTGTCCCAGGGCACGGCCTCGGCCAGGGTGGCGGAGCGCAGGGCCTCCTCCCAGAAGGTCCGCAAGGAGACGGCGCCCGCCTTGGGGTGCAGGTCGCGGCTGAAGGCCAGGGTGTTGCCCACGAGGCGGTTGAGGCGGCCCACGCCCTCCTGGACCTTCCGGGCCAAGTCCAGTGGGCCTTCCTGGTCCTTGAGATCCTCCACCAGCATGCCGCTGAAGAGGGAGAGGCTGCCCAGGGGGTTGCGGATCTCGTGGGCCAGCTCCGCAGCCATCCGGCCCATGGCCGCCAGACGGTCCTCGCGCGTGGCCTGCTGGGCCTTGAGTACCGCCTCGGTGACATCCCGCAGGGTCACGATGGTGCCGCCGTGGGGAGCCGAGCGCCGCTCCTCTTCATAGATCAGCTCGCGGCCTTCGGGGGTCTGGAAGCGCCGCTGGCCACCGGGGCTGCCGGCCTCCCACGGGGGAGCGTCCTGGAGGAACCGGCCGTCCATGCCCTGGGGCCGGTTGGTGAAGCGCAGGCTGCCATCGTCGGCCAGCACCCAGATGGCGAAGGGAACCGCCTCCAGCACGGTCTGCAGCTCACCCTGGAGCTGGCCCAGCTGCCCCTGCAGGGCCTCGTAGCGGACCTGCAGGTGCTCGGAGGCAGCGGTGAAGGCCTCGAAGGCTTCCAGCAGCTGGCGGGGGTCCGGGTGCTCCTGGAGGCTCGTCATGCGCCCCCCTGGGGACCCAGGACGCGGGCCAGGGCGTCCCGCGTCTCTCCCTTCGGCTCGGCCTTGGTGGCTTTGTCCAGTGCGGCCAGGGCTTCCGCCGTGCCCAAGGTGGCGAGGGCTCGAGCCGCCGCCAGGCGGATGGGAGGCTCCTCACCGCTGCTGAAGAGGGTCTTGCGCCGCAGGCACTGGAGGAGGGCGGGCAGGGCCGCCGGGTCGCCAATCTGGCCGAGGGTCTCCAGGGCCTGGATGCGCAGGCGCTGGGGCACCCGGCGGCCCAGGGCGATCTCGGTGACTGCCTGAATCCCGGACACCGCTCGCAGCTGGCCCAAGGCGAAGAGGATCTCCTGCAGGGTCTCCTCGTCAGCCTCCTTCATCCGGGCCACCAGGGGCGGAGTCGCCAGGGGGCCGCCCAGCTTCCAGAGGGCCCGCACCGCCGAGCGGCGAACCCGGATGTCCGGGTGGCGTAGGAGGGGCGCCACGGCCGGCACGCCCCCGGCATCCCCGAGGTCGGACAGCAGGGTGAGGGCATTGCGCACCAGGTACCAGGCCGACGAGTCCAGGGCCTCCAGGATCGAGGTCAGGGCCCCGGGCCCCATGCTGCGGAGGGCCTCCACCAGGCGCCCGCGCCGGGTTCGGTCGAGCTCGTGCTCGAGGCGGAACACCAGGCGGGAGGCCATGGGGTCGCCCAGGGCCTCGAGGTAGGGGTGGACGTCCCGGACCACGGCGTCCCGGTCCGGAGCAAAGATCTGGTCGATGGCCGCATCGAGTGAGTGCGGGCGCTCCAAAACCATGCGCAGGGCGGTGAGGGCCTCCTGACGCCAAGGGTGCTGCTCGTCCAGGAAGGCGCAGAGGCCTTCCAGTTCCTGGAGGTCGGCGAGGGCCCCGGCCAGGTCCCCCCGCAGGACGAGGGCCTCCAGCAGGGACTCGAGGCCCTGACTCGTCCAGCTATGGGTAGCGGGCTCCGGTTCCCAGGCGAAGTGGGCCTTGAGGGCCTCCGTGAGGGGGCCCTCAGAGCCCGGGGGCAGCCCGGGCTCTCCCACCCAACGGGCCATGCCGGAGAGGGTCCGAGCGGCCATTCGGCGGGGCTCGTCCTGCTCTGAGCGCAGGGACTCTGCCAGCTTCTCCTGGACCTGGATGAACTCGTCGAAGCGCCGCAGGGCCAGCAGCTCCCGCAGGAGGGCCAGACGCATATCGTGGGTCAGCTCGAAGAGGTGGTCCTCCTCCATGGCCTTTACCAGGCGGGCCTCAAGGCTGAGGGCGTCCCAGGCGATGCTGCGCAGAGCGGCCTCGGCGGGGGCGGGGTCCTGCCCTTCGGCCCGGAGGCGGGCGGTGATGATGCGCAGGATGACGAGACGCTCGGGCAGGGGGCGCAGGATCTCGGTCAGCGGCTGCTGGAGATCCTGCCAGGGCACCCCTCGGGAGAGGGCCGTGGCCAGCGCTGCAGCAAGGGTCTCGCCCACCAGGGCCCGCATGCCCACCGCCAGCCCCCCGGGGCTCGTGGGCAGAGACTCCAGGCCCTGCAGCACGCTGAGTTGTTCCTGTGGCTCGAGACCCTGAAGGGCCTTGCGAATCTGAGCCAGCCGGCCGGGGGAGGGCATGCCTTCGCCAAAGCCAAACTCGTCGGCCAGGGCCTTGAGCCCGCCGAGCTCCGCCGCAGGGAAGTCCGAGGGGCCATCGCCCTTCTCGCGCGCCTTCATCTCCGCCAGGGCTGCGCGCAGGGCTTCTCCCAGCAGGCGGGCCAGGTCCTGCTCCGACAGCTGCGGCACCACGTCGAGGACGGGGGTCTCGTCTTCGTCCTCGCCTTCCTGGACCTCCTTGTATCGAACCTGGGAGACCTTGATGTGGGTGACGAAACGGGAGCGGAGGTGGCTCTCCAGGCCCCCGACCTCGTCCAGGCGCTGGGGCTTGAGGACAAGGCCCTCCAGGAAGGCCAGGCACTCATCCTGGGACAGGCCAATCTCGAAGATCAGGCCGCTCACAGCCCGGTCCGTGGTGAGCTTGGCCAGGGCCACCACGTTGGTGTTGCGGGAGTCCTGCGGCTCGCCGCCGGCAAAGATCTTCGGGCCGACGACCACGAACTGCAGCTTCTCTTCT
This sequence comes from uncultured Holophagaceae bacterium, assembly GCA_903880675.1. Lineage (GTDB taxonomy): Bacteria > Acidobacteriota > Holophagae > Holophagales > Holophagaceae > Geothrix. Next base: position 6,069 of record CAIRQL010000075.1, on the reverse strand, counting down.
TCCCGTAGCCACTGGCTAAGCAGAGCATGGGCGGCGGCTACGGCCTGCTGGGCCTGAGGGTGGGCGATGGTGTACATCATCAGGGCCTTGTGGGCCATGACGAGGGACTGGGCGAGCCGCGGGAAGTCTTTCATCGGGGGCCCTCCTGCAGGGGATCCGACCACTCCCGCCGAAGCTGGGCGTAGTGGGCCTCGATGAAGGCGAGGCGCTGGCGGCCCTCGGTCTGCGCCGGGGCGGTGTTGAGGCTGGCGACGATGCCCTGGGCCAGCTCCAGCCAGGCCTCGCCCCGGCGGAGTATTTCCTCCGTGGTAATAGGCTGGAAGGCACCGCTGATGCAGCTGAAGTGCACCAGGCTGGCCGCCCCGATCTTGCTGAGCTTGTCGCAGTCCCATAGGCAGGCCGTCTCAAGGGGCTCCAGGCGGTGGGTTAAGCGCAGGCCCACGTGGTGCTCGATGGCGTGGCGCACGGCGGGGATCTTGGCGGGCGGGAAGTCCGTCCCGGCCAGCAGGTCCGGCACCAGGGCTGAGGCATCCCGGGCGTGGGTGTCCTTGCCCCCCGGGTCCTTCAGGCGCTTGGCCACATCGTGGAGCCAGGCCGCGCACTCCACCACCTCCAGATCAGCTCCCGTTGCCGGCGCCAGCCAGCGGGCCAGGAGGACTGCCGCCAGGGTGTGCTCGAAGCGGTAGTTGAAGATGGGCACTGGACCCGCCTCCGTTTCGTGGCCAAAGCCCCAGCAACGGAGGGCATCCGGCTCCGAGGCCGCTCGGAGGGCCTGCTCGCAGGCCTCCCGCCAGGGGACGAGGGCGGAGGTCATGGCTCGGCGTCCATGTGCTGGCGCAGGGCCTGGAGGGAGGCGCTGATCTCCTCGTACATGGCCCGGTCGGACCAGGGCGCACAGGCTGCCGAGAGCCTCGCCATAAGCGGCTGGAGGCCCTCGCCAGGGGCCAAGCCAATGAAGCGCAGGCCCTCCAGGGCCATCCGGGCCTCGATGGCCAGCACCTGCTCGAGGGCCGCCACGGCACGGAGCAGCTTGCGGGCCGCGATGGGCCCCATGCTCACGTGGTCCTCCTTGCCAGCGCTGGTGGGGATGGAGTCCACGCAGGCCGGGTGGGCCAGGCCCTTCATCTCGCTCACCAGGGCGGCGGAGGTGACGTGGGCCATCATGAAGCCGGACTCCAGGCCCCCGTGGCCCGTGAGGAAGGCCGGCAGGTCGCTGTAGGCGGGATTCACCAGGCGCTCCTGGCGGCGCTCGGACATGCTGGCCAGATCAGCGGCGGCGATGGCCAGGAGGTCGCTGGCGAAGTCGGGATACTGCCCGTGGAAGTTGCCCACGGAGCGGGACTCGCCCGTGTCCGTGAACACCATGGGATTGTCCGTGGCGGCGTTCAGCTCCCGCTCCAGGATGGCCCCGGCGAAGGTCAGGGCATCCCGCACCACGCCGTGCACCTGGGGGATGCAGCGAAGGCTGTAGGCATCCTGGACCCGGTGGCAGTCCTGGTGGCTCTCGGCGATGGCGCTGGTGGGTCCGAGGAGGCTGCGCATGCGCTCGGCCACGGCCACCTGGCCCGGGTGGGGGCGGGCCGCATGGATGCGGGGATCAAAGGCTGCGCGGCTGCCCCGCAGCGCCTCCAGGCTCAGGCCCGCCACCTCGTCCGCCAGGGCCGCCAGACGGCCGAAGCGCTCGGCGGCCAGGCTGCCCAGGGCCGTGATGAACTGGGTGCCGTTGATGAGCGCCAGCCCCTCCTTGGCCTCGAGGACCACGGGCGTGAGACCTGCTTGCGCCAAGGCCTGGCCGCCCGGAATCGGTCCACTGGCGGACCAGGCCAGCCCTTCGCCCACCAGCAGGAGAGCCATGTGGGCCAGGGGGGCCAGGTCGCCGCTGGCGCCCACGCTGCCCTGGCTGGGAATGATGGGCAGGACCTCGCGGTTGAGGCAGGCCGCCAGCAGGCGGATGGGCTCGGGGCGGATGCCACTGTGCCCCTTGAGGAGGCAGTTGATGCGGGCGGCCATGAGGGCCCGGGTCTCGGTCCGGCCGATGGGCTCCCCCACCCCGGCGGCATGGCTGCGGATCAGGTTTAGCTGCAGCACCTGGAGCTGATCCGGCGGGATGGCCACGGTGGCGAACTGGCCGAACCCGGTGTTGATGCCGTAGACCGTGCGGCCCTCGGCGACAATGCGATCCACCACCGCCCGGTTGGCAGCCACCCGGGCCAGGGCCGCCTCGTCCAGCTCAACCTCCGCTCCGGCGGCAATCTGGGCCAGCGCCGAGGGGCTGAGGCTGCACCCGTCCAGGTGGATCATGGGGCCTCCGCAGCAGGGGAGAGGGTGAGGGCCAGGAGGAACGCCAGGCCGAGGGTGAGGCCCGCCACGGTGTAGGTGGCCTGGCCGCCCCAGCGGGCGAAGGTGAAGGTGCCAATGGCTGGGCCCAGGATGCGCCCCACGCCGCTCATGGCGTTGAGCACACCGAAGAGGCCGCCCTGGTCCTCCGGGGGCGTCAGGCGGCTGGCCAGGGCTGACCCCGCCGTGTTGCCCATGCCACTGCCCCAGGACAGGGGAATGAAGAGCAGGACGAAGGGCCACATCCAGCCAGCCATCGGCAGGAGAGGCAAGGACAGGCCCATCAGGAGGAGGCCCACAATGAGGGCCACCTTTTCAGGCACCCGCTTGGCCACCAGCCGCACCAGGCCACCCTGGTAGATCACCATGAGCACGCCGATGCCGGCGAAGAGAAAGCCCACCTCCCGCTGGTGGAAGTCGAAGCGCTGGTGCACCAGGAGGGCGAAGGTCCCCTCCATCATGGCGAAGCCCGCCATGGCCAGGAGGGACACCAACAGCAGCTGCGGCATGCCGGGGCGGCGCAGGGCCTTGGCCAGGGCGTGGCCGCGGCTCTCGTGGGAGCGGGCCCGGGCGCGCACCTCGGGCGTGAGGGTCTCGGGCAGCCAGAGCACCACCAGCAGCGAAGCCGCCAGGGAGAGCCCCGCCGCCACGAAGAAGGGCAGGTGCCAGCCCCGGGTCTGGAGCAGGTAGTGACCGAAGTCGCTGCCACTGAGGACGCCCGCCAGGGCCGGTCCCAGGACGAACCCCAGGCCGAAGGCGGCGCCGATCATGCCCATGACCTTGGAGCGTTCCTCGGGGGCCGAGCTATCGGCCATGGCCGCCTGGGCCACGGAGATGTTGCCACCGGTGATGCCGTCCAGGATGCGGGCCGCCAGCATCCACTCGAAGCGACTGGTGAGGGCCAGCATCAGGTAGCCCAGGGCCGAGCCCATCAGGCTGATCCAGAGGACGGGGCGCCGGCCCACCATGTCCGAGACCCGGCCCAGGATGGGGGAGGCGATGAACTGCATGAGGCTGAAGCTGAGGAAGCCCACCCCGGCCCAGAAGGCCCCGGGGGTGGCACCCACGCCGGTCAGCCCCAGCAAGTGATTGATGGAGGCCATCCAGGGGCTGGGATGGTCCGCAATGGCCTGGGCGTAGAGGGGCAGGATGGGGATGACGATGCCGAAGCCCAGGAGGTCCACGAAGACCGTGAGAAAGATGGCCGTCCTGGCGCGCTTTGAAGCCTGCATGGGTACTCCAGCCCTCCAGTGTAGCCTTGGCCCTGCCCCCAGTGGCCGCCGAGGTCGGTCAAACCTGTCGTTGAGAGCACTGTCTAGAATAATTTCCCAAGTCGCCCAGGGCCCCCCGCCGTATCACCGGCCCTCAGGCCCACCGGAAGCGCTTCACCGCCAGGAAGAAGGCCGCCAGGCCCCAGGCTGCGACGATGGCCAGGCCCAGGCCATGGCCGGCGAGGCCCGCGCCGTCGTTGAACACCGCTCGCAGAGCCTTGAGGAAGGGGGCCAGCGGCATGCCGGCCACGAGGCGCTGCAGCCAGGCCGGCGCGGAGTCCAGGGTGAAGTAGACGCCGCTGAGCATCATCAGGGGGAAGAACACCAGGTTCGAGATGGCGGCATAGCCTTCCGACGTCTCGGCGAACCCGCTGAGGGCGAAGCCGAAGGCCATGAAGCAGCCTGTGCCCAGGGCCATCACCAGCAGGAGCTCCAGGAAGGAGCCCTGGTTGGCGATGCCAAAGACCAGGTAGCCCACCAGCAGGAGGATGGCCGCCTGGATCACGGTGACCGTGAGGCGGTGGAGCACCTGGCCCAGCAGGAAGATCCACTTGGGCAGCGGGGTCACAGCCAGGCGGCGGAACTTCCCCTTCTCCCGGTAGGAGACATTCACCATGCCCACGCTGAAGAGACCCATGCTCACGAGGTTCAGGCCCAGCAGGCCCGGCAGCAGGAAGGCCGCGTAGTTGGCCGAGCGCTTGCGGCCCGGGCTCTCGACCTGGATCGGGATCCGCCGGGGCTCCGGGGCGCCGCTCAGGCGGGCCTGGGCCACCAGCCAGGCCTGGTTCACCAGCCCAGCCGTGGCTCCGGCCTGGGCCATGAGGTAGCTGTTCAGGCGCAGACGGTAGCCCCCGCCTTCTGCCTCGAGCTGGGCGGCAGTTTCGCCCCGGGCCCAGCGGGCTTCGGCCTCCGCCCGGGGCAGGGCCTGGACCTTTAGCTGGAGGTCCGCGAGGGCCAGATCCAGGGCGGCGTCCTGCGGCCCGGGGGCCGCGGCCAGCACCCGTACCACCGACAGCTTGGGGCCGCCGCTGTCCCGGAAGATGGTCCCAAAGCCCAACAGCAGAATCACGGGGAAGGCCATGGTCCAGAACATGGCCACCCGGTCGCGGCTGTAGAGCCGCCATTCCATAGAGAACTGTCTCCAGAGGATCATCGCTATTCCCGTAAACTCCGCCCCGTCCGGTGGAGGAAGACATCCTCCAGGGTGGCGCGGCGGATGTGGACCTGCTGGAAGGGCACGGCGGCCGCCTCGGCGGCCTCCAGCAGGCGGGGCAGGAGGGTCTTGGGATCGGGCGTGGGGATCTCCCACAGGTCCATGCGGGGCTCCACCCGGAGGCCCAGCGCCGCTTCGAAGGCCGCCGGGTCAGGGGCGTTGCCCTCGAAGGTGAGCTCCACGATGCTGGGCAGCGCCAGGTCGGCGATGAGCGAGGCCGGCGTGCCCGTGGCGATGACCTGGCCGTGGTCCATGATGGCCAGGCGGTCGCAGAGGGCTTCGGCCTCGTCCATGTAGTGGGTGGTGAGCACCACGGTCCGGCCCTCGGCCTTCATGCGCCGCACCACATCCCAGAGACCGCGCCGGGCCTGGGGATCGAGGCCCGTGGTGGGCTCGTCCAGGAAGACCAGCTCGGGGTCGTTCACCAGAGCCATGGCCAGGGCCAGGCGCTGCTGCTGCCCGCCGCTGAGGGTGATGTGGTGGGCGTCCGCCTTTTCCTCGAGCTGGACCAGGGCCAGCAGCTCCTCGGTGCTGCGGCGGCGGGGGTAGTAGCTGCCGTAGAGGTCCAGGGCCTCCCGGGGCGTGATCTTGTTGAAGAGGCTCGTGCTCTGGAGCTGGACGCCAATGCGCGACCGGATCTCCCGGCCGTTGTGCGCCCAGGTGAGGCCCAGGATCTCGATCTCGCCGGAATCGGCTTCCGTGAGGCCCTCGATCACCTCCAGGGTGGTGGTCTTGCCCGCCCCGTTGGGCCCCAGCAAGCCGAAGACCTCGCCCCGGGCCACGTCCAGGTCCACCCCGGCCACGGCAACGACCTTGGGGAAGGTCTTGCGCAGGCCACGCAGGCGAAGGGCGGACTCGGTCATGAACACCTCAAACGGACCCTCACGAATACCACAGAGAGTGGGTGTCTGGACAGGGGTAGGAACGGGGCTGGCGCACTAACAGGCACTAGGGTGGCTGACGTTGCGCAGGGTCGATGAGGCGAAGGACAGTGAAACGGCGTGTTTAATTTTGGATCTTCCGGGATTTCAGGGAAAGAAGTCTCACCGCAGAGAACGCAGAGAACGCAGAGGTAAACAGGCAAGGGGTGCCTGAAAAGAAAGGAAGGAACGCGGAGGAATACCGAGGAGCTGAGGAGAGCGGAGAACGGCCTGGGTGCTTGGGTCGGAAAAGCTTCCCCTGGTTATCGGCCAGCCTCAGCCTCAAAAGACTGGTTCTTTGGTCGGTGACAAGAGCACAAGAATGCAG
>CAIRQL010000074.1 GCA_903880675.1 uncultured Holophagaceae bacterium | reverse complement strand
GCTGGAGCTGCGCCAGCAGATCACGGACACCTTCGGGACCCTGAAGGGTCTGCACCAGGGCCGCCTCAGCATCGGGGCCAACGAGAGCATGTCCGAGTTCCTGCTCCCCCGGATGCTCCTGACCTTCCAGCGGGCCCACCCTGACATCAAGCTCCAGGCCTACCGCCTGCCCTCCGACCGCATCCCCACCGAGATCCTGGAGCACCGCCTGGATGTGGGCTTCGTCTCCTACGACCCCCTCCACACGGGCCTGCGCAGCGAGGTGGTCTTCCGGGACCACATGGTGCTGGTGATGCCCCCGGGACACCGCCTCGCCGGCCGCCGCTCGGTGGACGTCAAGGCCCTGGGCGAGGAGACCTTCATCGTCCACAACGCCCTCACGCCCACCCGGGCGGCCATCGTGGACCTCTTCGCCCGGTTTCGGACGCCCCTGCGGATCACCATGGAGGTGGGCACCCTGGCCACCATCTCGGACTTCGTGGCCAAGGGCGCCGGGCTGGCCATCATGCCCCGCATGACCGTACTCGACGCCATCGAGTCCGGCCGCCTCGTGGAGGTGCCTGTCCGGCAGCTGAAGATCGAGAAGCTCATCCGCATGGTCTGCCGACGGGAGGAGGCCCTCTCCCATGCCGCCAAGGCCTTCATTGCCATGGTCCACGCCAGCGAAATGTCCGTCCCGGCCGCCCAGGCCCTGAACCGCCCCTCACGAAGGAACCGCCCATGACCAACGGCGCCCGCACCCTCTACGACAAGCTCTGGGAGGCCCACCTGGTGGCCACCCGGGACGATGGCACCAGCCTGCTGTACATCGACCGCCACCTGGTCCACGAGGTGACCAGCCCCCAGGCCTTCGAGGGCCTGCGCATGGCGGGCCGCCCCCTGCGGCGCCCTGAAGCCATCCTCTCCGTGGTCGACCACAACATCTCCACCCAGAACCGCACGACCGAAATCGCCGAGGAGACCAGTCGCCTGCAGGTGGCCGCCCTGGTGGAAAATGTGCAGGCCTTCGGGGTGCCCTACATCCCTCTGCTGGATGATCGTCAGGGCATTGTGCATGTCATCGGGCCCGAGCAGGGCTTCACCCTCCCGGGCGCCACCGTGGTCTGCGGGGACAGCCACACCAGCACCCACGGCGCCTTCGGGGCCCTGGCCTTCGGCATCGGCACCAGCGAGGTGGAGCATGTCATGGCCACCCAGACCCTGCCCCAGCGCCGGTCGAAGAACATGCGGGTGCGCTTCGAGGGCACCCTGCCCCCGGGCCTTGGCGGCAAGGACCTGGCCCTGCGCCTCATTGGCCAGATCGGCACCGCCGGCGGCACGGGCCACGTCATCGAGTTCGCCGGGTCGGCCGTCCGCGACCTCTCCATGGAGGGCCGCATGACCCTCTGCAACATGGCCATCGAAGCCGGGGCACGCTCTGGCCTGGTGGCCCCTGACGAGATCACCTTCGCCTACCTGGCGGGGCGGCCCATGGCCCCCGCTGGGCCCCTCTGGGACCAGGCCGTGGCCAGCTGGAAGACCCTCGCCACCGACGCGGGTGCCGCCTTCGACCGGGAGGTGGTCATCGAGGTGTCGGACCTGGCCCCCCAGGTGACCTGGGGCACCAGCCCCGAGGCCGTGGTAGCCATCACGGGCTGTGTGCCCGACCCAGCCCTGGCCGCCAGTGCCGCCGAGCGCGAAGCCATGACCCTGGCCCTGGCCTACATGGACCTGCGCCCCGGCACGCCCATGGAGGAGGTGACCGTGGACGTGGTCTTCATCGGCTCCTGCACCAACGGCCGCATCGAGGACCTGCGGGAAGCTGCCGCCGTGGCCCGAGGCCGAAAGGTGGCTGCAGGCGTGCGGGCCCTGGTGGTGCCGGGCTCCGGCCTGGTGAAGCTCCAGGCCGAGGCCGAGGGCCTGGACCGCATCTTCCTGGAAGCCGGCTTCGAGTGGCGCTTACCCGGGTGCAGCATGTGCCTGGGCATGAACGACGACCGCCTGGAACCCGGCGAGCGCAGTGCCAGCACCAGCAACCGCAACTTCGAAGGACGCCAGGGTCGGGGCGGACGCACCCACCTGGTGAGTCCTGGCATGGCCGCCGCCGCCGCCGTCACCGGCCGGTTCACAGATGTTCGCCGCCTGCTGGAGGCCCAATGAAGCCCTTCACGACCCTCACCGGCACCGCCGCTCCCCTGCTGCGGGCCAATGTGGACACGGACCTGATCATCCCCAAGCAGTTCCTCAAGACCCTGGTACGCACAGGCCTGGGGCGGCACCTCTTTTCCGAGATCCGCTACGATGCCGAGGGCCGCGAGCTCCCGGAGTTCATCCTGAACCAGCCGGCCTTCCGGGGCGCGGAGGTCCTCCTGAGTGGCCCCAACTTCGGCTGCGGCTCGAGCCGGGAGCACGCCCCCTGGGCCCTCCTCGACTTCGGCATCCGCTGCGTCATCGCCCCCAGCTTTGCCGAGATCTTCTTCAACAACTGCTTCGCCAACGGCATCCTGCCCCTGGCCCTGCCCATGGCGGCCATCCAGCAGCTGGCAGAAGCCAAGGGCCCAGTCACCGTGGACCTGCCGGAGCAGACCGTGAGCGCCGCCGGCCTGTGCTTCCGCTTCGAGCTCGAGCCCGCCCGGAAGAACACGCTGGTGCAAGGCCTGGACGAGATCGCCCGCAGCCTCGCCTGCCTCCCCGCCATCGAAGCCTACGAAGCCAACCGAACTCAAGCGACCCCCTGGCTGTGACTGGGTTGTAGAAAGAACAAAGAAACCCAGACGCAGAGGAAAGCTGAGCAATTGAGGAAAGTAGAGGAATAAGAACCGCCTAACTGGCTTTGCTTTTCTCCGCTTTCCTCCGCTCCTCGGCAGTCCTCCGCTTACATCTCATTTTTTTTTGCGACCCTGCTGATCTGTGCGACTTGCAGGCGCCTAGAGAAAACAGAAAGGGTAAAGCTGAGGAAGGACGGAGGAGCAGAGGAAAGCAGAGGGAACTGATTTGCTCCCTTCTCCACCTCCCCACCTTGCCAAGTCCTTTTCCTGCCACCTACCTGGCCCAAGCGCCACTGCTAGGCTGGAGGCTCATCCGGGATGCCCATGCGATCCATGACTGCTTTTGCCGAGATCGTCCAGCCGCTGGAGGCGGGGCAGCTGCGCCTCACCCTGCGGAGCGTCAACAGCAAGGCCCTGGACCTCTCTCTGCGGCTGCCGCCGGCGCTATTCCCCCTGGAGGCCGCGCTGAGGGCCAAGGTGCGGGACGCCGCTCAGCGGGGCAAGCTGGACCTCACCATTGAAGTCCAGGACGAGCCCTCCCTGGAGCCGCGCATCAACCGCGCCCTGCTGCGCTCCGCTGCCAAGGCCTGGCAGGAGGACGCCGAGTGGCTGCACCTGCCGCCCCTCACCGCCGATGCGTTCTTCCGCCTGCCCGGCGCCTGGCTGGCCCCGGACTCGGACCTGGCCGAGCGCCTGGAAGGCAAGCTCCTCCAGGGCCTCGCCACCCTGCTGGCCACCTGGAACGAAGGCCGCACCCGGGAGGCCGAGCGCCTCCGGCCCTTCTTCGCCGACGGCCTGGCCCGCCTGCAGGAGCTGCGGGACCGCCTGAAGGCCGGGGCCGAGGCCCAGGCCGCCGAGCTGCCCGGCCTCTACCGCCAGCGCATCGAGCAGCTGCTGGAGGATGCCCGCCTCGCGGGCCAGCTGCCCGCCGAGCGCCTGCTGGCCGAGGCCGGTGTGCTGGCGGAGCGCCAGGATGTGCGGGAGGAGCTCATCCGCCTCTCCGCCCACCTCGACGACTTCGCCGAGCGACTCGACAAGGGCCGCCTCGAGGGCAAGGCCGTGGATGTCTGGTGCCAGGAGGTCCTGCGGGAGCTCAACACCACCGGCAGCAAGTGCAAGCGCATCGACATGACCCGCGCCGTCATGGAAGCCAAAGGCGCCCTCGACCAGATCCGCGAACAGGCCGCCAACCTGGAGTAGTGCCTACAGCCCCAGCGGGTCGTAGGGCAGGTCCATGGCGCCCTGCCAGGCGCCGAAGAGGCGGGTGCGGGTCCAGTCAGCGGAATCGGGGCGCAGGCGGCGGAGGCGGCGGGAGAGGAACCAGATCGAGCCATCCTGCAGGCGGAGCTCGTCGCAGGGCGCGAGGCGGGCCTTGGCCATGTCCCCGGGGGCGACGCCACCCGGGAAGGCCGCCCAGGCCCAGCGCCGGGAGGCTAGGCCCGCCGCCCAGGTCCGGCTCTCCAGCAGCGCCGGATCAGTTACCACCGTCAGGGCCGCGATGCCGGCGCGCCCCAGGGGAAAGCCCTCAAAGCGAGTCAGCGTGGTGCCGCGCCGCACAAAAGGTCCGCTGCCCGGCACGCGCCAGTGCCGCAGGGCTTCCGGCAGGTCCGTGGGAGGGGCCTGGAACCGCAGCTCCAGGGTGGCCGCATCCAGCACTCGCCCCTGCCCGCCCAGGCGGCCTGCCGCGGGGCCGATGGCCTGCAACACTCGGTTGGCGTCGAGGGTGGTGCCATCCTGCAGGCGCCAGCCTGACCGAACCGTGAGGCGCCAGCGGCGGCCATGGCGCGAGACCTCCAGAGTGGCCACCAGCAGGCCGGAGAGGCCGCCCTGGGGCCCCCGCTCCAGGAGCGGCAGATCCGACTGGGCCACCAGCAGGGCCTCCACCCCGGGACCAGCGGGCAGGAGCACAGCCAGCCTCGCCGCGTCTTCCTGGAACTCCGGCGCCGCCGGAACATAGAGCGCCCGACCATCACCCAAGGACACCGGCACCAGACCATCCTGCCAGGCCAGATAGCCGCCCACGCCCAGGGCTGTGGCCAGCAGGACAGCGGCGAGGACGAGGACCGGCCGCATGGTCAGGCTGTGCGCAGCTGCGGCGCCAGGGGCTCGATGCGGCGCAGGGCCTCTTCGATGTCTCCGGAGCTCAGATCGCGGTGGGCGATGAAGCGGATGGCGGGGCCCACGGGCAGGACCCGCACGCCGACGCCCTCCAGAGCCGCCAGGGCCTCGGACGCATTGGGCACGGGCACCAGCAGGATGTTGGTCTCGGGAATCGGGGCCGCGACACCGAAGCCACGCAGGCCCTCGGCCAGACGCTGGATCTTGGCGTGGTCTTCCCCGAGCCTCGGCAGGTGGTCCAGGGCCACCAGACCCGCTGCAGCGACGACACCGCCCTGCCGAACGCCGCCGCCCAGCATCTTGCGCAGGCGTCGGGCCTCGGCCATGGCCGGCGCCGAGCCACAGAGCAGCGAGCCCATGGGGGCGCCCAGGCCCTTGCTGAGGCAGACCTGCACCGTGTCCACACCTGCGGCCAGCTCAGACAGCGGGCAGCCCAGGGCGGTAGCGGCGTGCCAGAGGCGTGCCCCATCCAGGTGCACGGCCAGGCCCGCGGCCTTGGCGGCGGCCACCAGGCCCCGGTGCTCCGCCACAGGCGTCACGGTACCCCCGGCGAAGTTGTGGGTGTTCTCCAGGCAGAGCAGGCGGCTACGCAGGGTGTAGTAGGGGCCGGGCGAGCCGGCGGCCCTGGTCACCTGGGCCGGCGTGGGTCGGCCCAGGCCGCCCTCCCAAGCCAGGGCCTCAGGCATGCCCCCCGCCAGCCAGGCGCCCGTGCCCAGCTCCGAGCCCAGCACGTGAGCCTGGGCCGGGGCCAGGAAGCGGTCCCCCCGCCCCAGGTACAGCATCAGCCCGATGAGGTTGCCCATGCAGCCGGAGGGCACCCAAATCGCCGCCTCCAGGCCCAGCAGGTCCGCCACCCGCGCCTCCAGCACCGCCATGGTGGGATCCCGCTCCAGCACATCGTCGCCCACCTCGGCCGCAGCCATGGCGGCGCGCATCTCCGGTGTGGGCCGGGTGACAGTGTCAGAGCGGAGGTCGAGGGATCGCATTTCAAGATTCAAACATGTCTAGGTTCTGCAGGGTTGACAGAACAAGTTTGCGTTGCAAACTTGTTTAGAACGAAAAATAGGAGGGTCCGTGTCAGCGCCCTTGTCCCCTTTGAACGACCTCGACCGCCTCACGGGGTTGACTCGGCGCTATGCGGATTACGGGAGCCGGAAGGCCGGGCTCATTGGTGTCCTGGGGGGACTGCTGCTGGCGCTGTCCTCGGG
>CAIRQL010000073.1 GCA_903880675.1 uncultured Holophagaceae bacterium | reverse complement strand
GACAGGCCTTTGAAGTAGGTCAGCGTGGGCTCATCCAGGCGCAGGGTGATCTGGCGCTTCAGGAGCCGGGCGTAGGGGTTGGGGCGGGCATTGGAAAAGTCATAGTGGGCCTTCATGGCTTAAACCTCGCGAAGTAGAGTGTTCGTTCCAGGCGGTCTGCTTTTCGGGCAGAAATGATGCGGATGCTGGCGGCCTTTTCCCGGTAGCAGTGGCAGACCAGGAGGAGGCGGAGGGTTCCGCTCAGGCCCATAAGGATGAACCGGTCTTCCTCGGCCGAATGCTCCGGGTCGTCGATCAAAAGGGCATGGGCGTCCAGGAAGGCAGTTGCAGCTTCCTCGAAGCCGACCTTGTGCTTACGCAGGTTGGCGGTGCTCTTGGCGGGGTCCCAGTCGAACCGGAGGTCTTCCATAATGCATTACATTGTAGGCGAATCCCTCTATTGCGCCACCCCACCGCAAGTAGGTGCCCTCAGGCCCCGGCCTTGGCCCCCAGCAGCACCTGGGTGCAGCGGAAGAGGGCCAGGGTCTTGCCGGTCTCCCGGTGGGTGACGGTGGCGTCCCAGACCTGGGTGGTGCGGCCCAGGTGGGCTGCCTTGGCCACGCAGGCCACGGTGCCCTCCCGGGCGGTGCCCAGGTGGTTGGACTTCAGCTCCACGGTGGTAAAGGCCGTCACGCCCTCGGGAAAGCTGGCGATGCAGCCGTAGCCGGCGCAGGTGTCGGCCAGGGCCACCACGCTGCCCGCATGGAGGAAGCCGTTGGGCGCCATGAGGTGCGGTCTCACAACCATTTCCCCATGGACCTCGCCCCGGGCGACGTGGGTGATCACCAGGCCCAGGTGGCCTGGCAGGGCCGCAGCCCCAACCTTGTTGAAGGTGTCCGGCGTGTGCATGGGGATCCTGGTCAGCCCTGGGGAGTCTCGGGTTCGACGGTGACGGCGGTGCCGTAGCAGAGCACCTCCGTGAGGCCGGCCATCAGCTCCGTGGCGTCATAGCGCATGGACAGGATGGCATTGGCGCCGTGTTCCTGGGCGTGGCGGCACATCAGCTCGTAGGCCTCGGTGCGGGCCTGCTCGCAGAGCTCGGTGTAGATGGTGATGTTGCCGCCAAAGAGGGACTGGATGCCCCCCAGGAAGTTCCCGATGATGGACCGGGAGCGCACGGTGATGCCGCGCACCACGCCGTGGCTGCGGACCACCCGGAAGCCGGGCAGGGTCAGGGTGGTGGTGACCATGGAGTGCTGCATGGGGGCTCCTTTCGGGGAAGGACACCAGGGCCTCAGCCTTCGGGCTGCAGGGGTCCGAAGGTCGAGGGTAACCGGAGCCCGGCCCCAGAGTGCAGCCTTCCGTTCTAGGCCGGGCCCTGCTGGAGGGCCCGGAGGGCGGCCAGGGCATCGGTGGCTCGGTCCACCGGCACGAAGAGGTGGTCGTGGTGGGCGCCGGCGAGGACATTGCAGCTGATCCCGGCCCCAGCCAAAGCCTGCGCAAAGGCCGCCGTCAGCCCCACCGCCGCCAGGTCGGAGGGCACCCGCAGGGTGATCCAGGCGGCCCGAAACAGGGGCGTCAGGCCGTGTCGCTGGGCCGTGGCTTCCGGCACCACCACCGTGAGGCCCTCGGCTTCGCGCACCGTGGCGATGGGGTCCAGGGGCCCGGTGTCGGTGCCCAGGGGCACCGAGGCGAAGACAAACACACCCGGGTTCAGCACCGGGTCCAGGCTGGCCAGCAGCAGGTTGAGATCGGACAGGGGCGAGGACATGGGGAGCAGTCTAGCGGAACCCTCAGGCCAGGCTGGCGGGCCGCACCATGATGATGTCCCGCTGGGGGTCTGTGCCCAGGGGGAAGACGTGGGCCCCGACCTCCTCGAACCCGAACTTTCGGTAGAAGGCGATGGCGCGGGGGTTGTGCTCCCAGACCCCCAGCCAGATGTGGTCAGCGCCCGCCTCTGCGGCCTGGTGCAGGGCGTGGTTCAGGAGGTCCTGGGCCACCCCCTGGCCGTGCCAGGCTGCGTCCACATACAGGCGCTGGACCTCGGCGGGCCGGCTGGCCACCACGCAGGGTGGGGCGGGCCCCCAGCGCAGCTGGGCATACCCGATGAGCTGGCCGTCCTGCTCGCTCACCAGGGTGGTCACGGCAGGGTCCACAAGCTCTGCCGTCTGGATGGCCTCGCTGTAGTGGGAGGCGCAGTGCAGAGCCATGTCCTCGGGGGTGTTCATGGCCTCGAAGGTGGCCCGAAAGGTGCGCTCCGCCAGCGCTGCCAGGGGCAGGGCGTCAGCGGCTGTGGCCAGTCGGAGGGTGGGCATGGGACGACTCAGGCTCAGAGGGCCATGGCGTGGAGGGCGATGCGATTGCCCTCGGTGTCCAGCACGATGGCCCGGTAGCCGTGGGGGCCCATGGGGTGGACCGGCTGCAGGAGCTGGCCGCCCTGGGTGACCGCCGCCTCTGCCGCTGCGGGCAGGCGACCCTCGGCATTGAGGTAGACCAGGGGACCGGTCCGCGAGGGGGCGTTCTCTTCTCCGGGCAGGTAGAGGCAGCCGGCGGCCTCCCCCTCGGCGTGGGGCAGGAGGCCGAAGGCGAACCCAGGCCCACCCTCCTTGGTCACCGGCTCACCCAGCACGGCGGAGTAGAAGGCGATGGCGCGGTCGAGGTCGATGACCGGAATGTCGACCCACACGGTGCGGTTGCTCATGGGATGCCTTTCAAGAAGATGGACAGGGGAAGGATGGTAGCAGGGGGCCCCTCAGGTGCGTGGCGGAGCAATGGGGGTGGTGGCGGAGTCCCCTTCCGGGCTGCGCTCCGCTTGCTTCAGCAGGGCCGCTGCGTAGATCTGCAGGGCCTGCTCCTTGCGCTTGCGGCGGGCCCGGGCGCAGTAGATCGTCACCGCTATGGGCCCCAGGATGGCGATGGCGATGCCGCTGCCGAGGCCCCACCACTGCACGATGCCGAGGCGAAAGAAGATGCCGAGAAACCCCGCCACCACCAGCAGCACGAACTTGAGCTGTCCCTCGGTCATCTGGAAAGCCTAGGACGGAACCTCTGCTTCGACCAGGAGAGCGAGGAGGGTGAGGGATTCCTGCCAGCCGAGGTAGCACGCCTCCACCGGGATCAGCTCCGGAATCCCCTCCTGGACGATGGTCACGTCCACGCCGACCGCCACCGGCCGGAGGTCGATGGTGGTGATCATGGCGCCTGGCAGGGCCTTGTCGTCGAAGGTGTCGGAGTGCCGGATGCGCACGTTGGGGATCAGCTCCAGGTAGGACCCGCCAAAGGCATGGGCCTGCCCGGTGGCCAGGTTGGTGAAGGACATCCGGTAGGTGCCCCCGACCTTGGCCTCCAGGTGGTGCACCCGGCCCGTGAAGCCATGGGGTGGGAGCCATTTGGCCAGGGCATCCGCATCCAGGAAGGCCCGATAGACCCGCTCCGGCGTGGCTCTCAGGACTCGGTGCAGGCTAACAGTACCTGTGGCCATGGCAGGCTCCTTGAAAGACCGGGCTGGTCATTGAATAAGATTTTAGTATGAATGAAAAGCGGCGGACCCGAAGGTCCGCCGCTTTTCTGCCTTAGCTGATAGCTGACAGCCGACAGCCGAAAGCTAAAAACTTATTTCCTGCCGCCGGCCGCTGCCCACTCTTCGAGCATGGCGGTGGTGACGGACTTGGGGCGCTCCAGGGCGTAGCCGAGGCCACGGTCCCAGGTGATGTTGGCGAGCACGCCGATGGCGCGGCCCACACCGAAGAGCACGGTGTAGAAGTCGTACTCGGTGAGCCCGTAGTACCACTGGATGACGCCGCTCTGCGCGTCGACATTGGGCCAGGGGTTCTTGGTCTTGCCCTGCTCGGTCAGCACGCCGGGGGCCACCTTGTAGATGGTGTTGACCAGCTTGAAGATCGGATCCTCGGGCAGGTGCTTGAGGCAGAACTCCATCTGTGCCTGGTAGCGGGGATCGGTCTTGCGCAGCACGGCGTGGCCGTAGCCGGGGATGACGTGGCCGCTGTTCAGGGTCTCCCACAGAGCCGCCTTGACGTTCTCCTCGGTGGGCTCGGCGCCATTGAGCTTCTTCTGGAAGCCCATGATCCAGTCCAGCACTTCCTGGTTGGCCAGGCCGTGGAGGGGGCCCGCCAGGCCGTTGAGGCCGGCGCTGAAGGCGTAGTAG
>CAIRQL010000072.1 GCA_903880675.1 uncultured Holophagaceae bacterium | reverse complement strand
TCTGAAATAGTAGGTGCAGATTTTACGAACTGCCTGCTTTGTTGGTTATTGAATAGCCCCTCTTCAATTGACTCCCGACTCCAGCCAGATACAAAAAAGCTGTTGCGGGCCGCACTGTCAAACACCGCCCAGTATGTGCCGCCGGGCTGTTTGATCAGCTCCGGAAATGTCACCTTCGTGTCTTGAGATTCATTTACGAAACGCCGTCCTGCCTTATTGACCCAAATTGATTGCTGGCTGAAAGCGTTCAACCCTCGCGAGCCGGTTATATCGGACGGGCTTTGCAGGCCGGTGGAGTAATTCCACTGATACTGCATGTTGACCAGACTGGCTCCTATGGCCTGGGCAATTTCATGACCTGAGCCCGTGGCGTTTATGCCGGCACCGATCAGTATCCGTTCTGGAAGCGGCTGCTTTTCATGCCAATAACTTTGCACCATCTTCATATTCCCCTGAAACCCCCCTGTCGCCAGTATCACGACCGGTGCGAGATAATCGATGGATACATTATCTTTGAGCCGTTGTGCCCGGATGCCGGAAAGCTGGCCATTTTTGCCCTTGATCAACGAAAGCGCCTTATGCCCGTAGAAAAACTGTACGGCACTGCTTTGCTTGCAGGCCCGGTAGATCGGTTCGACTAGCCCTCTCCCCTTGCTGATAACTTTATGCCAGCGTGGCACGCTGTTTCCGGGCATAAGGACCGGGTTCTTTTCAAAATGTATACCCAGCCCGATAAGCCAATCGTAAATTTCGCGGCGAGATTCGTTTGTGTAATAGCGTACCCATTCAACATCAGGACCGGAACCACCCGGGTCGCTGCCATAGGTCATGAAGTCGTTAAAAGCGATCTGCGGTGAATCAACGATGCCGACATTCGCCTGCTCCGGTGTGCCGACGATGCAGAGAGCCCCCTCGCTCATCGTCGCGGTTCCGCCATAGAGAGGCTGCATCTCAATGAGGGCAACATTAAAGCCTTTCTGCGCCAGCTCCCAGGTGGCGGAAAGTCCCGCTATACCGGCGCCCACGACTACGACATCATGCCGTTGTTCTTTTTCTGCTGCCAGCATTGCGGCTGGAGCGACCATGACCAGAATAATGGCAAAGAACAGCACTCTTCTTATTGTCTTCATAGCCACCTTGTGAAGTATTGTCGTGTCATCCATTTCTGGACTATTCCCGAGGTCGGTAGAGCTATTTGCTGAACATCAAGGGGTTTTGAAACTAAAAGCGTGGCACTGCAGGCAATAATTCTCTGATTTGGCGTGCTGATGGTGACAGAAAGTGCAATCGAGTTCCGTCCCGTAGTGCGGAGAGGTATGGGGATTTCTCGGCTTGACCCCTTTTGTCTTTTCCGCAAGTTTTGCCGTGCTGCCATGGCAGGCAATGCATTGCTCTATAGTCGGAACTTCCGGTTTATCAGCTTTTCCGTGACACTGTTCACAGGTGATGTTTGCCAGCAGATGATAGTGGCTTCCCGGCAGTTTTCCCCTCAGATCCCTGTTCTCGTTGGTATGACATTTTTTGCAGGATTGAAGCCTCATAGCTTTGGTGTCCGGATGCGCCAATGGCAATTTTTTGTCGTGGCCATGACACCCGGCGCACTCTCCACCCCTAAATTTTGTCGGTTCCATCGGGGCTGCCATGCAGGGTTGACAGAATGCAGCCATCGTCAGGACACAGTGCAAAACATTAGCAGATGCCATTAGGCTGTTCCCTTTACGACTAATCCAAACAGTCCATGCTGATCGCCCCGGCTGGGCAGACATGACTACAGAGTGAACTCCCGGTACAGTCTGCCAGATCGATTTCCGGCAGACCGCCTTTCCACCTGATTGCCTGATAGCCGCCGTCGCGGCAGGCGGTATGACAGGCACCGTCCACTGCGAGCTCGATGCTCTAGGCAACGAGGAGCTCAGCGCCCCGCGATAGCGGCGATCTCAACCCGCGCCCCGGGCACGGGAAGGACGGCCCCGACGGTGGCCCGCGCCGGGGGCGCTTTGGCAAAGAAGGTTCCGTAGACCTGGTTCATGCGGGCGAATTCCGCCGGATCCGCCAGGTAGACTGTGTAGGGGCCCCTGGCCACCGGCGCCAGGGAACTGATGGCTTATTTGCTCAGCGGCTTCGGCACCGGGACCGGCGGCTTGTCCTCGAGGGTCCCTTTGTAGCGCCGCAGGATGTCCGCAAGGTGGGCATGGTCCATGTTGCCCCCCGAGAGGACGAGGCCGACTTTCTTCCCGACAAAGAGGGTGGGTTGCGTCACGAGGGCCGCCAGGGGCGTGGCACCGGCGCCCTCGGCCACGACCTTTAGGTTGGCCGCCAGGGCCGCTACGGCCCACTCGATGATGTCCTCCTCCACCAGCAGGACCCCCTGGATCAGGCCCGGGAGCAGGCTCAGGGCCGTGGCCCCGATGTCGCGCACTGCGATGGCTTCGGCCACGGTCGTACCGCCGACCTGGACAGGCCGCCCTTCCAGCCGTTGGGCCATGGCCGAGTAGCGGGTCGATTCCACGCCGTAGATCCGGATATTCGGCTTGAGGCTACGGGCCGCCAGCGCGCAACCCGTGATGAGGCCACCACCGCCCACAGGAATGATCAGCGCATCGAGGTCCGGTTGGTCCTGCAACATCTCCAGGGCGAGGGTGCCCTGCCCTGCGATGACTGCGGGGTCGTCGTAGGGGTGGATGAGGATCAGCCCCTCCTCCCTGGCGGCGGTCCTAGCCAGGGAGGAGGTGTCCTCAAAAGTCGCCCCCTTGATCACCACCTCCGCGCCCAGCGCACGGGTCCGCTCCACCTTGCTGACGGGCGTGCTCTCCGGCATGTAGACCCTGGCAGGAATGCCCAGTCGGGTCGCATGCAGAGCCACGCCCTGGGCATGATTCCCGGTACTCATGGTGACCACCCCACGCTTGCGTTCCTCAGGGCTCAATTGGAGAAGGCGATTGAGGGCGCCCCGCTCCTTGAAGGCCCCCGTGGCCTGGAGATTCTCCAGCTTCACGAAGACCTGGGCACCCGTGAGCTTGGAGAGCAGTGGGGAGTAGAGGAAGGGGGTGCGGATCAGCTGACCCGCAAGCCGTTGCTGAGCTTCCCGAACCGCCGCAGCACTGACTGGGGCCTCTGCCCGGAGGGGCGACGTCAGACCGGGGAGGAGCAACCAAAGGCCGAGCAGGGAACGGAACAGCGCAGGCCGCATGGTACCTCCCCAGCGGCATCCACCTAAGACAGAGCCCTGTTCCAGTCAGTCTACCGAGGTCGCTTAGCGATGCGGCGCGATTCTGTTTTCTTGGAGAACCCAGCAACGACTCAAAAGCGCGACGCTGTCTGGCTTTCCTTATGATGTGCCCCAACGACCTCGCCAAGCCCACACGGTTCTGGAGCCGGGTGTTGGGGGGCGAGGCTCTCTCGGTCAACGGTCAGTTCGGAGTCCCGACATTCGGGCGCATCTGGGATCAACTCCATGCTGGTGGTTTCGGCGACGGCCAGGGTTCCTGACATACTCAAGCTGCAGTCCTGCTGGAGGCTCGGCATGCGGATCACGAGACGGGACTGGCTGGCGGGGGCGGGCGGCGCGCTACTAGTCGGTCTCGGCTGCACTGGAGCGAGGGCCGACCGGCCCCGGCTTGGCCTCGGGCTCCTGCACCTCGACCCCGTGCAGGGCAACCTGGACGCCAACGTGACCCTGATCGAGGCCGGGATGCGCCTGGCGGCAGCCCGGGGAGCCCATTGGGTCCTGACACCGGAGATGGCGCTGCCGGGCTACCTCTTCCGGAGTGTCCTCGGATTGGACTGGATCGGCGTGCAGCCGGACCCCTGGACCGCGCGTCTGGCGGCGGTGTGCCGGGAGCTGAGGCTCGTGCTCTTCCTGGGAACAGCTGAGCGGGACGCCAGCACCGGCCTGCTCCACAACAGCCTGCTCGTGCTCGGGCCGGCTGGCTCCCTCCTCGGCCGGCACCGCAAGATCAACGTGATTCCGGGCTTCGGCGAAGGCTGGGCCACGCCAGGAGGTCCGGCCGAACCCGTCCTGGTCGGTGCCCTTTCGGTGGGCATGTTGATCTGCGCCGACGCCTACAACGCCAAGCCCGCCGCTGACCTGGCCCAGCGGGGGGCCCAGATCCTCGTCTCGGGGGCGGCGTGGATGCCCGGGGAGATGGGGCCGAACGGGGCCTGGGAGGACCGCACACGGGAGACCGGACTGCCGCTCGTGGTCTGCAACCGCACGGGCGTCGAGGAGGGCATGGACTGGCGGGAGGCGGAGAGCGTGGCCATCCAAGGCGGACAGCGGGTCATGAATCATTTCGGACCGGGCTCCCGCCTGCTGCGCGAGGACCTGCTCCTGGACGAGCGCACCTGGTGCTCAGCAGGTTTGGAGCCCCTGCCCTTCTGAGGCAGGGTGCCTCCTTCGGGACCTCGCCTGGTGGCGTGGTTTCTCTGTCCCAATCCCAACCAAAAGGGCCACCGCAGGGTGGCCCTTTTGGTTGGGGAGAAAAGAAGGATTCGAAGTCACTGAATGCCGCATCGCTGACTCCAGGGAATCAATGAGCGATGCAGGCCTCAGACCTTAAGAGCCTGCGGAAGCTCGAGTATGAATATGTTGCCCTGAGGGGTGTTGGCTTCGGCCCTGATGCGCCCTCCGTGAGCTTCGGCCACCACTTTGCAGAAGGCCAGGCCTATTCCAGAGCCGGAATGGGCCGGGAGATCACCTCCAGTGTGGCGGATAAATCTATCGAAGACCTGTTCCCGCATGTGTTCAGGACTTCACCGCTCTCCAAAACCTAGCCAGTTCTACTCCGCAGAAGTAGGCCACACCTGAAACAGGGACTGAGCAACTGAAGTTGCAGTCCTCGATCCAGAGCAGCACCCGGAGCGCAGGCCGTAGGCCGGAGCGCAGGGTGCTGCTCTGGA
>CAIRQL010000071.1 GCA_903880675.1 uncultured Holophagaceae bacterium | reverse complement strand
AGGCGAAATAATCGGGATTTGGCGGGATGTGCCAGTAGCGGAGAACGGCCTGAGTGCTTGGGTCGGAAAAGCTTCTTAGCCGGGGATGGACGGGGATGGCGGGGATAAAGCGTCTGGGGTCGTGCGGCACGGCGCATGGGCTCTATCCCGGGGCGCCGCTGCCGCGCCTCTTGGGGGGCGCGGCCGTGGCACCCCGGGATGACTTCCGGCGACGCCGGAAGCCGCCTTCGGCGGGCCCATGCACGGTGGGTCGGCGCGCCTCTGCGCTCTCTGCGTTCTCTGCGGTTGGCAGTTCTTCCCCGGAATTCCCGGATGAACCAAAAAAACTGAAGGGAAGCGGAGGAAAGCGGAGAAGGGCTTGAAAAGAGCCTTGGCTGGGGATGGACGGGGATGGCGGGGATAAAGCGTCTGGGGTCGTGCGGCACGGCGCATGGGCGCCATCTCGGGGCGCCGCTGCCGCACCTCTTGGGGGGTGCGGCCGGGGCACCCCGGGATGACTTCCGGCGTCGCCGGAAGCCGCCGCAGGCGGGCCCATGCTGAGTGGGTCGGCGCGCAATCTGTGAAATCCGTGGAATCTGTGGCTAAACAGCTTTGGCTTTTATCCCCTTCATCCCTTTTATGCCGTCAGATTGCTTTTGAACAGGACTGCGAGGTGACACCCGGCGCCTTTATCTGCGTCATCTGCGGTTCCGCTTTGGATCTTGTGTGCCTCCAGCCGACTCAGGCCCCGGTGGTCGGTGCAGGCGACAGGAAGGACTCGGGCATCTGGGCGGCGACCACTTCGCCGCGGGCGGTGACCTTGCCCCCGGCGGACAGGGTGGCTTCGACGATCACCTTGCGGCCACGGATCTCCTTCACGCGGCCCCGGATCTCCAGCACCGCATCCAGCGGCGTGGGGGCCAGGTAGTCCACATGCAGCGAAGCCGTCACGAAGCGGAAGGGCGGCAGGCTGTCCATGGGGCGCGCTTCCTGGCGATACATGGCGGCAGCGGCGGTGCCCGTGCCGTGGCAGTCGATGAGCGAGGCCACCAGGCCCCCGTACACATAGCCGGGGATGGCGGTGTGCTCCGCCCGGGGCCGGAAGCGGGTGACGGTCTCGTCGCCTTCCCAGTAGGTCTTGATCTGCAGACCAGCAGCGTTGAGCGAGCCACAGCCGTAGCAGTGGGAAACATTCTCCGGATAGTAGTCCTGGAATGCCTTGGTCATGGCCCCTCCTGTGGCGCGGTTCCCGCGCTGGGGACAGCATCCCAGGCGCGTGAGGCCGGGTCCAGGTGTTCGCATGTGGCGGGTTGTACCACTGCCAGAGCTGCCAGCGAGGTGGAAGCACGGTGTTGCCGGCGCTTCGGGTCAGAGGCGGTTAGCATTACCCCAAGGTTCCCCCATGTCCCTCGACACCAAGCTCTCCGACCCCCGGCTGTTCGACTGGTCCCTCACGATCGGTGGGTCCCTCCTCCTCGGCGTTGGGATCTGGCTCTGGGTGCGGGGCGCGCAGTTATTCCTGCCGCCCCACTCCGTGGTGCTGGTGGGCGTGTCCCTGGCTTGCCTGGGCTTGGGCAACCTGCTCAACCCAAGCCAGCCAGAAGCCTCCACAGGGCTCACCTTCACGGGCAAAGTCTTGGCCGGGCTGGCTGTCTTCTCCATCAGTTGGGCGCTATCGCATCCTTAGGTTGGCTATCAGCTGTCGGCTGTCAGCTGTTAGCTAAAGCCAACATCGATGGGTGTCGACACAGATCGGGTGGGTCGGCGCCCAATCTTTAGCCGATAGCCGATAGCTGATAGCTATCGGCCGCTTCGCGGCCGAGACCGGGGCTTGGCCTCGGCGCGGCAGCGGCGCTCCACTTCGTCCAGCTCGGCCAGGGTGACCTCGATGTCGTGGCGGCGCTGCTCCAGTTCCGCCCGGCGGGCTCCAATGCGGTCCAGCAGGTAAGTAAGCTGCCCAGCCTCGCCCGGCGGCTGGTCGTACATGTCCACGATGCGGCGGATCTGCCCCAGGTCGAAGCCCAGGCGCTTGCCCCGCAGCACCAGGCCCAGGCGGACCCGGTCCCGGGGGTGGAAGATCCGCTGGGTGCCCCGCCGCTCCGGCGTGATCAGGCCCTGATCCTCGTAAAAGCGTATGGTGCGGTGCGTTACATCAAACTCAACGGCGATCTCAGCGATGGTCCAGGTGCGCTCGTTGCCGGACATGGGTTCTCCCGAGGTCGTGGTCGCCAGAAGGCGGTACAGGATTCTTGCATATTTTTGCTTGACGTTTACGTAAAGGGAAATCATTCTCTGACAAACAGGTCCTATCCTCGCCCGTCAGTCCCCCGTCCCCTCTCTTGTCAGGAGTGCCCCATGGACGTCACGCTGCCCGACCACGTTGAAGCCCTACGCCAGGAAGTGCGCAAGTTCGCGGAGAAGGAGATCCGGCCCCATGTCATGGCGTGGGACGAGGCCAAGACCTTCCCCATGGACGTCGTCAAGAAGCTGGGTGAGATGGGGATGATGGGGGTCATCTTCCCCGAGCAGTACGGCGGCGCCGGCATGGGCTACCTGGAATACGCCGTGGTGGTGGAGGAGTTGTCCCGGGTGGATGGCTCCGTGGGCATCACCGTGGCCGCCCACAACAGCCTCTGCTCCAACCACATCTACAGCATGGGCGATGAGCGCCAGAAGCAGACCTACCTCAAGCCCCTGGCCAGCGGCAAGGCCATCGGCGCCTGGGGCCTCACCGAGCCGGGCTCGGGCAGCGATGCGGGCTCCCTGCGCACCACGGCGAAGAAGGAAGGCTCCCACTACATCCTGAACGGCAATAAGACCTTCATCACCCACGCCACCGTGGGCGATATCTTCGTGGTCATGGCCCGCACCCGCCCGCCCCAGGCTGGCCACAGCAGCGCAGACGGCATCAGTGCCTTCGTGCTGGAGAAGGGCATGAACGGGTTCCGGGCCGGCAAGCAGGAGAACAAGCTGGGCCTGCGGGCCAGCGACACCTCCGAGCTGATCATGGAGGATGTCCGGGTGCCCGAGGCCAACCTGCTGGGCGAGGACGGCGTGGGCTTCAAGCAGGCCATGAAGACCCTGGACGGCGGCCGCATCAGCATCGGGGCGCTGGGCCTCGGCATGGCCCAGGGCGCCTTCGAGGAGGCCGTCCGCTACAGCAAAATCCGCCACACCTTTGGCAAGCCGCTGGCGGGTCACCAGGGCATCCAGTTCAAGCTGGCGGACATGGGCACCCAGATCGAAGCCGCCCGCCTGCTCATCTACCGGGCCGCCGGCCTCAAGGATGCGGGCCTGCCCTACGCCAAGGCCGCCAGCATGGGCAAGCTCTACAGCTCCGAGGTCGCCTGCCGGGTGGCGGACGAGGCTGTGCAGATCCTGGGTGGCTACGGCTACATCAAGGACTACCCTGTGGAGAAGTTCTATCGAGACGTGAAGCTCTGCACCATCGGTGAAGGCACCAGCGAGATCCAGCGGACGGTCATCGCCCGCTACCTGCTTTCGGAATACTGAGGCACCCCGCATGACGCTGATCCACAGCCATATCCGACCCTCCTCCGAGGAATTCGT
>CAIRQL010000070.1 GCA_903880675.1 uncultured Holophagaceae bacterium | reverse complement strand
CCTAGACTGAAAGGCTCCCCCTCCGCCGGAACCTGGGCGGTGGTTCCGGAAAGGCTGAGCATGGATTTCGACACCCTGGTGCGGGCAAAGAACGAACTGGAGCCCCGCGTCCAGCAGCTGGTCGCCCACCTCGACCCGGAACGCAAAGCCCTGGAACTGGAGCAGATCGAAGAACGCACCACGGTCCCCGGCTTCTGGGACGATCCCGATGCGGCCCGACCCCTCCTGCAGAAGCGGGGGCGCCTCAGCGATGACATCGCCCTGGCCCGCCGCCTGACGACCTTCCTCGAGGACCTCGAGACGGGCCTGGAGCTGGCTCGGGACGATGCCGAGATGCTGCTCGAGGCTGAGGCTGTGGAGGTGGACCTCCGCAAGGGGGTGGAGGATGCCGAGCTGCGCATGATGCTGAGTGGCGACCTGGACAGCAACCACGCCATCGTGGCCATCGCCCCCGGGGCGGGTGGCACCGAGAGCCAGGACTGGGCGGCCATGCTGCTGCGCATGTACCTGCGCTTCTGCGAGTCCAAGGGCTGGGCCACGGAGATGATCGACTACCAGGACGGGGAGGAAGCCGGCATCAAGGGCGCCACCTTCATCGTGGATGCCCCCTTCTCCTACGGCTACCTGCGGGCCGAGGCGGGGGTCCATCGCCTGGTGCGCATCAGCCCCTTCGACGCCGCCAAACGCCGGCACACCAGCTTTGCTGCCGTCTATGTGAGCCCCGAATTGGACGACACCATCAACGTGGACATTCCGGAAAAGGACCTGAAGATCGATGTCTTCCGGGCCAGTGGCGCCGGCGGTCAGCACGTGAACCGTACCGAGTCCGCCGTGCGCTTCACCCACCTGCCCACGGGCATCGTGGTCAGCTGCCAGAACGAGCGCAGCCAGATCAAGAACCGGGCGACGGCCCTGAAGGTGCTGCAGGGCCGCCTCTACGAGGTGGAGCAGCGCAAGTTCCTGGACAAGGTGGCCGCCGCCAGCGGCGAGAAGGCCGACGTGGCCTGGGGCAGCCAGATCCGCAGCTATGTCCTCCAGCCCTACCAGATGGTCAAGGACCACCGGACGGGTGAGGAGACCAGCCAGACCCAGAAGGTCCTGGACGGCGACCTCGACGCCTTCATCCGCACCCAGCTGCTGGCCAAGTCCGCCCGCACCCAGGGGTAGGGGCTACTCGCCCCTGGCGATCTCGACCTGCTCGTCCTTCGGCAGCCGGAACACCCAGCGGCCCGTGACGCGGTCCCACAGATCAAAGCAGCAGAGCCAGTTCAGGAGGCCGGCCACCATCACGTAGGTGGCACCGTACTCCTGGGTGAGGGTGCGCACGGGCTCCGTGCCCAGGCCGCCAAAGGCATAGGCAAGGATGACGTAGACGGGGCCGATGCCGGCGGTGCCGAGGGCCCCGAGGGTGGGCATCCAGACGCCGATCAGGGGGACGAACACGCCGCCCTTCACGCCCTCCACGGCCCCCACCTGCATCTGGGCGGCACCCAGGACACAGAAGACCGCCCACACGGCCAGGAACACCTTGGCCCGGGTCTTCTCGCCGATGACCCAGTACCCGGCGCCCGGCAGCAGCCACTGGAGCAGGAGCGGCTTCCAGGCGGCCTGGATGGCCTTCTGCTTGCGCAAGGGCATGGGAAGTCGGAGCTCGGGGGTGGGTTCGGACATGGGTCCAGCTTAAAGGAAAAACGCGGGAGCCGAAGCCCCCGCGTTTGGACGGTAAGGGACGGGCCTACTTCCAGCTGTAGGTCAGGCTCACGCTGAAGTTACGGCCAGGCTGGGAGAAGCGGGGGACATAGGAGTCACCCTGGTACAGGTTGCGCACCTCTTCCCAGCGCCAGTAGGTGCGGTTCAGGGCGTTGAAGACGCCGGCCTGCAGGCGCCAGCTGCCGTTCCAGTTCATGGACTTGAAAGCCAGCACATCGAGCTTGCTGAAGCTGGGGGAGAGGAAGTGCGGCCGCGGCGAGTAGCTGCTGTCCAGCAGGTCCTGGTCCACGCTGCTGCCGCTCTTGGCGAGTACGGTGGTCAGGGTGGCATCCACGCCCCAGGCGTCGCCCTGGTGGTAGCCGATGCCCGCCACACTCTTGACCGGTGCGATGCTGTTGATGGGCTTGCCGGTGTTCAGGTTCTCGCCCTTGGCGTAGGCCAGGCTCAGGTTGGAACGCCAGTTGTCCAGGAAGACGCAGCCGGCGCGCAGCTCTGCGCCCTGGACCTTGACGTCCTGCACGTTCTGGTACTGGAACTGCTGCAGGCCGTAGACGGGGTCCAGGTCCGGCAGGATCACATCGGTGATGAAGTTGCGGTAGCGGTTGGTGAAGGCCGCCGCACTGGCACTCCAGGAGCTGCCTTCGCCGCGCATGCCGACTTCGATGCTGGTGCTCTGCTCCGGCTTCAGGTTGGGGTTGGGCAGGATCACGTAGCCCGAGGAGGGGGAGAACATGGTGAAGTTGGTGTAGTCGTAGGGCGGGTTGCGGAAGCCCTTGGCGAGCTGGGCGTAGCTGCTCCAGGTCTCATCCCACTTGCCGACCACGCCCAGCTTGGGGGTGACCACGGAGTTGGTGATCGCGGCCGGGGTTGAGTTCAGGCTGTTGCCGCGCTGGTAGTCCGCATCCGGGTGGGGGGTCAGGGCGTAGCGATCAAAGCGCAGCCCAGGGACCACGGACCACATGCCATTGGGACTCAGGACCTCCGCCTGGACGAACGCCCCGGTGGTGGAGGTGGTGGAATCAGGGATGAGCTTGATGGGGTAGAGCTGGCCGACAACGGTCTTGGTGCTGGTGCCGGCACCGGTCCCACTCAGGGTCACCTGGGTGCGGTCATAGGGCTCCGTGATCTCGGTGCGGTTCAGGTCGAAGCCGAACAGGAGGCGGTGGGCCCAGCCGCCCAGGCTGAAGCGCCGTTCCGCCTGGGAGCGCAGCCCCCACTGGGTCTGATCGAAGGTGTAGTCGGTGTTGCGCACCGTCTCCAGATAGGGGAGGGGCGTGCGGCGCTCCCGGTACTCGTCGGTGTGCTCCATGCTCTTGGCGGTCTGGTAAAAGGCGCGCCACTCCACCCGCTGCAGGAAGGCAGTGTCATCTTCGAACACATGCTCGAGGTTGAACTGGCTGCGGCGGTTGCTGTCCTTGGCGCGGTCATCGATGATCCAGGTGGTCGTGCTGCCCAGGGCCAGCGCCCGCAGGCTGAGCAGGTTGGTCTCCGCGTCCCGGTGGTAGCCCTGGAAGCCCAGGCGCAGCTGGTTGGCCTCGTTGGGCTTCCAGCCCAGCTTGGCCAGCACGCTCTTGGTCTCGAGGTTGAGGGGGTTGGGCGTGCCCAGGATCGGGGTGTATTCATTGCCCAGGCGCCGCGTGGCCACCACGATGCCATCCAGGTTTCCGGAGCGCCCGGCCACGGTGGCGGTGGTGGACTTCTGGTTGTCGACGCTGGCGTAGCCGACCTTCAAGCCACCGCCAAAGCGGCCCTCGGGGCTCAGCACATCCGAAGCATCCTTGGTGGTGTAGGTCACCACGCCGGCGAGGGCGTCGCTGCCGTAGAGGGCGGAGCCGCCGCCGCGCAGAATCTCCACGCGTTTGAGGGCATCCACATCCACATAGTCCCGGCTCATGCCGCGCCCGGCTTCGGCGCCATCGGGAACACTCACGCCATCCACCTGGATCAGCACGCGATTGCCGCTGACGCCACGGATGCTGTAGCTGGAGGCGCCCTTGCGGCTGGGGTCGTTGCCCACTTCCACGCCGGCTTCAAACCGGGTCAGGTCCAGGATGTTGCCCACCAGCTGCCGTTCCAGCTCCTTCTCGGTGGTCACGGTCACCGTGGTGGTGGTCTCCTTCTCGGCGCGCTCTGTCCGGGTGGCTGAGACGACGACCACGGCGGAAGGGATGTCTTCCTTCTTGGGCTTCTTGGGCTTCTCCGCAGCTTTCTTGGGGGCCGGGTCGGCGGGCAGGGGCGTGGGGTCGGCGGCGTAGAGCCCGGACGCTGCCACGACGAGGGCGAGGCCCGAGAGCAGGGCGGGGAGGGTGGAGGGTCGGCGCATGGTCGGCTCGCAGGAAGGCGGTGGGGTGGCGTGAGGGGCGGCGGGCAGAGCCTGCCTGTTCAGGAAGCGCCAGAGGCGACACAAATAAACCATGTCCGGGTGGTCAATGTCTACTAAATAAAGGCATCATAAGGGTTGTGACAAAATTATGACAATCTTTAGATGGGGGACAGTGTCAGGGATCTCCCCACGAAGTGCCGGTGACACGACCGCTTAGAAACAGAAAAGCCGCCCGAGGGCGGCTTTTCTGGGACTGCTTTGGATGACTAATCGGTGGCGAAGGGCAGCAGGGCGATGTTGCGGGCCCGCTTGATGGCTTCCACGAGCTCGCGCTGGTGGACGGCACACACGCCGCTGGTGCGACGGGGGAGCACCTTGCCGCGCTCCGGGGTGAAGGCCTGGAGGGTCTTCACATCCTTGTAGTCGATCATGAGGGACTTCTCGACGCAGAACTTACAGAACTTGGCGCGTCGTCCCCCAAAAGCCTTCTTCTTCTTGGGCTTGCCCTTCTTGGCATCGGCGCGGCGCTTCATCCCATCACCTCTTCAGCGGAACGTTCCTTGATCCCGGCCTGGGCCTTGCGCTTGGCTTCGCGCTCGATGCGCTGCTTGGTGCGGCCGGCGGCCTTCTCAGCCACGTCCATGCGGACGCTCATGTACTTGATCACCACATCGTTGTTGCGGAAGCGGCGCTCCAGCTCAGCGATGAGCGTGGGCCCGGCATTCAGCTCGAACAGGGTGAAGTACCCTTCGCTGAACTTCTGGACTTCGTAGGCCAGCTTTTTGCGGCCCCACTTGTCGGTCTTGAGCAGCTCGCCACCCTGCTCGGCAATAATCCCCTCGTACAGCTTGACGAGCTCATCAGCCTGTTCGTCAGTCAGCGTAGGGGAGGCGATGAAGATGGTCTCGTAGCGACGCATCGTTCCTCCTTGTGGATGTGAAGCCCCCATGGATTCCGGGAGCAAGGAAGAGCCCTCCAGCGGAGGACGCGAAGGACCAGTTTCTCCCAAAATGCCTTGGAGATCAATGGAAAGTCCTCAGCCTGCCGGGGACGCAGGGGCAGTGGCTGCATCTGCTGTCGGAGGCAGACCCCAGAACGGCGCACCGTTGACCTGGTTGCCCAGCCCATCCAGGGCTTCGGCAGCGCCGAGGAGCTCCAGGAAGCGGGCGAAGGGAGCGTCCAGGCGGCCGATGACTTCCCACTCGGGCTTGGTCCAGGGCTCCAGCACGAAGTCCACCAGAGGGCGCTGGAAGGGGCCGATCCCCAGCCTCAGGCGGGCGATGTCCCGGTTGCCCAGGCAGTCGAAGACCGAGCGCAGGCCATTGTGGCCACCGTCCGAGCCATCCAGGCGGAAGCGCCCCAGCCCCAGGGGCAGGTCCTTGTCATCGTGGAGCAGGACCATCCGGCGGGGGTAGATGCCCGTGGTCTCAGCCTGGGCGCAGGCCTCGCCCGAGAGGTTCATGTAGGTGCTCGGCACCAGGGCCTGCAGGCCCGGTGTCAGGGGATAGAGGGTGCCGGAGGGGAACCGCTTGCGAGGGGCAGGCGTGAGGTTCCGGTCCGCCATCCAGCGCTGCAGCAGCAGCCGACCGAGGTTATGTCGGGTGTCCTGGTATTCAGGGCCAGGGTTGCCTAGAGGTACCAATGTCCACATGAATTTGGTCCCAAGCGCGCAGATTTCATCTGCGCGTTAACAACAAACGCGGCCAAGGCCGCGTTTGTTGCACAGAAGCATCAAGGTAAAAAGAGCTACTTCTTATCTTCCTTCTTGCCCTTCTTGGCCACTTCGGGCTCGGCGGCGGCGGGGACGGCGAGCTCTTCCTCGGCGGCCTTGCCACGCACGGAGCAGACCACCTGGTGGGCATCGCCGGTGATGAGCACGTTGGTGCCCAGGTCGATCTGCTCGAAGCGGACGCTGTCACCCACGGCCAGGTTGGTGATGTCCACATCGATGTGGGCGGGGATGAAGGTGGGCAGGCACTCGATCTCGATCTCGCGGTGGGCGAAGTCGAGGACGCCGCCCATGGCCTTGACGCCAATGGAGGTACCCACGAGGCGCACCGGCACCTTGACGCGCACCTTCAGGGCCATGTCGACACGCATGAAGTCCACGTGGCGCAGGCGGGAGGTGATGGGGTCGCGCTGCAGGTCCTTGATGATGACGTGGCGCTTGATGTCGGTGCCCTCGCGCTGGAGGAACATGACAGAGTTCATGCCGGTGTCGCTGGCCAGCACGCGGGCCACGACCTTGGGGCTGATGGCGATGGCCACCGGGGGTTCGTTGAGGCCGTAGACGACGGCCGGGATCATGCCGCTCTTCTTGAGGTCGCGGACAGCGGCCTTGCCAAAGGTTTCGCGCTTGGGAACGATCAGGATTTCAGTGCTCATGGGTTCCTCCTACCTGGCAGCGGACGCTGCCCTCTCGTTGGGGTGGGTCCGGGCGGACCGTTCGGGCTGCCCCCGATGGGGCGCCGAACCTCTGATTGTGCCTGAAATGGGCCGAAGATCAAGGCAGATCCTTCCAACGGGTGGGCGCCGTGGAGCAGGCAGGGCGAAGGTTGCGTGTTCTGACTCGGATCCGCCGTGGCAGACTGATGGGCTGGAGAACCGCATGACCAAGATCAGCCGCGCCGCCCTGTTTGAAGCCCTGAACGCCTACACGGTCCCGGGCACCGAGAGCACCCTTATGGCCCTCAAGGCCGTGCGGGGCATCGACGTCACCGAGGACCGCGTGACCGTGCTGCTGCAGCTGGCGGAGAGCTTCCAGGACCGCGTCCAGGCCATGAAGCAGGCCCTGGAGGAGTTGATCCTGGCCCAGCCCGGGGTGGGCGGGGTGGACATCGAGGTGGGCTGGGAGAAGGCCCCCCAGGTGGAGTTCAAGAACCTGATCCCGGGCATCAAGCGCTGCGTGGTGGTGGGCTCGGGCAAGGGTGGCGTCGGCAAGAGCACCGTCACCGTGAACCTGGCCGTGGCCATGGCCGAGAAGGGCCTGCGAGTGGGCCTGCTGGACTCGGACATCTACGGCCCCTCCATCCCCATGATGCTGGGCCTCAAGGACTCGCCCCTGGCGACGCCGGACGGCCAGATCATGCCCCTGGAGGCCTTCGGCGTGAAGGTCATGTCCATGGGCGTGCTTGTTGAGGAGGACCGCCCGATCATCTGGCGCGGGGCCATGCTCAACAAGGCTCTCCAGCAGTTCCTCAAGGACGTGGCCTGGGGCGACCTGGACGTGCTCCTCATCGATCTGCCGCCGGGCACTGGGGATGTGCAGCTGACCCTCATCCAGAACGCCCAGGTGGATGGGGCTGTCATCGTGAGCACCCCGCAGGATGTGGCGTTCCTGGATGCCAAGAAGGCCATCGGGATGTTCTCCACGGTCAAGGTCCCCATCCTGGGGGTCATCGAGAACATGAGCAGCTTCCTCTGCCCGGGCTGCGGCCAGGAGACCCAGATCTTCGGCCACGGCGGTGTCAAGGCCGCCGCCGCCCGCATGAGCCTGCCCTTCCTGGGCGAGGTGCCCATCGACCTGGCCATCCGCATGGGTGGCGACAGCGGCAAGCCCCTCGTTGCCGAGCATCCGGCCAGCCCCCAGACCCTGTCCTTCAAGGCCATGGCCGACACGCTGGTTCAGGCCCTGGGCCTCTAGCTTTTCCCGGGCCGGGTACACTGAAACATGCCCAAACCGCACCTTCCAGAGACCCTTGCGCCGGATCTCGTGGAGCGTCTGCGCACCCGCTTCCATCCCTGGGAGCTGATCCGGGACTGGGGCCTCACCATCGACAGCCTGGAGCCAGGCCGGGCCGTCATGCGCCTGGTGCCCACCCGCTGCGTGGTGAATGGCCCTCGGGGCAATGTGAACGGCGGGGTGCTGGCCTCCATGGCGGACCTCACGGGGGCGATGGCTGTGTGCACGGCCTTCGATGGGGCCATGCCCTTCGCCACCTCCGACCTGCACATCCGCTACCTGGAGCCAGCCCGGGGCGAGGTCCTGGCCGATGCGTCCATCCTCCGGTTCTCCGGGCGGGGTGCCATTGTGGAGTGCCGTCTCACCGTGGGGGGTCGCCTCGTGGCCCTGTGCACCGCCAACTTCGCCATCCGTCAGGGCCTGGGGGGCTGACATGCGGCTCACCCATCCCTTCCCCCATCCCCCGGGCACTGGCCACGCCGACGCCCCCCTCCAGCGCCTGCGCTATGCCCTCGTCCTGCTGGCCGTGGTCATCCTGGCCGGCGCCCTGGGCTACCACTACCTGTCCCGCCTGGGGGCGCTGGACAGCTTCTACATGGCCATCACCACCCTATTCACGGTGGGCTTCCGGGAGCTGGGCGAGGTGACCGCCCGCACCAAGCTGTTCACCATCTTCTACCTCATCATCGGCCTGGGCGTGGCCACCTATGCCCTGTCGAACCTCACCGCCCTGCTCCTCGAGGGCGATCTCCGGGGCTACCTCATGGAGCGGCGCATGCAGAAGCAGCTGGACGAACTCAAGGACCACGTCATCGTCTGCGGCTTCGGGAAGATGGGCTTCCAGGCCGCCTGGGAACTCAAGAAGGCGGGCGTCCCCTTCGTCATCGTCGAGCAGGACGAGACCAAGGGCCGCAGCCCCCGCTTTGCCGGGGAGCTGATCCTCTACGGCAACGCCATGGACGACCTCGTCCTGGAGCGGGCCGGTGTGCGGCATGCCCGGGGCCTGATCACAGCGCTCACCACCGATGCCGACAACGTGCTGGTGACCCTCACCGTGAAGCAGCTCCGTCCCGACCTCCCGGTGGTAGCCCGCAGCGCCAAGCTGGGCACCGAGCGCCAGCTCAAGGCCGCCGGCGCCGACCACATCGTCAGCCCCTACGAGATCGGCGGCCGCCGCATGGCGGGCCTCCTGCTGAAGCCGGAGATGATGAACTTCTTCGATGTGGTGCTGCAGCAGGAACAGCTGGAGCTGGGCCTGGAGCGCATCGCCATCGCACCGAACTCAGCCCTTGTCGGCCAGACCCTCCGGGAAGCGCGGCTCCGCCATGCCACGGGGGCGCTGCTGGTGGGCCTGGTGCACCCGGGCGCAGGGCTCCGCTTTAATCCGTCGGGGGATGAGCGCTTTCAGGCTGGGGACGAGATTCTGATCATGGGCCCCACCGAGGCCCTGGAGACCCTCCAGCGGCTGGCCGCCGGCAAGGCCTAGTGGGAACGGCTGGGATTCAGGGCCGTGGCGCTGGGGTGGCCTCGCCGGCGGGCCGGGCCGGGCGGGCCACGGTGCCGTGGGGCAGGCGGCCGGGCATGTTGAGCAGCTCCCACGTCGCGACGGCCATGGCCTGGGCGCCCTGGATCAGCTGGTCCGGCTTCAGGTGGTCGGCGTAGTCCATCTGGGAGTGGTGGGTGCCCTCGAAGTAGTCGACGGGCTCCTGGATGGCGGCAAAGGCGGGCACACCCACCCGGTCGAAGGAGGCGTGATCCGTGCCGTTCATGGTGCGGAGGGATAGCTCCCGCACCCCCAGGTCATTGAGGGGAGCGATGGCCTGGGCCATGAGGCCCCGGCAGTTCTCCCGGCCCTGCAGATCGAAGCCCTTCACCATGCCCGTGCCCATGTCGTGGACCAGTACAGCCTGGACGGCGTCCATTTCGGCTTTGTGGGCCTCCACGTAGGCCCGGGAGCCCAGCAGGCCCTGCTCTTCGCCGCTCCACAGGATGATGCGGAGGGTGCGCCGGGGCTTGAGGCCCGTGGCCTTCAGCGCCCGCAGCGTCTCCAGGGCGACGGCGCTGCCCGTGGCATTGTCCGTGGCGCCCGTGCCCAGGTCCCAGCTATCCAGGTGGCCGCCGAGGATGACGACTTCGCTGGCCAGGTCTGTGCCAGGGATATCGGCGATGACGTTGTGGGCCTGGACCGGCTGGGCCGAGAAGGTGCCGCCCAGGGACAGCTCCAGCTTCACGGGCTCCTTGCGGGCCACCAGGCGGAGCAGCATGCGGTAGGGCTCCTGGGGCAGGTACGCAGACGGGACCGTGATCCGCTTGGGGTCCCGCCCGCCACCGGCCGTGGTGAAGCTGAGCCCGTTCTTGCGGCCCGACATCATGAGGACGGCCAGGGTGCCTTCATCGAGCAGGAAGCGGGTCATGGCCACCTGTTCCGCCTGGAAGGCCGCCATGTCGCCGCCGCCGCCGCGGGGCAGGGGCGGCCGCTTGTCGTCGGGGTTGGTGCGCAGCAGGATCCTCCCCTTCAGGCGGCCCTTGAAGGCCTGCAGCTCCTCTAGGTTGCGGGCATCCACCAGCAGCAGCTCGCCCTGCACTGGGCCGGGGGTCGCCGCTGTCCAGGCCAGCTGATCCACCCGGAACCGGATGCCGTTCTGGGTGAGCAGGCGGGCGCTGTCCACCCCACGGGTCCAAGCCAGACCCAGGTCATAGGCCTCCTCGTGGACATTCACCGCGCCGAGGGCCTTGGCTTCGGCCATGGCCCAGGCCTGGGCCTGCCGCAGCTGCTGGGAGCCCGTGAGGCGGGGGCCGATCATGTCTGCCAGGTGCTCCACCCGGGCCACCACCTCGCTGTGCTCCTTGATCTCCTTCAGCAGCTTGCCTGCCGGGGTATCCGGGTAGCTGGCCAACACGGGCACCGGGGAAACGACTGGGGCGGCCGCTGGAAAGGGTGACTGGGCCTGGAGGATGCCGGCAAGGGCCAGCGACAGAAAGGCGGGGGTGGGCCGCAGCATGGGATCTCCGGAGAAGGCTGCTAACAGGAAACCTCATGTGTTGAGGTATGGCAAGCCCTGGAATCGAGGGTATTCTGCTTGCTGTTCGGAAAAACGAGAAATGACAACAGATTCCCTGCGTCCCCTGGTGGACCTCCTCAAAGCCCTGGCGCACCCCGTGCGCCTGCGGATTATTGCCCTGCTGCGGGATGGGGAGCTCTGCGTCTGCGAGGTGGCCGAGGTGCTGCAGCTGGCGCCCTCTACCGTCTCGGAGCACCTGACAGACCTCCGTCGGGCCGGGCTGGTGCAGGAGCGGAAGGTGGGCCGGTGGGTGCACGTCGCCCTGACCGAGGCGGCCGAGGCCCGGCCAGTCATGGACGCGGTCTGGCCCCTCATGGCCGCCGCCGAGCCTGAGCTGGCCCGGGACCGCGCCCAGGCCCTGGCCCTGCGCAGCGCCGCCGGGGCCCCCTCCCCTCAACCGGACCCCGTGTCCGACCTCGTCTGACCTTCCCCTTCACCCCCAAGGAGCCTCCATGTCCACCCAGTCCCAGACCGAGCCCCAGACGGACGCTCCGACCGAGTCCGGCCTTAATGAAACGACCATGAACCTCATCGCCCTCGGAGCGGCCATCGGGGCCAATGCTGAGCGCGCCTTCCGGGCCCACCAGGCCCGCCTCGAGGCCCTCGGGGTCTCCAAGGACGACATGATCCAGGCCGTGAACATGGCCCTGCGGGTCAAGGGTGACCCCCACCAGATGATGCTGGCCCTGGCCGAGTCAACCCTCACCGAAGGGGGCGGCTGTTGCGGCGGCGGCGGTTGCTGCGAGACCGAGGGCAAAGAGAAGGGCGACTGCGGGGACGACTGTGCCTGCGAAGCCGAGGGCAAGGCCAAGGGCGACTGCGGCGACGACTGCGGCTGCGCCAAGTAGGTTTCCCTGGAGGGTTGAAAAAGTCTCGAAAGGTCAATTTGGGGGCTTGATTTCTTATTTCTAGAAATTTAGAATTAAGCCATGATCTCCCCAGGCAACCCCACCCTCCCCCACATCACCCGGCAGCTGAAGGCCTTGGCCCATGCGGGCCGGCTGGCCATTGTGCGGGCCCTGGTGCAGGGTCCTGTGGAGGGCACGCCGGCGGGGCAGGTCCAGGCCCTCCTGGGTCTGCCGGCCTCGACCCTCAGCCACCACTTGGCCGACCTCACGGAGGCTGGCCTGCTCAAGGCCGAGCGCCAGGGCACCACCATCCGCTACGCCGTCCGCTTCGATGAGCTGCGGGCCCTGACGGACTACCTCTGGCAGGACTGCTGCGGCGGTGGCTGTCGCGACCCCCACTGCCTCTGATCCCGGAGTGACCATGGAACCCACCCTCCATCCCACCCACCTCAAGGTCCAGGACGCCTATGGGCGCATCGCCCGCATCGGCGGGGGCTGCTGCGGCCCCCAGTCCGGCTGCTGTGGCGGTGGCCGCATCGATGAGGTGGCCCAGGGCGTGGGCTACTCGGCCGAGGACCTGGCCACCCTGCCCGAGGGCGCCAACCTGGGCTTGTCCTGTGGCAACCCCACCGCCATGGCGGAGCTGAAGCCCGGCGAGACCGTGCTGGACCTGGGTAGTGGAGCGGGCCTGGATGTGTTTTTAGCGGCCCAGCGGGTGGGCCCCGAGGGCCAGGCCATCGGGGTGGACATGACCCGGGACATGGTGGCCAAGGCGCGCACCAACGCGGCCTCGTTCCGGCGCCGCACGGGGCTGGACAATGTGGTCTTCCACCATGGGCAGATCGAGGCCATCCCCCTGCCGGATGCCTCGGTGGATGTGGTGCTCTCCAACTGCGTCCTGAACCTGAGTCCGGATCAGCCCGCCGTGTGGCGGGAGATCGCCCGGGTGCTGAAGCCCGGTGGCCGGGTCTCCATCTCGGACATGGTGCTGCTGCAGCCCCTGCCCGAGGCCGTGCGGGAGAGCGTCATCGCCCTGGTGGGCTGTATCTCCGGGGCCCCCCTCCTCGCCGACCTCCAGGCCATGGTGCAGGCCGCGGGCCTGGTGGATAGGGCCTTCCTCCCCAAGGGCGAGGCCATCGAGGCCATGCTCCCCCTGGACGACCCCATGACCCACCACCTGCTGAGCCTGCTCCCGCCGGGCACCAGGGCCTCCGACTTCGTCACCAGCCTCATCATCTCCGCCCGCAAGTCCGCCTGAACTGGAGGATCCCATGAGCGACAGCAAGCGCCTCTCCTTCCTGGACCGCTACCTGACCCTGTGGATTTTCCTGGCCATGGGCCTGGGCGTGCTCCTGGGCTACGGGGTGCCCGCCTTCAACCGGGCCATCAACGCCTTCAATGTGGGCACCACCAGCGTGCCCCTGGCCGTGGGCCTCATCGTCATGATGTATCCACCCCTGGCCAAAGTGAAGTACGAGGAGCTGCACCTGGTCTTCCGCAACAAGAAGGTGCTGGGCCTATCCCTGCTGCAGAACTGGGTCATCGGCCCCCTGCTCATGTTCGGCCTGGCGGTGCTGTTCCTGCGGGACCGGCCCGAGTACATGCT
>CAIRQL010000069.1 GCA_903880675.1 uncultured Holophagaceae bacterium | reverse complement strand
TGGGTGACCATCGTCTTCCCGGAATTCATGGCGCTGCCCCCTGGGGTCCAACCCCAGGAAACCACCCGAAATTCCGTTTCCGCCGTTCAAATCGCCACCAAGGAATATTGATTGGAAAGACTTGGAAAACCTAACCCTACAAGCTCACTTACTGCGCTCAACCGGACACTAGTGATGCCAATACAATTATAAATGCAGCAAAACTAAAGACTATAGAACTAAATATATCCCTATAAATTGGTTTATTTACAAGATTTTTTAATTCTGCTATTCCCTTTTTTCCCTAGGATCCCGAAATTTGGGCCAACAGCATATAGCCATGACTTCGAAAAAGAATTGGCGCCATTATAAATCTGGAACATTGCTCCCATTTGACCTGCGATGATTGGTCCCTTGATAAAAAATAGTATTGGCACAAAAGCCTGAAGCATAAAAAAAACCGCTAACCAACTTATCGCTATCCTCCATTGTTGCGGCCAAAATTCGGTCTTCCAGGGAATTGCGTCAGCATGGGCTTTGGAGTTCATTACTTCATAGTACAACAAGGTAACAGGTGACGTCCCCCCGGAAAAACTAGACCAAAGATAATATGAGTCCTGCCCCTTCTGTTTCAGACAACCCGATCCCAAGGCCGGAAACACTGGCTATGGGGTCCTCATTGTCAAGCTGTCCTTGTCGGGACTGCTGCTGGAAGGCTCCAGATCCTCCACGCTGGGCCAGGTGCTGGGCGTGGAAGGGGCAGACGAGAACGAGCTGTACACAGCCATGGATTAGCCCGTCGAGCGCCAGGGGAAGATCGAGGACGCTCTCGCTAGGAAGCAACTGACGAACGGCCGCCTGGTGCTCTATGACGTGTCGTCCTCGTACATGGAGGGGAAGCACTGCCCGCTGGCGAGGTTCGGCTATTCGCGGGATCACCGCCGCGACCGCATGCAGATCACCTACGGCCTGCCCTGCAACTCGGAGGGCTGCCCCGTCGCTGTGGAAGTATTCGAGGGCAACACCAACGACCACCAGACCGTGGCCAACCAGGTGAAGAAGCTGAAGGGCCGGTTCGGGCTTGACCATGTGGTGCTGGTGGGAGACCGCGGCATGGTGTCAGAGACAACCATCCGTGAAGAATTGGAGCCTCTGGGGTTGGACTGGGTGACGGCCCTGAAAGAGACAAGCGTTCGGAAGCTGGCCGAGGCCCGGGTGATCACACCAAGCCTGTTTGACACGGCGCCTATTGCGGAGATCCAGCACCCGGACTTCCCAGGGGAACGGCTGATTGTCTGCTTCAATCCCTACATCAAGGAACGCAGCGTGATGCGCCGGGAGGATCTTCTCCAGACAACGGAGCGGCACCTCCAGAAGGTACAGGACGCGACTCAGCGAAAGACCAAGCCCCTGCACGGCGCTGGTGATATTGGTATGGCGACGGGGAAGGCCTTGGCCAAGACGGGGATGGGGAAGTATTTCCGCATCCTGATCCAGGAGGACGGGCTGAGCTGGCATCGTCGAGTCGGCGTGATCGCCCAGGAGGCAGCGCTGGATGGTATCTACGTCATCCGGACGAAGGTGCCGGCCGAGCAAATGAACACCGAGCAGACCAAGGCCG
Source organism: uncultured Holophagaceae bacterium (assembly GCA_903880675.1). Lineage (GTDB taxonomy): Bacteria > Acidobacteriota > Holophagae > Holophagales > Holophagaceae > Geothrix. The sequence goes on along the minus strand of CAIRQL010000069.1, from coordinate 930 downwards.
CCTACCAAGCGCTGTCCAAGGTGGAGCGGGCCTTCCGCAGCCTCAAGGATGTGGACTTGCAGATCCGGCCCATCCATCACCGGCTGGAGAACCGCGTGAGGGCGCACGTGTTCCTTTGCATGCTCGCGTATCACGTGGAGTGGCACCTACGCCAAGCCTGGGAACCGCTGCTCTGGGCCGAGAAGGAACCAAGGCCCCACGCCGGCAAGAAGGCCACGGGCTTGAATGGGGATGGCATGAAGGTGATGCGCTACCGCGACCTCATGCGCGAGCTCGCCGCCTATACCCGCAACACCCTGCGCTTCAACCAGGCCGAGAAGGCCACGCTGACCCTGTATCCAACGCCCAGCCTTGTCCAGCAGAAAGCCTTCGATCTGCTGGGCCTCAACCCCGCACGGTAGTCAGAATCCAAGCACCCCGATTTGACAAAAACCCAAGCAGGGACTGGGAATTCTCGCTGGGTTCATATGGAACTTCAGACCAGAAAGCAGACGGCAAGTTGGGCCGGAACTGGTTGAAGGGCGCGCTCGGTGATGCCCAGAATGCCGTTCTCTGCGCCGTAGGACACAACCTAAGAAAGATCCTCGCCCGCCTCGGGCGACTTTTTGCGCTTATTTGGGCCTGGCTCACTGCAGCCGTCGTGTGAGGTCAGAGCCCACTTTTTCAGGACGGACGAAATAGCTAAAAGCATGCTCGATCCCGAGGATCCAATCCCTCTGGCGCAGCCCAAAGCAGATCTCCGCATACTCCCGGCGGCCGTGTCCCAGAGTCGCCACGAACACAAATCGCTTCTGCCCGAAGTTTATAGCGGAAAAGCGTAGAAGATCCGCACTGCCATTGGCTTTAGGTGTGATTCCATTTTGCACAAATCTGCCTACGCCACACCAACCAGTTGAAGGGTCTTGGCCTGAATAGAGGTCGGGTCTGAGA
>CAIRQL010000068.1 GCA_903880675.1 uncultured Holophagaceae bacterium | reverse complement strand
GGAGACCCCATGCCGACCTCCCCTCGCAGCTATGGCTACAAGTTCAGCGGCTACTTCATGGAGTACGGCCCCATCCAGGCCGACAACCTGGAGGCCGCCCGGGCCCTGGTCCGCCAGCGGCTCGGCGTCGGCCGCCTGCCCCAGGGCTTCCAGCTTTGGGACCTGACCGAGCGCCCCCTGACCCGCTGGCGCGTCGACGTCGCCAGCTGAGCTCCAACCCGCTTTCGGCTCTCGTATCAACACGCAATCAACAGAAGACCGAACCCTGGTGGTGATCTTTAGCTCTTTGAAGGCCAATTGAGATCAGGCCTCCGGTGGGCCCTGTCCTGGCCCGTGGGCCTTCCACCAGTCCGTGCCCGTGGCGACATCCACGATGATCTGGGCCCGCAGCTCGTCCACGGTGGCGAAGCGGACCTCGCCCCGGAGCCGATGCAGGAACCGCAGGGACATGCGGGCACCATAGAGGTCGTCCACGAAGCCAGGCAGGTGGGTCTCCACGGTAAGGCGCTGGCCTTCGAAGGTGGGCTTCTCGCCCACATTGGTGAGGCCCAGGTGGGACCCCCCGTGGTGGGGCAGCGTCGCCTCGGTGACGTAGACCCCGTAGGCCGGCAATTGTTCTTGTTCCCAGGCCAGGTTGGCGGTGGGGAAGCCCAGGTGCCGGCCGCGCCGATCGCCCTCCACCACCACGCCGGTCAGGGTGTAGGGGTGGCCCAGAAAGCTGGCCGCTTCCTCCACGTTCCCCTGGTCCAATGCCTCCCGCACCCGGGTGCTGGACAGGCGACCGCCATCCGGGGCCCGCAGAGCCAGGGTGTGGACCTGGCAGCCGTGAGCGGCGCCCCAGGCTTCGAGGGTCTCCACCGTCCCGCTGCGGTCCCGCCCAAAACAGAAAGCCCGCCCCACATGCAGCTCCACGGGGGAGAGCACCTGCTGGATGCGGTCCAGGAAAGCCAGGGGCTCCAGCTCGGAGAAAGTCCGGCTGAAGGGGATCACCCAGGCCAGATCCACCCCTTCGGAGCGAAAAGCCTCCAGGCGCTGCTCCAGGGTCATGAGAAGTCGGGGCCGGCGCTGGGGCGCCACCACCACCGTGGGGTGGGGGTCGAAGGTCACCACCGCCGCCTGCTGGCCGATGCCGCGGGCCCGCTCAGCGGCCTGTCGGAGGAGGCGTCGGTGTCCCGCATGCACGCCGTCGAAGGTCCCCAGGGTCACCACGAAGGGACCCTCGGCCGGGGCATCCTCCAGGGCATGGCGCCAGACCCGCATCATTCAGCCTCGTCGTGCTCAGCCGGCCAGGCCAGGCTGGCCACGATGCTGCCCGCCAGCACCGCGGCGATGAACAGGAGACTTGTCCAAATCAGCGTGTGCTCGGAGATGCCCAACCCGGTCTTGAGCCACTTCGCCAGGCACATCTTGATGCCCACGAAGGCCAGCACCACAGCCAGTCCAATCTTGAGGCGATGGAAGCGGTCCATCATCTTGGCCAGCAGGAAGTAGAGGCTCCGCAGGCCCATGATGGCGAAGATGTTGGAGGTGTAGACCACGAAGGGGTCCCTGGTCACTGCCAACACGGCCGGAATGGAGTCCACGGCGAAGACCAGGTCGGTCACTTCGATGGTGATGAGCACCAGCAGCATGGGGGTGGCCAGGCGGCGCCCCTCTCGAACCACCCAGAAGCGCTCGTGGCCACCATCTTCGGCAAAGGGCACGAACCTTCGGAAGGTGCGCACCAGGGCGTTCTGCGTGGGGTCGGACTCCTTCTCCTCCACCAGCAGCATCTTCACGCCGGTGTAGATCAGGAAGCCACCAAAGACATACATCATCCACTCAAAGCGGTTCAGGAGGGCCGTCCCCGCCAGGATCATCACTGCCCGCATGATCAGGGCCCCCAGCACGCCCCAGAACAGCACCCGGTGCTGGTGGCGCAGGTCCACCTGGAAGCCCTGGAACACGAGCACGAAGACAAAGAGGTTGTCCACGCTGAGGGACTTCTCCAGCACGTAGCCCGTGAACCACTCCATGCCCTTCTGGGCGCCACCCGCCTGGAAGATGAGGCCGTTGAAGAGCAGGGCCAGGCAGATCCAGACCCCGCTCCAGATGCCGGCCTCGCGCACGGTGGGGGCATGGACCCGGCGGTTGAAGACGCCCAGATCCAGAGCCAGCATCAGGAACACAAAGCCGTGGAATCCGGCCCAGGCCCACCAGGGTGCAGCTTGCAGGAGTGCGTCGACCAAGAATCCTCCAGAACATCCAGCTTATCGAAACAGGGAAGCCGCCGTGGGATCATGAGCGGGTGAGCCTGCCCCGCTTCTTCCTGAATGCCTGCCCTGCCGCGGAAAACACCCTGGTGGTCCTGGACGCCGAGGCGGCCCGCCACCTCAAGGCCCTGCGCCTCCGACCCGGGGATGCCCTGGAGGTGGTCCTGGGGGACCAGCCCTGGTCCGCCGACCTGGCAGAGCTGGACCGGGCCAAGGCCACGGCCCGCCTGGTGGCCCCCCTCCACGAGGATCGGGAGCCCCCCTTCGCCCTCCAGGCCTGCCTGCCCCTGCCGGCCCAGCTCAGCCTGTTCGATGAGTGGCTGGCCCCCCTGGTGGAGCTGGGGGTCACCCTGATCCAGCCCGTGGCCTATACCCGCAGCGAGTACGACCCCGCCAAGACCGCCGCCCGCATGGAGCGCTGGACCCGGATCATCCACTCGGCCTGTGAGCAGAGCCACCGGAGCCGCCGGCCCGAGCTGCGTCCAGCCATCCCCTTCGAGGCCCTCCTCGCCTGGGAGACCCCCCAGCGCTGGGTCGCCTATGAGCTGGCCACCGGCTGTGCCAACCCCGGCTTCCAGGCAGGTCCCCTGGCCTTCACCAGCGGCCCCGAGGGGGGCATCACCGAGGCCGAGTTTGCGGCCCTGGCCGCCGCCGGGTGGCAGTCCGTGTCCCTGGGGCGCAGCATCCTCCGGGCCGTGACGGCCCCCGTGGCCCTGCTGGGTGCCGTGCAGTTCCTCATCCACGCCCAGCCCGGACCCCAGGCCTAAATCCTCCGGCGGTCCTGCCCCCGTGTTGCGAGGCATAATGGGGGCTTCCCGGAGTCCCCATGCGTGCCCTCCTCGCCTTTCTGGCTGTGGCCAGCCTCAGCGCCCAGGCCCCGAAGGTCCAGGAGCCTGCCCTCCGGGCCCACCTCGCCTTCCTGTCCGATGACCTGTTCGAGGGCCGGGGCACCGGTCAGCGGGGCGGGGACCTCACGGTGCGTTACCTCGAGTCCCAGTTGGAGGCCCTGGGCCTCCGCCCGGCCCCGGGGGGCTCCTACCGGCAGCCCGTGGCCCTGCTCGGCCTCAAGACCCTGCCCCAGCGCAGCACCCTGAGCTTCATGGCCGCCAACGCCTGCCTCACCCCGGCCTTTGGGACCGAGATCGTCTACGGGGCCGGGATCGCCCAGGCCGATCAGACCTTTGACGCCCCGGTGGTGTTCGGGGGCTTCGGCATCGATGCGCCGAGGGAGCGCTGGGATGACTACAAGGGCCTGGACCTCAAGGGCAAGGTGCTGCTCCTGCTGGTGAACGAGCCCGCCCCCACAGCGGAGGAACCGGGTCTGTTCGATGGCCCGAACCTAAGTATTTATGGCCGCTGGACCACCAAGTTCGAGATGGCCGCCCGGCACGGTGCCGCTGGGGTGCTGTTGGTCCACACCACCCCCTCCGCCAGCTATGGCTGGCCGGTGGTGCGCAACGGCTGGGACGGGGAGCGCTTCAGCCTGGCCCATGAGCCCGCGGGTACGCCCGTCCAGGGCTGGGTCACTGAGGACCTGGCCCGTAGCCTGGTGAAGCAGGGCGGGCAGGACCTGGACGCCCTGCGGGTCCGGGCCCAGCGCCGGGACTTCCGCCCGGTGCCCCTGGCCCTCACCCTCAAGGGTCAGCTCACCAGCACCGTCCGCACCGTGCAGCAGTTCAATGTGGCGGGCGTGGTCCCCGGCACCGACCCCACCCTCAAGGAAGAGCTCGTCATCTACAGCGCCCACTGGGACCACCTGGGCAAGGGCACCACACCTGCGGTGGATACCCACCCAGGGCATGGGCCCGATGACATCTACAACGGGGCCGTGGACAATGCCTCGGGCTGTGCCGCCCTCCTGGCCATGGCCCAGGTGGCCATGGCCACCCCGGCCCGGCGTAGCCAGATGTTCTTGTTCGTCTGCGCCGAGGAGCAGGGCCTGCTGGGCTCGCGGGGCTATGCGGTGGCTCCCCTCTGGTCCCTGGCGAAGACCGCCGCGGACCTCAACCTGGACAGCCTCAACTGGGTGGCCCCCACCCGGGACATCGGCCTGCCCTTCGGCGACCGGAGCACCCTGGGGGAGCTGGGCACAACCCTGGCCAAGGCCCAGGGCCTGACGGTGGCTCCGGCGCGCCCAGACACCGCCGGGGGCTACTTCCGCTCCGACCACTACAGCTTCGTCCAGGCGGGCGTGCCGGCCCTCTCCGTGGGCGGTGGCCGGGACTACATCGGCCCCGACCCCGCCGCCCTGCGGGCCAAAGCCGCCACCATGGGCGCCCGCTACCACCAGGTGACTGACGAGTACGACCCCACCTGGGACCTGCGGGGCATGGTCCAGCAAGCCCAGTTCACCTTCGACCTGGGCCAAGCCGTCGCCAACGCGGCCGAAAAGCCCCGCTTCAAGAAGCCTGTCGGGGCTCGCTGAAGCCTAATCCCCGAAGCAGATACCCAGGTCGCGGCCGGTCTGGATGGTGTCGCCGTCCAGGGGCACGGCCTTCATGCGGCCGGCGACCTCTTCCAGAGGCACATAGTTCACATTGGGCGAGGCCAGGGCCACCATGACGCCGCTGTGCCCTTCGGCCAGGGCCCGCACCGCCGCGGCGCCGAAGCGGAGGGCCGCCAGGCGGTCGAAGGTGGTGGGACTGCCGCCCCGGAGCAGGTGGCCGAGCACCACCACCCGGGCGTCCTTGCCTGTGAGCTCCTGCAGGGCCCGGGCCACGCGATCGCCCTCGCCACCCAGGCGCTCTTCGTGGCCGATCTCAGCCGCTTCCAGAACGGCGCGGTGGCCATCGGCGGGGCGGGCGCCTTCGGCGACCGTCACCAGGCTGTAGAGGCGACCCTGGTTATCCCGCTCCCGGATCTTGGTGGCCACCTTGGTGAGGTCGAAGGGAATCTCGGGGATGAGGATGGCGTGGGAGCCCCCGGAGATGCCGGCGTGGAGGGCGATCCAGCCCGCATAGCGGCCCATGACCTCCACCACGATGATC
>CAIRQL010000067.1 GCA_903880675.1 uncultured Holophagaceae bacterium | reverse complement strand
GTTGTTCTGGATCCTGAAGAAGATCCACGCTCTGGTGGGCAACTGGGGCTGGGCCATCGTGATCTTCACGATCGTCATCCGCCTGGCCACCTGGCACCTGAACACCAAGCAGACCATCTCCATGCTCCGCATGAAGGACTTTGAGCCGCACCAGAAGGCCCTCCAGGCCAAGTACGAGAAGTTCGGCAACGACATGACCAAGAAGGCTGAGATGAACAAAGAGCTCATGGAGCTCTACAAGAAGAACGGCCACAACCCCATGGGCGGCTGCCTGCCCATGCTGCTGCAGATGCCCATCTTCCTCGCCCTCTGGTCCATGCTCAACGCCGTCTTCGAGCTCCGCCAGGCCCCCTTCTTTGGCTGGATCACCGACCTTTCCGGCAAGGACCCCTACTACATCTACCCCGTGCTCATGGGCGCCTCCATGTTCGCCCAGCAGTATGTGACGCCCGCCGTGGGGGACCCCGCCCAGCGCAAGATGATGCTGGTGCTCATGCCGGTCATGATGACCTTCATGTTCGCCTCCAGCCCCGCCGGGCTTACGATCTACTACTTCGTCTTCAACATGATCGGCCTGGGTCAGACTTGGTGGATCATGCGGTCCTACCAGCCCGAACCCATCAAGCTCTAGGAGTCCCGCCATGCGCAGAAGCGGCGCCAGTCTGGAATCCGTGCCCGAACTCATCGCCCGCTGGGGCTCCCACCTGGGCCTCGCCGTGGAGGCGAAGTTCGTCCCCTCCGGCGACGAGGAGGCCTTCCCCAACCGCGTGCTGGTGGGGGGTGCCGACGCCGCCCTGCTGGGCGCCAACCGGGGCGCAGCCCTGGATGCCCTCCAGTTCCTGGTCCACGAGGCCCAGGGCGAGCGGGAGGACCTGAAGCTGGCCTACCTGGACGTGCGGGGCGCCCGTCTCTTCCGCATGCAGGAGGTCATGGCCATGGGCCTCTTTGCCGCCCAGAAGGCCCGGGAGCTGGGCAGCCATACCCTGGGGGCCCTGAGCGCCCGGGAGCGCCGCTGGGTGCATCTGGTGGTCAGCCGCGAGGAGGGCCTGGGCACTGAGAGCGAGGGTGTCGGCACCTTCAAGCCCGTCAAGGTCTTCCGGAAGTAGACTGGGCGGGTGAGCGCGCTCCCTGATCCCATCTGTGCCCCGGCCACACCGCCGTTTCCTTCGGCGGTGGCCGTGGTGCGGGTGTCGGGCACAGGTCTCCGCTCCGTCCTGGCCTCCTTGCTGAATCTCCCGGAGCCCCGGCGGGCCGAGGTGCGGACCCTGCACTGGGGCGGGTTTCGGGAGAAGGCGCTGGTGCTCTTCTTTGAGGCGCCCGCCAGCTACACGGGGGAGGACCTGGTGGAGCTCCAGGTCCATGGCAACCCCCTCCTGGTGCGGCGCCTGCTGGCCCACCTGGGCAGCCTGGGGGTGCGTCCGGCCGAGCCCGGTGAGTTCACCCGGCGGGCTCTCCTGAACGGCAAGCAGGGCCTCCTGGAGGCCGAGGCCCTGGGTGACCTGGTGGCCGCCGAGACCGACACCCAGCTTCGTTTGGCCCAGGCCCGGGGCGGGGCCCAGCCAGCGTGGATCCACGAAGGGCGCCGGCTCCTCACCCCCTGGATGGCACGAGCCGAGGCGGTGGTGGATTACGGCGAGGACGAAGGTATTACACTGAATATAGACGAGTTAAAACTAGACCTAACAGACCTCCGCGCCCAGTTCCACGTGGAACAGGGCCGCTGCCGAGCCGCCCGCCACCTGCGGGACGGCATCCGCCTGGCCCTGGTGGGCCGGCCCAACGCCGGGAAGAGCGCCCTCTTCAATGCCCTGGCGGGGGAGGACCGGGCCATCGTCACCGACACCCCGGGCACCACCCGGGATGTCCTGGAGGTCCGCTGCGAGTGGCGGGGCCTGCCCCTGCGCGTCTTCGATACGGCGGGGGTCCGGGCGACCCAGGATCCCCTGGAGACCTTGGGCATCGCCCGGGTGACGCCCGTCTTGGAATCCGCAGACCTCGTGCTCCTCCTGCTCCCGACGCTGGATATGGGGGTGGACCCCACCCTGGCGGCGGCGCTGGCCCCCTTTGTGGGCAAGACCCTGGAGATCAGGACCTTCGGGGATCTCGGCACGGCTCCCGGAACGGTCATATCAGCCTTGACGGGGGATCTCGATGCGCTCGAAGCGGCCCTCCGGGAGCGCCTGCTGGGGGGCCTGGCCCCGGATGCCTGCTTCGGCGCCCTGGCCACCGAGCGCCAGTCCGCCCTTCTGGACGACCTCGTCCGGCAGGTGGACCTCATGTTGGGCTTGGATGCGGGTTGTCCCCCCGAGCTGCCAGCCTCGCTCCTCCAGGGGGCCTGGGCCCTGCTGGCCCGCCTGACCGGGGAGGACCGCACGGACAGTGCGCTGGACGCCCTCTTCCAAGGGTTCTGTCTCGGGAAGTAGCCGCGGTCGAAGTAGACTGGCTCGGGAGGCGGGATGCGGGCGGGATACGAAGCGGTGATCGGGTTGGAAGTCCATGTCCAGCTGCGGACCCAGTCCAAGATGTTCTGCGCCTGTCGCAACGCCGCCGGGGCCCCCCCGAACACCCTCACCTGCCCCGTCTGTCTGGGCCTGCCCGGGTCCCTGCCGGCCCTCAACGCCGAGGCCGTCCGGATGGCGCTGGCGCTCGGCCTCGCCACCGCGGCCCGCATCCAGCCCCGCAGCACCTTCTACCGCAAGCAGTACTTCTACCCGGACCTGCCCAAGGGCTACCAGATCACCCAGGGCCCCGTGGCCCTTGTGGAGGACGGGCACCTGGATATCTCCGGGGATCCTGGAGTACGCGGCGACGACCACCCGGTGCGGATCCGCCTGGAGCGGGCCCACCTGGAGGAGGACGCGGGCAAGAGCCAGCATGATCCCGGCGGGAACACCAGTGTCGTGGACCTGAACCGGGCAGGTGTTCCCCTCTTGGAGATCGTCGGCGCACCCGACCTGCGCAGTGCCCAGGAGGCCTCAGACTGCATGAAGGCTCTGCACCGCCTGGTGGTCGCCCTGGGCATCTGTGAGGGCAACCTGGAGGAGGGCAACTTCCGCTGTGATGCGAATGTGAGCGTCCGAAAAACGGGGGACCCAGTCCTGGGTACACGCGTGGAAGTGAAGAATATAAACTCGTTCCGATTTTTGCGACAGGCGCTTGAGTTCGAGATCGAGCGGCAGATCACTGTCGTTGAAGGGGGCGGCAAGGTGGGAATGGAGACCCGCGGTTGGGACGCCGAAGCCGGCGAGACGCGCCTCCAGCGCTCCAAGGAAGCGGCCATGGACTACCGCTATTTCCCGGAGCCGGACCTGCCGGTGCTGACGGTGGACCCCGCCGAGGTGGAAGCCGTCCGGACCACCCTGCCTGAGCTCCCAGAGCAGCGCATCCAGCGCTGGCGGACGGACCATGGCTTGGGACTGGACGAGGCCCAGACTCTGGCCCAGAGTCCAGCCTTCGCTGACTACTTTGAGCGCCTGAGTCGCCTCAGCGGGACGGGGCGCGGGGCCGCTGCCTGGATGCTGGGGGAAGTGAGCCGCACACTGAACCTCCAGGGCACAGGCATCGAAGCCTTCCCTTTGGCACCCGAGGTCCTCGCGGGCCTGGTGCGCCTGGTGGAGGTCCGGACCCTCTCTTTTGGCGCGGCCAAAGACCAAGTCTTCCCCGCCCTCCTGGCAGGCGAGGGCAACGCGGAGACCGTGGTGGCCCGCCTGGGCCTGGCCCAGGTGAGCGACAGGGAAGCCATCGCCACCTTGGTGGCGCAGGTGCTGGAGGCCCATCCGGGGCCCGTGGCCCAGGTGCGGGCCGGCAAGGACAGCCTCCGGGGCTTCCTGGTGGGGCAGGTCCTCAAGGCCGGCGGGGGCCGCCTGGACGCCAAGGTGGTGCAGGAAGTCTTGGCGGAGACCCTGGCCCAGAGCTGACTCCGGCCCCATGCTGGGGGCATGACCCACGAGATCCCCTCCGCCCTGCAGGCCTACCACCCCGGCGTGGCGCATATCTGCCAGTCCTGCGGGAGCTCGGTGGTGGACGCGGTCATGACCGAAGGGGAACCCTTCCACTGCCTGACCTGCCGGGGCCTGGTGGCGCCGCCCGAGGATGAGCTGACCCGTGCCGCGCTGGAGGACCCCGCCCCTCGAGAGATCGAGGCGAGCGGGCCCACCATGTGGCGCCTGGTGGCCATCCTGACCTTTGCCGTGGGGGCCCTGGCCTTCGTGTTCTGGCGCCGCTGAGTCCAGCGGCTGGTTGCTTCGGCTCTCCTGGGCGATGACCCGGACCGCCGGAGCCCCTATGCTGGGGGCTGGAGCTGACCATGCCCAGACCTTGGGGACCCACCACCACCGCCATCCACGCCGGGAAGCACTTCAACACCACCCGGGCTGTCACCACCCCCATCTTCCAGACCTCTGTTTTTCAGCTCCTGGAAAACCATGAGGGCGCCCAGTTCTCCGCCAGTGTCGAGCCGCCGGCCTTCTACACCCGCTGGGGCAACCCCAACAGCAGCGAGGTGGAGGCGGTGCTGGCGGGCCTGGAGGGTGCCGAGCGCGCCCTGGTGACAGCCTCGGGCATGGCGGCCTTCGCCCTGGTCTTCGAGGCCTTCCTTCACACCGGGGATCACCTGGTGGCCCCTGCAGCCATCTATCTGGGGACAGAACAGCTTATCCGGCGCTGGGAGCTGGAGCGGGGCCTGCGGGTGACCTGGATCCAGAACACCCTGGACCTGGACGAGTGGGCGGCTGCCATCCGCCCGGAGACGCGCATGCTCTGGGTGGAGACGCCCTCCAACCCCACCCTGGCACTCACAGACCTGGCCGCAGTGGCGGCCCTCGGGAAAAAGCACGGCATCCGCACTGCGGCCGATAACACCTTTCCCAGCCCCATCCACACCCGGCCCTTGGACCTCGGCATCGACCTGAGCGTGGCCTCGGCCACCAAGTACCTGGCAGGCCACTCGGACGTGGTGGCCGGCGTCATTGCGGGATCTGAGGCAGACATCGTGGCCTGCTGGCACCTGACCAAGCTCCTGGGGCCCACCCTGGATCCCATGGCTGCCTGGCTCCTGCACCGGGGCCTCAAGACCCTGCCCCTGCGCATGCGCCGGGCCTCGGACAATGCCCAGTCCCTGGCCCAGTGGTTGCTCTGGCAGCCCCAGGTGGGCCGGGTGGACTATCCAGGTCTCCCCACCCATCCGGGCCATGCAGTCGCTCAACGCCAGATGCTGCAAGGTTTTGGCGCCATGATTGGCTTTGAGCTCCGGGCCGGTCTCCTGGCGGGCCAGCGCTTCTGTGAGGTCCTGGAGGTCATCACCCGGGGCGTCAGCCTGGGGGGCGTGGAGAGCCTCATCCAGCATCCGGCCAGCATGAGTCATCTGCGCACGGCACCAGAGGTCAAAGCCCGGGTGGGCATCACCGACGGCCTGTTGCGCTTCTCGGTGGGCATCGAGGACGAGCCCGACCTGGTCGCCGACCTGGCCAAAGGCTTCGAAGCCGCTGCGGAGGCCCGGTGAAGCTGCACCTCAATGGTGAGTGGCGGGAGGCCCCGGAGCTGGCCACCCTGACGGACCTGGCCGCTTGGTTGGAGCTGCCGGCCTTCGGCAGTGCCATCGAGCTGAACGGCGAGGTCATCCGCCGCGCCGACCACGCCACCACGCCCCTCAAGGACGGAGACCACCTGGAGGTGGTGCGCCTCGTGGGGGGCGGCTGAAGGCCCCAGCCCTGCTTCCTGATTATCGGCCTTGCTTGGCTAAAAAGGGCGCTCCACGCTATTTCTGTTCGTCTCGGTATCGGCGCAGCCGATACCGAGAAGGACACGAAGACCCCCTGTCGGCGCGACAAATTGCCTTCGTGCCCTTAGTGGAGATCTTTGAAGGTCCGCTTTGGCGGAGCCTGGCCGATCACCGGGTGCTGCTTCAGCCCGGCCGGCGAACTTCCCAGGTGCCGTGCTCCCAGGCAGCCCTGGCCTGGATCTGCCAGTCCTGGGTGCGACTGTCCTCCACGGGTGTTCCTCCCGCAGGTTGATCCGCCTGGAACCGATGGTATTCATCGACCAAGCCCTGGGCCAGGAATGCCTCCGCCAGGGTGCCACCCCCCTCCACCAGGAGGCGTGAGGCCCCTCGAGCGGCCAGCTCATGCAGGAGGTGGCGCAGGCTGCAGCCGCTGCCCTCGGGGGGTAGGCGCAGATCCTCCACGCCCCGGAGGGGGGCCGGATCGCCATTGACGGCGCGGTAGGCGGGTTGGCCCGCCACGGGGGCCCACACCCGGGCCGAGGGGGGGAGGCAGCCTCTGGGATCCAGCACCACCCGGGCAAACGTCCGGTGGGGGGCGGTGGGGGCGGGCCAGCGGTCCGTGAGTTGGGGATCGTCCACGGCAATGGTCTTGCGGCCCACCAGGATGGCCTCGGAGGCCCGGCGCAGTGCATGGGCCAAGGACTGAACCTCGGGGGGCGTGACCCAGGTGGTCTGGCCCGGCGCTCCCAGGGCGCCATCGGAGCCCAGGGCCAGCTTGAGGCTCACCCAAGGCAGGCCCGTGCGGATGAGCTTGAAGAAAGGGGCGTGCAAGCGGGCGCAGGCCTCGCCCAGCACACCCTCCTCCACCTGGAGTCCCTGGGCCCGGAGGATGGCTAGGCCACCCCCGTCCACCCGGGGATTGGGGTCTTGGACCCCCACCACCACCCGGGTAATCCCCGCCTGGATCAGGGCCAGCGTGCAGGGGCCGGTGCGGCCCTGGTGGCAGCAGGGCTCGAGGGTCACATAGGCGGTGGCGCCCCGGGGGTCCTCCCCGCGGCTCTCGGCGTCCATGAGGGCCATGACTTCGCCATGGGGGTCACCGGCCCGGGTGTGAACCCCGGAACCCAGCACCCGCCCCGCTTTGACGAGCACGCAGCCCACTGGGGGATTGGGGCTGGAGAGCCCCACACCCTTTCGGGCCTCCTGGAGCGCCAGGGCCATGAAGTGAGCATCGCCCGCCAGGCTGTCGGGGTCTGGAAAGGGCCCGCCCGTGGCCAGGGCCCAGGCAGAGGCTGGGGTGAGGGGTACCTCAGACATCCAGCAGACCGTCGACGAAGGCCTCGGGATCAAAGGGCACCAGGTCGTCCAACCCCTCCCCCACACCCACGAAGGCGATGGGGAGCTTCAGGTGCTCCAGGATGGGGACCACCACACCCCCCTTGGCACTGCCGTCGAGCTTGGTGAGCACCAGGTCCGTGGCGCCGGCGGCCCGGATAAAGGCCTCGGCCTGCTGCAGTCCGTTCTGGCCCGTGGTGGCGTCGAGCACCAGGAGCACCCGGTGGGGCGCCTCGGGGATCACCTTCTGGAGGCTGCGCCGGATCTTGTCCAGCTCCTTCATGAGGTGGTCCTTGGTGTGCAGGCGGCCAGCGGTGTCGATGAGGACCCACGGCGTGCCCTTGGCTTTGGCGCTGGTGGCACCGTCAAAGGCGATGGCGGCGGGGTCTCCGCCCATCTGGTTGCGGATGACCGGTACGCCAGCCCGCTCGCCCCAGCGCTCCAGCTGATCAATGGCTGCTGCCCGGAAGGTGTCGCCGGCCACCACCAGGACTTCCTCGCCCCGGGTCTTCAGGTGGGCGGCCAGCTTGCCCAGGGTGGTGGTCTTCCCCACCCCGTTGACGCCCACCAGCAGCACCACCTGGGTGCCCTGGGCCACGAAGGGGGCGGCGGGGGTCTGGCGCAGCAGGCGCAGCAGCTCCTCCCGGAGGATCCCCTTCGGGTCAATGTCGGAGCCACCCTTCAACTCGGCCCGGAGGCGAACCATGAGCTGGTTCACGGCCTTCACGCCCAGGTCGGCCTGGAGGAGGAGGTCCTCCAACTCTTCTAGTTGGGCCTCGTCCAGGCGGCGCAGACCCAGCAGACGGCCCATGGGCGCCAACACCAGGGTCTGGGTGCGCTTCAGGCCTTGCTTGAACTTGTCGAACAGCCCACCCAGCAGACCCACGCCCACCTCACGAAACCCCAGTCTAGCGAGGGGTTGGGGAGATCCTGAAGCCCAAAGCAGGGCCGAGACGCATTGGGCGAATAGCTACTTACTCGGGTTCCACGTGGAACCCGAGATGTAACCGATTTGTTTGTATGTTGTTCCGTGGGTCAACAAGGGATTAGCGCTGGCTGATGGGTGACGGCGGGGCCAGCGGGGGGATGAGCACCGGGGTGATGTTGGTCCGGCTCCAGACCCGCTGGGACCAGGTGTCCTCAGACCAGGACCCATGGGTGGCGGCGAGGGCGCCCAGCACCAGCACGCCATCCACCAGTGGGTTCACCAGATGACGGTCGGGGATAGGGCGGAGGCTGGCGGGGTCCACCGGGGCGTAGCCAGAGACAACGGTGGTGGGCCAGGCGATGGGCCGGGGGCGGCCCAGGTCCCGGACCTCACAGATCAGCTCTGGGGGCGGGCGAAGCGCGGGAGGCGGCAAGGCCGGCCCAAACGCCAGGGGTGGCAACTGGAGCAACAGGGCCAGCGGCAGGGTCGGCAAGGGACACCTCCGGACTCAGCATCGGCTCCAGGATGGGCCAAGGCAAGGGTCAGTGCTTGTGTGGCTTGGTTTTTTTCGGCATCTCAGGCAGAGTCCAGCCCACCAGGGCCTGCTCGAAGACCTCCTCCACGTGCTTCACGGGGTGGAAGGTGAGCTGCTCCCGGAGTTCAGGGTCGATCTCCTCGAGGTCCTTCTGGTTGGCGAAGGGACTGAGGATGTCGTGGATGCCCACCCGCAGGGCGGCCAGGGCCTTCTCTTTGAGGCCGCCGATGGGCAGGGCCTCGCCGCGCAGGTCGATCTCGCCGGTCATGGCGACGGTGTTGCGGACAGGGACCCCCTTCAGTACCGAGAGCAGCACCGTGGCGATGGCCAGACCCGCGCTGGGGCCGTCCTTGGGTATGGCGCCCTCGGGGAAGTGGATGTGGATGTCCTGCTTCTGGAAGACTTCGGGGTCGATCTGGAAGGCGTCGCCCCGGCTGCGGATGTAACTGAGCGCCGCCTGGGCGCTCTCCTTCATGACGTCGCCCAGCTGGCCCGTGAGGATCAGCAGGCCCTTCCCCGGCATCTTCAATGCTTCGACGAACAAGACATCCCCGCCGACGCTGGTCCAGGCCAGGCCGGTGACCACGCCGATGCGCGGCGCCTTCAGCCGCTCGTCCTGCAGCAGCTTCACGGGGCCCAGCAGCTCGTGCAGGGCCTCGGCAGTGAGGGCCAGCTTCTTCTTGAGGGTGTTCTCGGCCACCTTCCGGGCCACCTTGCGGCAGACGGCGCCGAGCTCGCGCTCCAGTTGGCGCACGCCGGCCTCGCGGGTGTAGCCCGTCACGATGGCCTTCAGGGACTTCTTCGAGATGGAGACATGCTTCGTGGTGATGCCGTGCTTCTCGAGCTGTTTGGGGATCAGGTACTGCTCGGCGATGCCCAGCTTCTCCTCCAGCGTGTAGCTGTTGAGGTAGATGATCTCCATGCGGTCTTTGAAGGCCGGGTGGATGGGCTCCAGCTCGTTGGCGTTGGCCAGGAAGAGCACCTGGCTCAGGTCGATGGGCACATTCAGGTAGTGGTCCCGGAAGGTGTGGTTCTGCTCGGGATCCAGCACCTCCAGCAGAGCTGCGCTCGGGTCCCCACGGGAGTCCCGCCCGATCTTGTCCACCTCGTCCAGCATGATGACGGGGTTCATGCTCTTGACCTGGTGCAGGGCCTGCACGATGCGGCCAGGCATGGCACCCACATAGGTCCGGCGGTGGCCGCGAATCTCGCTCTCGTCGTGGACGCCGCCCAGGGAGATGCGGGAGTACTTGCGGCCCAGGGCCCGGGCGATGGACTTGCCGAGGCTGGTCTTACCCACGCCAGGGGGGCCCACGAAGCAGAGGATGGTCCCCCGCAGGTCGGGCTTCAGCTTGCGCACCGCCAGGAATTCCAGGATGCGGTCCTTGATCTTCTGGAGGCCGTAGTGGTCCTCGTCCAGAACTTCTTTGGCCTTGATGAGATCCAGGTTGTCCTCGGTGAGGCTGCCCCAGGGCAGCTCGGTCATCCACTCCAGGTAGGTCCGCGTCACCGCCGTCTCGCTGGAGTCAGGGTGCATGCGCTCCAGCTTCTTGAGGTTGCGCTCGATCTCAACGAGGGGCTCGTCTGGCACCTTCATCTTGGCGAGCTTTTCGCGGAAGGCCGTGACTTCCTCGGCCAGCTCCGAGCCCTCGCCCAGCTCCTGCTGGATGGCCTTGAGTTGCTGGCGGAGGTAGTACTCCCGCTGGCTCTTGTCCATCTCGCCACGGGCGTCCATGGTGATCTTCTGCTGGACCTCCAGCAGCTGGATCTCCCGCATGAGCAGCTCGTTGACCCGCTTGAGGCGGAGGCCCGGGTGAGCGATCTCCAGGACCTCCTGGGTCTGCTGCAGCTTGAGGTCCAGGTTGGAGGCCACCAGGTCCGCCAGGCGGCCCGGGTTGTCGAGGTTGCCGGCGATGACCAGGACCTCCTGGGGCAGGGTCTTGCCCAGGGCCACGGCCTTTTCCAGGGTCTGCTTGACGCTGCGCAGGAGGGCGTCCTGCTCCAGGTCCGGGGACTCCAGCTCAGGCTCAGTCAGGGGCTCCACCCGGGCCTTGAAGAGGTTCTCGGTCTCGGTGAAGTACTCCACCCGCACCCGCTGAAGACCCTGCACCAGGGCCCGGATGCGACCGTCCGGCAGCTTCAGGACCCGCATGATCAGGGCGGCGGTGCCCACCTGGTAGAGGTCCGAGGGCTTGGGGTTGTCCATCTCCACCTGCTTCTGCGAGAGCAGCAGGATCATGCGGTGCTCCACCAGGGCGGTGTCCACGGCCCGGATGGACTTCTCCCGGCTGATGCTGAGGGGGAGGATCACATAGGGATAGACCACCACGTCCCGGAGGGGCAGTACCGGCAGTTCTTCCGGCAACTTGGGCTGCTCATCGGGCGGGGGGGGCAGGAGAATGTCGTCGGCCACGGTCAAACCTCGGGGGTCCAGTGTAGCCCTACTTGCGCCGTCCCTTCAGGCGGGGAGCCTCCCCCAGGGTCTCGGGCGGGAAGAGGGGCTGGAGGCGGGGCTCGGAGGGGTCTGCCGTGGGCGGCGGCGTGGGTGCCGGGGCCGTGGCCCAGCCCGGGGCCGTCTCCTTGTGCATGAGGCCCTCCAGGGCCTTCACGAAGTCCGGCAGGTCCTTGAAGTCGCGGTAGACGCTGGCGAAGCGGACATAGGCCACCTGGTCCATGCCCTTGAGCTCGTCCATGATCAGCTCGCCCATCTCCCGGCTGCGGATCTCCCGCTCCGAGCGCTCCATGAGCCGGGCGTGAAGGTCCGTCACCAGGTCCTCGATGCGGGCCAGGGACACAGGCCGCTTCTGGCAGG
>CAIRQL010000066.1 GCA_903880675.1 uncultured Holophagaceae bacterium | reverse complement strand
ATCGGGCCTGGACGCGGGGCTCCGCGTGGCCTTGATTGGCATTCATGGATTCCTCCATTTCCGTGGGACGGTCATGCCCCAGGGGTTCGGGAGAGCGAGGGGGCTTGGGACGGCGATCCGGCCCGTTTCCCCCCAACCTCAGTTGTCACGGCGCAGAGCGCCTAGGATCTCCACCCCGCGCACGGGGCAGAACGATGATCTTCCCACACAAACCACATCGAAGGAAGCGAAAAGGTCCGGAGGCGTGCAAACAGCGCAGAACCCCCGGAGAACCTTACGCCCGCTTCCGCGTACCCTTGCCAGTCTTGGGGTCCAGCAGCATGACGTTGGAGGCGTGAATGGGGGCCTCCTTCTCCAGGATGCCGCCGCCCTCACCCGTCTGGGCGTTGGGCTTGGTGGCCTTCTTGATCATGTTGAGGCCAGCGACGATCACGCGGTTGGTGGTGGGGCTGACCTTGGTGACGGTACCGGTCTTGCCCTTTTCCTTGCCCGCGATGACGACGATCTGGTCGCCCTTCTTGAGCTTCATCTTGGTGACAGCTTCCATCACAGCACCTCCGGGGCGAGGGAGACGATCTTCATGTACTTCCGCTCGCGCAGCTCGCGGGCCACGGGGCCGAACACGCGGGTGCCAACGGGCTCGCCGTCCTTCTTGATGATGACGGCGGCGTTCTCGTCAAAGCGGATGTACGAACCGTCCTTGCGGCGATAGGCCTTGCGCTGGCGGACGATGACGGCCTGGACAACGGCCTTCTTCTTGACGGTTCCGCCGGGAATGGCTTCCTTGACGGAAGCGGTGATGACATCGCCAAGCTGAGCGATCTTGCCCACACCGCCGCCCAGGGGCAGGATGCAGCAGATCTTCTTGGCGCCGGAGTTGTCGGCGACTATGAGCATGGTTCCCATCTGGATCATGTGTGCTCCTTACTCGCCGGCCTTCTGGACAATCTCAAGGACGGCCCAGCGCTTGCGCTTGGAAAGGGGGCGGGTCTCCACGATCCGGACCACGTCGCCGATGGAGCAGGCGTTGGTCTCGTCGTGGGCCATGAACTTGGCGGTCTGCTTGACCGTACGGTGGTAGAGCGGGTGCTGGAACTTGCGCTCCACCTTCACCACCACCGTCTTGTCGGCCTTGTTGGAGACCACTATGCCATTACGGGTCATCTTGTTTTCGAGGCTCATGGGTTCTCCTAGGCCAGCTTGGCGGCCAGGGCCGTCTTGACGCGAGCAAGTTCGCGCCGGGTCTTGCGGACCTCGGCAGTGTTCTCAACCTGGCCCACGGCGTGCTGGAAGCGGAGGGTAAAGCGCTTGGCGGCCAGTTCGGCCTCCAGCTGCGCCAGTTCCTCCACACTCTTGCCGGTCAACTCGGAAAAGGGATGCTTCTTGGACATGTCTCTCACTCCTCCGGCGGCGTGCGGGTGACGAACTCGGACGCCACGGACAGCTTCATCTGGGCCAGGCGCAGGGCCTCACGTGCGATTTCCTCGGTCACACCTTCCATCTCGAAGAGGATGCGGCCGGGGCGGATCACCGCCACCCAGCCATCCGGAGCCCCCTTGCCGGAACCCATGCGGGTCTCAGCGGGCTTCGAGGTGGTGGGACGATCGGGGAAGATGCGGATCCAGATCTTGCCTCCGCGCTTGACGTGGCGGGTCATGGCAATACGGGCCGCTTCGATCTCGCGGTTGGTGAGCCAGCAGTGCTCCATCGCCTTGAGGCCGAAATCGCCAAAGGCGAGATCGTTGCCACGGGTGGCGACGCCGCGGGTGCGGCCCTTCATGGTTTTGCGGTTCTTGACCTTCTTGGGCATCAGCATGGGTTCACCTCAGCGCTTCACGGTCTCGGCAACCTGGTCGCCCAGATTCACCCAGACCTTGATGCCGATGATCCCGTAAGTCGTGTGGGCCTCGGCAAAACCGTAGTCAACGCCCGCGCGGATGGTCTGCAGGGGCATCTGGCCGGAGAGGTAGTCCTCAGTCCGGGCGATCTCGGCGCCGTTCAGGCGGCCCGAAACCTTGATCTTGAATCCCTTGGCACCGAAGCGGATGGCCGCCTCTTCCGCCTTGCGCATGGCGCGGCGGAAGGCAATGCGGCGCTCGAGCTGCTGGGCAACGCCCTCGGCCACGAGCTGGGCGTCCACTTCAGGCTTCTTGATCTCCTGGATGTCCACGGACACCGGGCGATTCAGGCGCTTCTGAAGGTCCTCGCGGAGCTTGTCGATCTCAGCACCCTTGCGGCCGATGACGATGCCGGGCCGGGCGGTGTAGATGCGCACGGTGACCTTGTCGGCGGCGCGCTCGATGTCGATCTTGGAGACCATCGCATTGAGGGCGTGCAGCTGCTTCTTGAGCTCGCGGCGGAGCTTGATGTCCTCGTGGAGGAGCAGCGCGTAGTCGCGCTTGCTGAACCACTTGCTGTGCCAATTCTTCTGGTAGATGAGGCGGAACCCGTACGGGTGGACCTTCTGACCCATGACTACTCCTCCCCGGCCGCAGTAGCGAGCTGGATGGTGATGTGGCAGGTGCGCTTCTGGACCCGGTAGGCACGGCCCATGGGTGCAGGGCGGACGCGCTTCATGCGGAACCCCTCGTCCACGAACGCAGACTTAACCAGCAGGTTGTCCGGGTTGACGGAGGGATTCTTGTCGATGGCGTTGGCCACGGCGGAATCCAGGAGTTTGCGGATGGGGGCGGCGGCGTACTTCTTGGCCTGGGTGAGGACCCACTGGGCCTCCCCGACCTGCTTGCCGCGGATGAGATCCACGACGAGCCGGGCCTTCTGGGCCGAGCCGCGCAGGTGGCGAACAGTGGCGGTAGAAACGATTTCTGCCATCGCTACTTCCCCTTCGCCTTGGTGTCGGCCTTGCCAGCGTGACCCTTAAAGGTGCGGGTCAGGGCGAACTCGCCCAGCTTGTGGCCGATCATGTTCTCGGTGACATAGACGGGAATGAACTTGTTGCCGTTGTGTACGGCAAGGGTCAGACCGATCATCTGCGGAACCACCGTCGAGCGGCGGGACCAGGTCTTGATAACGCGCTTGTCATTGGCCGCCTGGGCGACTTCCACCTTCTTCTGGAGGTGGGAGTCAATGAACGGGCCTTTTTTCAGGGATCGTGCCATTGTCCTGCCTCCTAGTTGATGCGCTTGACGATGAACTTGTCGGTGCGGCGGTTGCCGCGGGTCTTGTAGCCGCGGGTCGGCTGGCCCCAGGGCGTCACGGGGTGACGACCACCGGAGGTCCGGCCCTCACCGCCACCGTGCGGGTGGTCGACGGGGTTCATGACCACGCCACGGACGGTCGGGCGAACGCCCATCCACCGGGTGCGTCCGGCCTTGCCGATCTGAATGTTCTCGTGCTGGAGGTTGCCGACGGTGCCGATGGTGGCGTAGCACTCCAGGTGGATCTTGCGGATCTCACCGGAGGGCATGCGCAGCTGGGCGTAGTCGTCTTCCTTGGCCACGAGCTGGGCGAAGGTGCCAGCGGCACGGGCGATCTGGCCCCCCTTGCCGGGCTTCATCTCGATGTTGTGCACCGTGTTGCCCACCGGGATGTTCCGGAGGGGAAGCGCGTTGCCCACCAGGATGTCGGCGGTCTTGCCGGCGACAACGATGCGGCCCACTTCCAGGCCGTCGGGGGCCAGGATGTAGCGCTTCTCGCCGTCCGAGTAGACCAGGAGGGCGATGCGGGCGGTGCGGTTGGGATCGTACTCGATGGTGGCCACCTTGGCCGGCACGTCCAGCTTGTTCCGCTTGAAGTCGATCATGCGGTACTGGCGCTTGTGACCGCCGCCGATGTGGCGGGTGGTGATCCTACCGGTGTTGGAACGGCCTCCAGTTCGGTTCCTCTTGGAGATCAGGCTGCGCTCGGGCACATCCGTGGTGATCTCTTCGAAGCCGGACTTGGACATGCCGCGCTGACCGGGGGTCGTGGGCTTGAGCTGCTTGATGCTCATGGTTGTCCTCTTGCCTCAGGGTTGAAAGGGGCGGGCGATAGTGGGCAAAGCTTTTCCGTCCGCCATGGGTTCGCTACTCGGACGCAGGTGCGCCCTCGGCGAGTTCGACGTAAGCCTTCTTGCGCGGGGAGGAAGTCCCCACGAAGCGGCCAAGCCGCTTGGTCCGGCTGGGGATCCGCACGGTGCGGATGCTCTTCACCTTGGACTGGAGCAGGAGCTCCACGGCCTCGCGAATCTGGTGCTTGGTGGCCCAGGTGGCAACTTCGAACACCTGGATGTTCTTCTCCCGCAGGAGCTGGCCCTTCTCCGTGAGGAGGGGCTTGCGGATCACTTCAAAAATCTTGGTCATGGCTTCACCACTTCCTGCAGGGCCAGGACGGCTTCCTTGGAGAAGATCACCTGGTCGTACTTGAGGAGCTCGTAGACGTTGACGCCCAGGCTCTCGATGGTCCGCAGCTTGGGGTTGTTGCCGGCGGCCATCACCAGCTTCTCAGAGGCCTCGGTGCCAACCAGCAGCGCCGAGCCAGTGATGCCGAGGCGACCCAGGGTCACGATGAGGGACTTGGTCTTGTGGGACTCGACTTCCCAGTTCTGGACCACCATGATCTGGCCACTGGCCATCTTGGCGGAGAGGGCGTTCCGCAGGGCGGCGCGCCGGGCCTTCTTGGGGAAGGCGTAGTCGTAGGAGCGGGGGTGCGGGCCGTGGGTGGTGCCGCCGCCCTTCCACAGCGGGCTACGGATGGAGCCCACACGGGCGCGACCGGTACCCTTCTGCTTCCAGAGCTTGCGACCTGCGCCGCTGACTTCCCACTTGTCCTTGGTCTTGGCGGTACCGGCCCGGCGCTTGGCCAGGAAGTGGCGAACCGCTTCCCAGATGAGGTGCTGGTTCAGTTCCTCGAGCTTGAAGACCTCGGGGAGAAGCTCGACGGTGTCGACCTGCTTGTTCTCGAGATT
>CAIRQL010000065.1 GCA_903880675.1 uncultured Holophagaceae bacterium | reverse complement strand
CGGTCCGGCTGGGTGAACCAGCCCACGGTGATGATGGTGACCAGGACCGCCACGGCCGCGGCCGGCAGGACAAAGCGAAACGCTCGGTCGTACGGGTGCATGCACTACCTCTTGGGAGGCGCTGGTCCGCGGGGAAACCGGGAGACCATCAGGGGGTGGAAACGGTGTGAAGGGGGCGGGGCCTGGGTCTAAAACTTGAGACGGGGTCCCTTTTTCATTCCAGCCCTTGCCGGGCAGGGATGACGCAATGAACGCCTTGCAATCACTTGGGAAAGTTCATCAGGTCCGGGTCGGGGTGAGGCTGGGACGGCATTGGGAAAATTTGTGTCCTAGATCACGATGATAGATCAGTGCCACGGGTATGTTTAACTATTTTTTCTGAGGCGTTTTCAAGCATTTAAGCGGATTTTGGGGTTATCTATCAGGGGCTAATCCCAAAGGACGATTTCCTCCATGGTAGTCCTTGGAATTTCCTGAGGAGTAGCTGGGCCGAGGGCCTTCAGCGGGGCCCGTAGCCAGGCGGAACTCCCAGCAGCTTTTGCCTGGATTGGGCCGTTATAGCGGGAAGCCCACCCAGGGCTTAAGCAGTCCCAGGTGGCCGAAGAGGGCGCCCATGCGCTCCACCGGCAGGCCCATCACCGTGGAGAAGCTGCCCTCCACGGCTTCGATGAAGAGGGCCCCAATGCCTTGGATGGCGTAGGCGCCGGCCTTGTCCATGGGCTCGTGGGTACCCACGTACCAGCGAATCTGGGCTTCCGAGAGGGGGCGGAAGTGGACCTGGGCGGTGTCCACGAAGCTGTGCACCTGGGCGTCCCGCTGCAGGCACAGGCCCGTGTGGACCTGGTGGGCTCGGCCCTGGATCAGCGTCAGCATCCGCACGGCATCTTCGACATCCACCGGCTTGTTCAGCGTGTGGTGGTCCACTGCAACGGTGGTGTCGGCGGCCAGGACCCAGCGGCCGGGGTTGCGCCGGGATATGACCTCCGCCTTTAGCTCGGCCAGGCGCAGGACCAGGTCCATGGGCTCTTCATCCAGCAGGGGCGACTCGTCCACCTGCGGGGCCTGCAGCTCGAAGGGGATGCGCATGGCCTCCATCCAGTGCCGCCGCCGGGGACTGGCGCTGGCGAGGATCAGGGGCTGGAGGGCGGCCCCGGGGAGCCCTGAAAGGGTGTCGCTCACCGGAGGCCCAAGGCTTCAAGGTCGGTCGTCAGGACGCGCATGTGGAACGTCTCCAGCTCCTGGCCAGGGCGGAATCCAAAGCGAGGGTAGAAGTGAGCCCGGTCCCGGGTCTCGAGGACGAAGCGCTGGACATCGCCCACCCAGGGGTGGCGCAGGGCCCACTTGATGAGCTGAGTCAGGACATCCAGATCGGCCATGTCCCGGGCAGCGACCATGTCGTAGAGCTTGGCCTCGTAGGCATGGTCGGACCAGAGGCGGGTGGCGGCGACGAGGCGGCCCCCCTTGGAGCCTTCAGGCACCAAACGCGCCGTGAGTAGACGGGAACAGGCCAGCAGGTGGCGCCACTGCTCAATGGTGCGGTGGGCCGTCCAGTAGACCTCTTCGGCCTGGAAGAAGATCTGCAGCTCCCGCGGATCGATGGTCCAGGTCTCATCGCAGAAGGCGACCGTGCCCTCGGGCGTAACCAGCGGCTCGGGTGCGAGAAAGTCGCGTTCCATCAGGGTTTCCAGGGGTGAGCCTTCCATCCTAGCAGGAGGCAGGCCGCTGCGAGGCCCGCCGCAAGCAGGGGCAGCAGCCAGGCGCTGCGGGCGGGGGTATGGATGGGGCGCCAGCGCAGGGTCAGGGTCCGGGCTCCTTCGGTGAGGGGCTCGCCCCAGAGCTCGAAGCGGCCGTCTTCGCGGAACACGCCGGACTTGCCGGTGAGGGTGGCGCGGAGCAGGGGCACGCCCAGCTCCGTGGCCCGGAGCCGTATCTGGACGGCGTGCAGGTCCGTGGCCACGGTGCGGTCAAACCAGCCGTCGTTGGTGTGGTTGGTGAGCAGGTCGGCCCGGCCCAGGGTCAGGCCCTGGCGGACTCGGGCGGGGCTGAGGGCCTCGCTGCAGATGAGCGGGTGGATGCGGAGGTCGCCACCTGCTGCGGGCACGCTGAAGGCACAGTCCGCAGACAGCTCGCCGGGCTCCTGGGAGATGAACCCCAGTTGCTGGTCCAGCCAGTGGCGCAGGGGAGCGGGCCCCGGCATGCGTTCGCCAAAGGGCATGGGGTCGGTCTTGGCCTGCAGGAACATGGGCCGGCCGGCCACCTCGCCCCGCACCAGGTTCAGGAGGCCCCCCTCCGTTCCGAACAGCCAGGCGATGCCCCGCCGGGAGGCCTCAGCGGCTAGGCGCGGATCGGGGTTCCGGTCGTCCCGTCCCAACACAGCGCTCTCCGGCCAAAGCAACAGGGTGGGTCGCTCGGTCTTGGGGAGGCCCTGCTCTTTCAGCGCGGCATCGCTGCGGCGCCAGAGGTCCGCTTCCATGCCCGCTGCGCGCTGGCCCGGGATGAAGTTGGGCTGGATGAGCACCGCGTCCACCTGGCGCTCCGGGCCTCGGGGCAGCAGCTGCCAGGCGCCGCCCAGAGCGAGGAAGAGTCCCAGCGCCAGAGCCGGTCCCGCCAGGGTGCGCCGGAGGGGCGCGCCCTCGGTCAGCCCGGCGGCGGTCCAGGCCCCCGCGCCCCAGGCCAGGGCCGCCAGGCCGTGGCTGCCAAGGAAAGCGGCGCTGCGGGCGGTCCAGGGCAGGGCCCCGAAGGGTGAGCCCCAGCTCCAGGTGTAGATGTGGAAGCCCCAGGCCTCCCAGACCAGGATGGCCAGGGCGGCACCAGCGGCAGCGGCGGGAGCTCCCGCCCGCTTGAACAGCGCCCGGGCGGCGAGGACCACCAGCAGGAACCCCAGGGCTTCGTAGGCGTAGAAGAGGCCGCCGCCCAGCAGGGCCACGGCCCAGGGCAGGCCGCCCTTGGTGGCGAGGGTGGCGGGCACCCAGTAGAAGATGAGGATCAGGCCGCCCGCCAGGGCCAGCCAGAGCCAGAAGGCCTTGCGTCCCCGGAAGGCGGCCTCCAGGAGCAGCATCGGGAAGAGCAGGGCCGCCACCGGCTCCAGCCAGCCGCCCAGGGCCCCGGGGAACCGGAAGCCCAGCACGAAGATCCCTGCCAGCACGGCGGCCTCCAGGGGCCGCAGGAGCCAGGCCGTGCGCTCCTGGGGGATCACCAGCCCCGCCGGGCTGCTTCGAAGCAGGCGATGCCCGCCGCCACGGCGGCGTTGAGGCTCTCGACGCCTTGGATGGGGATGGCCAGGCGCTGGACGCCGGCGGGCAGGCTCAGGTCCGCCCAGCCGTGTCCCTCATTGCCCACCCACAGGCGCAGGGGCTCCCGCAGGTCTGCCTCCGCCAGGGGCAGGGCACCAGACCCGCCATCCAGGGCAAACCAGTGGCCATCATCGGGCGCCATGCCCGCGACCCGGCGCAGGGGTAGCAGGAAGGCCGCACCCATGCTGCCTCGCAGGGCTTTGGGATGAAAGGGGTCGGCGCAGCCTGGCCCCAGGAGGACCTCCTGGAAGCCGAAGGCGGCGGCGCTCCGGAGAACCGCACCCAGGTTGCCCGGGTCCTGGATGCCCCAGGCGCCCAGGACCCGCTGGGCCAGTGGGCCGGTGGGGCCGGCAGCCAGGTCCATGACGAGGGCGTGCTCCGGCGGGCTAGCGGCATCCGCCAGCTCGCGCATGAGGGCCTCGCCGAGAACCAGGGTCTCGAGACCGAGGGCAGCTTCTTGGGGATGGGGCGTGGCTGCTTCTAACCGGAGCCAGAGGGCAGGCCGCAGGCGCTGGCCAGCCTGGGTTTCCCGGGCCTCCAGCCAGGCGGCGATGAGCTTCTCGCCGAGCAGCACGGTAGCTGTCCGCTTCGCCCCCCCGGGCCGGAGGCGGTCCAGGAGGTCGCGGAAGCGCGGATTGGCTTTGCTGGTGAGGGTCGGGGGCATGGTGGGCCGTGGCTGGGTTCCAGACTACCTGTTCGTAGGAACGGTGGGGATGCCTGGGCGTGGGCTGTCTGCCCCGCTGGTCTGTGATCATCTGCCGGTCCCCCCGGTGGATGGCCTCGGGTGTGGGGATCCGGTTTAGACTATCCGCTACCTCAGCGTCCGTTCTCGCATTCCCGTCCGCAGCCATCGCCAGGAGTTCCGATGCAACCTTTTGTTCCTTCCGACCAGAACCTGCGGGAGTTCTCGCTGCGGGCCGTGCTCATCGGCCTCGTCATGGCTGTGGTGCTCGGCTCAGCCAACGCCTACCTCGGCCTGAAGGCGGGCATGACCATCGCCGCCACCTACCCGGCGGCGGTCATCGGCATGGCCCTCATCAAGCTGATGAAGGGCACCATCCTCGAAGAGAACATGGCCCGCACCGTGGGCAGCATCGGTGAGTCCGTGGCCGCCGGCGCCATCTTCACCATTCCCGCCTTCGTCATCAGCGGCATCTGGCCGAAGTTCTTCACCATGGGGAACTACGTCACCAGCTCCCTCATCATGTTCGCCGGCGGCGTGCTTGGCATCATGTTCGTGGCCCTGCTCCGCCGGGTCATGGTCGAGGACGCAGAGCTCCCCTACCCCGAGAGCGTGGCGGCCGCCGAGATCCACAAGGCCGGTGCCCGGGGCGGCAGCGGCACCAAGTTCCTGTTCGGGGCCATGGGCCTCGGTGCGGTGATCCAGGCCCTGGTACAGGTGCAGCTCTTTGCCACCTCCTGGGAGCACTTTGTGGCCTTCAAAGCCACGGCCATCAACCTCGCCAAGGGCTGGAAGGCCAAGGTCGGTGGCGGCATGCTGCTGAGCTCCCCCGGCATCAGCCCCGCCTACATGGGCGTGGGCTACATCATTGGTCCCAAGCTCGGCGCCCTGAACTTCTCCGGCGGCATCATCGCCTGGGGCCTGCTGGTGCCGATCATCACCTACTTCCTGGCCCCTGGCGTCCTGCCTGAGGGTGCCGCTGAGGGTGACTGGATTGCCCTGTCCGTCTCGGTCTGGAAGTTCATCGTGCGGCCCATCGCCATCGGCGGCATGCTCATGGGCGCCTGCTTCACCCTGTTCAAGATGCGCAAGAGCCTGGGCACGGGCCTCAGCCGCTCCGTCTCCGACGTCAAGAAGGCTGCCGCGGGCGAGCAGGTGGTGGATCGCGTCAACAAGGACCTGCCCTTCACCTACGTCCTGGCCGGCCTCGGTTTTGCCGCTCTGGTGACCTTCTTCATCACCTGGCGCATCTTCCTGGTGAGCCCCCTGGTCTCCCTGGTGGCGGCCCTGGTGGTGGT
>CAIRQL010000064.1 GCA_903880675.1 uncultured Holophagaceae bacterium | reverse complement strand
CGCTGCCCTGGTGGGTCGGCGCCAAACACGGAGGACGGCGAACCTCTGAGGGAGGACGCCGAAGCGGGACCGGCACACGGCGAAGCCGGGTGCGTTCGAATCCGCTGCCCTGATGGGTCGGCGCCAAACACGGAGGACGGCGAACCTCTGAGGGAGGAGGCCGAAGCGGGACCGGCACACGGCGAAGCCGGGTGCGTTCGAATCTTCTGCCCTGGCGGGTCGGGGGCAAGGACAGGGGACGGCGAACCTCTGCGCTCTCCCTGCCACGATAAAGGCCTGGGGCCCAAAGCCCCCACCTCCCGTTGGAGCGCCCATGATCCTCAGGACGAGCTTCCGCAGCACCCTGGTGACACTTTTCCTCGGTGCGCTGACCCTGCCCGCTGCCCCCCCCAGCGCTTTGCCGAAGGCCCTCACCCGCCAGCTGGATTCAGAGCTGGGAGCGGTGGTGACCGCACCCGGTCAGGAGCTCATGAGCCTGTCGGTGCTGGCGGTGCGGCGGGGGCGGGTGGTCTATCAGCGGCAGTTCGGGGCGGCCTGGGTGGATCCTACAGACCCCGCCAAGCGGCACCCGGCAGAGGCCCGCACCCTCTACCGCATGGCCTCCATCTCGAAGCTGGTGACCACCCTGGGGGTGCTGCGGCTGGTGGAGCAGGGCCGCCTGGACCTGGACCGGGACCTGGGCGACTACCTGGGCTTCCCCCTGCGCAACCCGCACTTCCCCACTGTGCCGGTGACCCTGCGCCACCTGCTGACCCACACCTCCTCCCTGCGGGACGACGCCGGCTACTACTGGGACGCCGCCAGCCGCACCCACCTCAGGGACGTGCTGGTCCCCGGCGGGAAGGCCTACGGTGAGGGCCGGATGTGGTCCCCCCAGGCGCCGCCCGGGGCCTACTTCCAGTACGCCAACCTGCCCTGGGGCGTGGTGGGCACGGTGATGGAGCGGGTGACCGGCGAGCGCTTCGACCGCCTCATGCGGCGCCTGGTGCTGGACCCCCTGGGCCTGCCCGGGGGCTTCCACCCCGCAGACTTCTCCCCGGCGGAGCTGGCCAGCGTGGCCACCCTCTATCGCAAGCGGCGGGAGGTGGCGGGGAAGGAGGTCTGGGAGCCCCAGGGCCCCTGGATC
This sequence comes from uncultured Holophagaceae bacterium, assembly GCA_903880675.1. Taxonomy (GTDB): domain Bacteria; phylum Acidobacteriota; class Holophagae; order Holophagales; family Holophagaceae; genus Geothrix. The sequence goes on along the minus strand of CAIRQL010000064.1, from coordinate 6,253 downwards.
GTTCAGGTGGATGACTATGTCTCGGCGCCGCCCCCGCAGCGGGCCCTGCCCGACTATGTGCCGGGCACCAATGGGACGCTCTTCGGGCCCCAGGGCAACTGCCGCCTGTCGGCGGAGGGCCTGGGCCGCATCCTGCTCCTGCTGGCGGATGGGGGCGTGAGCCGGGGCCGCCGCCTCCTCAAGCGGTCCAGTGTGGACCTCATGCTGAGCACCCAGTGGCAGGCGGACGCCACCGGAGCCAACGGCAACAGCGGCGGCGAGAACCCCCAGGGCAAGCCCCGGCGCCTCATGAATGCCTGGGGCCTGGGGGCGCAGCACTTCCTGGATCTGCCGGGCCCCGGTGGCGGGGATCGCCTGGTGGAAGGCGGCGGCCTGCGGGCGGTGGGCCACATGGGCAGTGCCTGGGGCCTGACCTCGGGCCTGGTGCTGGACCGCAAGACCCGCAGCGGCTTTGTCTTCCTCATCGGCGGCTCGGCCTTCGATCCCGACACCCATCCCGGGATCTACTCCGGCTTCCCCCGCCACGAAGAGCAGATCATGACGGCCCTCTACCGCCGGGCCGTCCAGGGGCGCAGCCGCTGAGCTCAGACCTCCAGCGCGTCCCGGACGGACTGGAGGAGCTCGTTGCGGGTGAAGGGCTTCTGCAGGAAGCCGAGGCTGTCCAAACGGGGGGCGGCGAGGCCCAGGTTGGAGGCGGGATAGCCTGAGAGGAAGAGCACTTTGATGTCGGGCCGCAGGGTGCGGATGCGCTCCCAGAGGCCCGGTCCGTCCAGGCCTGGCATGACCACGTCCGTGGCCAGGAGGGCGGGGGCCAGGCCTGCCTCCACCCACCGGAGGGCCTCCAGGGGGTTGGCTGTGCTGGTGACCCGGTAGCCAGCGTCCTCCAGGATGCGGGCGGCGGTCTCCAGCAGGATCTCCTCGTCCTCCACCAGCAGCACGGACTCGTGCCCCCCGGCAACGTCCGGCGCAGGGCCAGCACTGGCCGCCGGGCTGCCGCCGGGCAGGCGCGGCAGGTGGATGGCGAAGGTGGTGCCCTGGCCCGGGGCGGTATCCACCTGGATGAAGCCCCCATTCTGGCGGACGATGCCGTAGACCGTGGCCAGGCCCAGGCCGGTGCCGCGTCCCTGGGCCTTGGTGGTGAAGAAGGGCTCGAAGATGTGGGGCAGGACGTCCGCGGGAATGCCTCGACCCGTGTCCCGCACCCGCAGCACCACGTAGTCCCCGGGTTCCGCATCCGGCATGCTGCGGGCGGCGGCCCCCAGCGTTGTGTTGGCTGTCTCCACGGTGATGGAGCCGCCGGTGCCGAGGGCATCCCGAGCGTTCACCACCAGGTTGGTCAGGATCTGCTCGACCTGGCTGGGGTCCGCCCACACAGTCCACAGGTCGGGAGCGGGGTGCCAGGCCAGCGTGTGCTGCTCGCTGATGAGGCGACGCAGCATCTTCTGGGTGTCTTCCACCTTGGCATTCAGGTCCAGCAGGGTGGGCTGGATGGCCTGCTGGCGGGCGAAGGCCAGCAGCTGGCGGTTGAGGTCCGCGGAGTGCAGGGCGGCCTTGCGGATCTGCTCCAGGTCCCGGCGCAGGTTCGGCATCGCCTCGGTGCGCTCCAGCAGCAGGTCTGCATAGCCGATGATGACGCCCAGCATGTTGTTGGTGTCGTGGGCCACGCCCCCGGCCAGCTGACCCAGGGAGTCCAGCCGCTGGGACTGGTTGAGCATGGCCTCCAGGCGCTTGCGCCCGGAGATGTCGCGGACCACGGACACCAGGGCGTTCTGCCCGTACCAGCAAACGCGCCGGACGGCGACCTCCACGTCAAGGGGGGCGTTGGGGCGAGTGGGCCGGCGCGCCTGCCACTCGAAGACCAGGGAGCCGTCCCGGTCCAGCTGGTGGCGCATGGTCTCGATGTGGGCGAGGGTGAGCGGGCCTTCGGAGTAGTCCTGGATGGTGTGGTCCCGGAAGGTCTCCCGGGTCACCTCGTACATGGCCAGCATGGCATCATTGGCCTCGAGGACGTGGCCCTCCCAGTCGTGGATGAAGATGGCATCGTTGAGGCCATTGAAGAGGGTGAGGAGGTTCTCTTCGGAGCGGCGCAAGCTCTCCCGGGTCTCCTCCAGCTGGGCCACGCGCGCCAGCAGCTCCGGGTAGTAGGTCCTCCGCGAAGAGTCCGTCCCCAGGCCGATGATGCTGTCGCGCAGCTGGCTCCAGTCTTGCGGTTCGTTCATCTACATAGCCTCGGCGTAGAGCGCCCGCAGGTCGTCCCGGCTGGGTGGCCGGGGGTTGGTGGCGTTGCAGGGATCCAGGATGGCCTTGCTGGCCAGCCGGGAGAGGTCGTCCGAGCGCACACCCCGGGCCGTCAGGCCCTCGTCGATGCCACAGTCCCGGCGCAGGTCCAGGACATGCCGCAGGATCCGGCTGCGGCCCTCGCGCTCGTTCAGGCCGCGCAGGTTGCAGCCCATGGCCTCGGCGATGCGGCGGTAGCGGTCCGGTGCCGTGCTGAAGTTGAAGTCCATGACATGGGGCAGCAGCAAAGCATTGCACTCGCCGTGGGCCAGATCCATGTAGCCGCCCAGGCTGTGGGCCATGGCATGGACGGAGCCCAGGCTGGCGTTGGAGAAGGCCAGGCCGGCCTGGAGGCTGGCCAGCATGATCTGGGTGCGTAGCTCCAGGTCAGCCGGGGCCGCTGTGCTGGCCCGCAGGTGGGTGGAGACCAGGCGAATGGCCTCCAGGGCGTGGAGGTCGGTGATGGGGGAGTGGGCGTTGGAGACGAAGGCCTCGATGGCGTGCACCATGGCGTCCATGCCGGTGCAGGCCGTGAGGTAGGCATCCATGGTCAGCAGGGTGCGGGGGTCGATGAGGGCCACGTCCGGCACCACGGCCTTGCTGATGATGGCGATCTTCACCCGCTCCTGGGTGTGGGTGATGATGGCGAACTGGCTCACGTCGGCCGAGGTGCCGCCGGTGGTGGGGATGCAGATGAGGGGCGCCATGGGTGCCGGCACCTGGTCCACGCCTTCGAACTCCAGGATCGACCCCCCATTGGCCGCCACAATGCCCACGCCCTTGGCGCAGTCTATGACGCTGCCACCCCCCACGGCCACGATGAGGTCGCACCCGGCCTCCCGGAACAGGGCTGCCCCCTCCATCACCTCGGTGTCCCGGGGATTGGGGGACACACCGAGGAACTGGGTGACCGTCAGGCCCTCCTGTTCCAAACAGGCCGCCACCTCTCCTGTCCAGCCCGCGGCCAGCACGCCGGGGTCCGAGATCAGCAGGATCCGATGCCCCCCCAGCTTGCGGGCATAGCGGCCAGCCAGGAGGCGGGCATCCGCCCCAAAGATGAACTCCGGCGCCACGAATTTTCGAATCTCGCCGAGCATCGCCTCGTTCATACCACCCCCCAGGGGAAAGACCCTCCCACGGAGTGCCATTCGACTCAAGGTAAGGGAGGCCTGAGTTTCATACGACTGGAATTAGAAAAAACAGACCCTTGGCGGGAATGACCAGAGGCCCAGGGAGGGCCGGGGTCGCTCCTTGGTTGGCGAATGATAGATAATTTTCCACCCACGAAAAAAATTTATTGCACATAATCCAGTTCTTCACTAAATTCTTACCCGTGGCATCCGCAATCCCTTCTCCGTCCTTTCATACCCCTTTCTGTGGAGCCGACAGCCATGAACGCCAAGGTTGATGTGCACCCCGTCGATGAGATCCTGCCTCCCGGGCGGCTGACGCTTCTGGGGATCCAGCACGTGCTGGTGATGTACGCCGGGGCCGTGGCGGTGCCGCTGATCATCGGGGGTGCCCTCAAGCTGCCCAAGGAGCAGATGGCGCAGCTCATCAATGCGGACCTCTTCGCCTGCGGCGTGGTCACCCTGATCCAGGCCCTGGGGTTCTGGCGCTTCGGCATCCGCCTCCCCGTGATGATGGGCGTCACCTTTGCTGCCGTGGGTCCCATGGTGGTCATGGCTGGCAACCCCGACCTGGGGCTCCTCGGCATCTACGGTGCGGTGATCGGAGCCGGCGTGTTTGGCATCCTGGTGGCGCCCCTGATCAGCCGCCTGCTGCCCCTCTTCCCGCCTGTGGTGACGGGCACGATCATCACTGTCATCGGCATCTCCCTGATGCGGGTGGGCGTGAACTGGGCGGCGGGCGGCAATCCGACCATCCCGGGTCCCGGTGGCCCCATCCCTAACCCCACCTACGGAGCACCTCTGCACCTCGCCATCGCCGGCTTCGTGCTGGTCTTCATCCTGGTCGTCACCCGCTTCGTAAAGGGCTTCCTGGCCAACGTGGCGGTGCTGTCCGGGATCGTCGTGGGCACGTTGGTGGCCATGGCCCTGGGCAAGGTGAGCTTCGCCGGGATTCAGGAGGCCTCCTGGGTGGCGGTGGTTCGTCCCTTTCAGTTCGGCCTGCCGAAGTTCAACCTCGTGGCCACCCTCACCATGTGCGTCGTGATGATCGTGGTGATGGTCGAGTCCCTGGGCATGTTCCTGGCCCTGGGCAACATCACCGGCAAGACGATCACCCAGAAGGACCTCTCGGACGGACTCCGGGTGGATGGTCTCGGGACCCTGATCGGCGGGATCTTCAACACCTTCCCCTACACCTCCTTCAGCCAGAACGTGGGCCTGGTGGGCGTCACGGGCGTCCGCAGCCGCTACGTGTGTGCGGCCGGTGGCGGCATCCTGATGCTCCTGGGCCTCCTGCCCAAGCTGGCGGTGATCGTGGCTTCGGTGCCTCCCTTTGTCCTGGGCGGCGCCGGCATCGTGATGTTCGGCATGGTCTGCGCCACGGGGATCCGCATCCTGGCCGGTGTGGACTTCGTGAACAACCGCCACAGCCTCATCGTGGTGGCCATCAGCATCGGCTTTGGGATGATCCCCATCGTGGCCGACAAGTTCTTCGCCCAGATGCCCAAGCCTCTGGCGCCCCTGCTCCACAGCGGTATCCTGCTGGCCTCCATCGTGGCCGTCGCCCTGAATGTCTTCTTTAACCAGATCAAGTCCATCGAAGACGCTGGCCACGAGTCCGCTCAGGCCACTGTCAGCAGCGAAGCCTAGTCCACCCCAACCGCAACCAAACCACCCCTCTCTTTCCAGGAGTTTTCCATGGCAACGCTCGCCGAGAACCTGAAGGCCTTCCAGGCCCTGAAGACCAACCTCTACCAGAAGGATTTCCTGCTGACGTGGGAGCACCCGGAGGAGGAGCTGAAGGCGATCCTGGCGGTGGCCGACGCGCTGAAGCAGGTGCATAAGAAGGGGCAGAGCTACAAGAGCTTCGAGACGGGCCTGGCGATCTCGATCTTCCGCGATAACAGCACGCGGACCCGGTTCAGCTACGCCAGCGCGGCCAATGCCATGGGCTTCGGGCTGTCGGAGCTGGATGAGCAGAAGAGCCAGGTGGCGCACGGCGAGACGGTGCGCGAGACGGCGAACATGATCAGCTTCCTGACGGAAGTGATCGGCATCCGGGATGACATGTTCCTGGGCGAGGGCCACACCTACATGAAGGAAGTGGGCGACGCGCTGACGGACGGTGCCGAGCAGGGCGTGCTGCACCGCCGGCCCAGCATCATCAACCTGCAGTGCGACGTGGACCACCCCACCCAGTCCATGGCGGACCTGGCCTGGCTGCGGGAGCACTTCGGCAGCGTGGAGGCCCTGAAGGGCAAGAAGCTGGCGATGACCTGGGCCTACAGCCCGAGCTACGGCAAGCCCCTGTCGGTGCCCCAGGGCATCATCGGGCTGATGACGCGCTTCGGCATGGACGTGCGGCTGGCGCACCCGGAGGGCTACGGCCTGATCCCGGAAGTGGTGGCGCTGGCCGGGAAGCAGGCGGCGGCCTCGGGCGGCAAGTTCTCGGTGTCCAACAGCATGGACGAGGCCTTTGAGGGTGCCGACATCGTGTACCCCAAGTCCTGGGCGCCCTACCACGTGATGGAGCGCCGGACGCAGCTGCTGAAGACGTCGGACAACGCGGGGCTGAAGGACCTGGAGAAGGAGTGCCTGGCCAACAACGCGAAGTTCACGGACTGGGAGTGCACGCGGGCAAAGATGGACAAGACCGCAGGCGGCAAGGCCCTGTACATGCACTGCCTGCCGGCGGACATCACGGACGTGAGCTGCAAGGCGGGTGAGGTGAGTGCGGAGGTGTTCGAGCAGTACCGCATTCCGACCTACCACGAAGCCAGCTACAAGCCCTTCATCATCAGTGCCCTCATGTTCCTGACCCGCCTGAAGGACCCGGGCGCCAAGCT
>CAIRQL010000063.1 GCA_903880675.1 uncultured Holophagaceae bacterium | reverse complement strand
GGACGCCCACAAGCGCGAGATCCCGGGCCGCCTGGTGGGGCAGACCAAGGACCTGGAGGGCCGCACCGGCTACGTGCTCACCCTCACCGCCCGCGAGCAGCACATCCGCCGCGACAAGGCCACCAGCAACATCTGCTCGAATCAGGGCCTCGTGGCCCTGCGCGCCAACATCTTCATGCACCTGGCGGGGCCCGCGGGCCTCACGGGGCTCGCCGAGCTGAATGCCGCCAAGGCCCAGCACCTGCGGGAGCGCCTGTTGGACCTGCCGGACTTCGAGCCCCTCTTTGCGGCGCCCTTCTTCAACGAGTTCGCCCTGCGTTACCACGGTGACTACGCCACCCTGGAGGCCGCCTGCCTCGCCGAGAGCCTGCTGCCGGGCCTGGACCTGGGCCGCTTCTATCCGGAGTACGCCGGCTGCATCCTCTGGTGCGCCACGGAGCTCCACACCCGGTCGATGATCGAAAGCCTCGTTGAGATCCTCGCCCGCATCCCCGTCACGGCCCAGGAGGTGTGACCATGTTCCTCCGCCAGCGCGAACCCCTCTCCTTCGAGCGCTCCGTCCCCGGCAAGCGGGGCATGGACCTGCCCAAGTGCGATGTGCCTGCAGCCAAGGACACTCGGCCTGCCCACCTGAAGCGCAGCGGCTTCGACGCCCTGCCGGAGCTGAGCGAGGTGGAGGTCATCCGCCACTTCACGCGGCTCTCCAAGTGGAACTACGGTGTGGACGACGGCATCTACCCGCTGGGTTCCTGCACCATGAAGCACAACCCCCGCATCAATGAAAAGATTGCGGGCCTGCCCGGCTTCACGGACACCCATCCCATGGCCCCGGATGCCTTCGTGCAGGGCAACCTGGAGACGCTCTACACCCTGCAGGAGTGGCTGAAAGAAATCACGGGCCTGCCCGGCGTCACCCTCCAGCCCAGCGCCGGCGCCGCCGGTGAGCTGACGGGCGTCATGCTCATCCGCGCCTACCATGTGGCCCGGGGCGCCAAGCGCCGCGTGATCCTCATCCCCGACAGCGGTCACGGCACCAACCCCGCCACCGCCGCCATGGCGGGCTACGAGGTGGTGGAGCTGCCCTCCCTGCCCGATGGCACCATCGCCTTCGATGACGTCACGGATCCCGTCACCGGGAAGGTGCGCAAGGGCCTGCGGACGCTCGTTGCCGAGCTGGGTCCCGAGATCGCTGGCGCCATGATCACCAACCCCAACACCGTGGGTGTCTTCGAGTACCGCTTCCAGGAAGTGAGCGACCTGCTGCACAGCGTGGACGCCCTGGTCTACATGGACGGCGCCAACATGAACGCCCTGGTGGGTGTGGCGCGGCCCGGCGACTTCGGCGTGGATGTCATGCACCTGAACCTGCACAAGACCTTCTCCACGCCCCACGGCGGCGGCGGTCCCGGTGCCGGTCCCGTGTGCTGCGCCGAGCGCCTGATCCCCTTCCTGCCCCTCCCCGTGGTGGTGCGCGACACCGTCAAGGTGGGCGAGGGCGAGGTGCCAGCCCACACCTACCGCACCGAGTGGGATCGCCCCCAGAGCATCGGCAAGGTCCACACCTTCCACGGCAACTTCGGGATCCTGGTGCGGGCGCTGACCTACTGTCTGAGCCACGGCTCGGACGGCCTCAAGGCGGCGACGCTGCGGGCCATCGTGAACGCCAACTACATCCGGGTTCGGTTGCAGGGGGCCTACGCGCTCCACATCGACTCTCCCAGCCTCCACGAGGTGGTGTTCAGCGACACCCTCCAGGCCAAGGGTGATGTGCACACCCTGGACATCGCCAAGCGCCTCATCGACCACGGCTACCACCCGCCCACGATCTACTTCCCGCTCATCGTGCCGGGGGCGCTGATGATCGAGCCCACGGAGAGCGAGGGCAAGGACGAGCTGGACGCCTTCTGCGACACCATGCTGCAGATCGCCCAGGAGGCCATCGAGAACCCGGACCTGCTCCACCAGGCCCCCGTGCTGGCGCCCCTCCGCCGCCTCGACGAGACCACCGCCGCCCGCAAACCCGTTCTCCGGTGGACGCGGGCTTAGGCTTCGTCGGGTTCGAAACACTGAAACCGCAGATGGCGCAGCTGACGCAGATAAAAGTCCTGCGACGGGGCTTGGCGGTGGCTTGCAACGAACTGAATGAAGAAACACAGAGGACTGCTGAAATCGGTGTTCATCGGTGGCTGGTTTTTGTGTCGTTCCGACCCTTGCACCATCAGTCGTGCGGAATCAGGTGGACGGCGGCGGCTTTGAGGATGGCGCAGACCTGATCGCCTTCGCTTAGGCCCAGGTCCAGGCAGGCTTGGCGGGTCACCAGGGCCGCCAAGGGGAAGCCGCAGTCCAGGCTCACGCGCATGAGGGCACCCTCGGGGCTCAGGGCTGTGATGCGGGCGGGCAGGCGGTTGCGGGCTGTGGTTCCGGACGCCAAGCCGCTGCTCCGCTCCACCGCCACATCTTCGCCTCGGATGCAGGCGAAGGCCTCGTGCCCTAATCCGCCGGGGTCCGCTGCCAGGATGCGGGCCGGTCCCACGCGCAAAGTGGCCAGGCCCTCCACGATGGACTCGACCTGGCCGCGCACCACCGTCTCGACCCCCAGGATGCGCGCCACCGCAGGGTCCGTGGGCCGGTCAAAGACCGCCTGGATCTCACCGCTCTGGCAGACCCGGCCCTGGTCCATCACCACCAGGCGGTCGCCGAGGTGCAGGGCCTCGGCCCGGTCGTGGGTCACCAGCACCGTGGGAATATCCAGACGGCGGAGCAGGTCCCGCAGCTCTCGCCGGAGGCGTAGCTGCGCCGGCTGATCTAAGGCTGAAAGCGGCTCGTCCAGCAGCAGGAGGCCGGGTCGCCGGGCCAGGGCCCGCCCCAGGGCCACCCGCTGCTGCTGCCCCCCGGAGAGCTCCGCCGGACGGCGCGCTGCGAGGCCCTGCAGGTCCAGGAGCTTGAGCAGCTCCGCCACCCGGACTGCCCGCTCCGGCACCGTCTGGGCCGCCAGCCCGAAGGCCAGATTCTCCGCTACGCTGAGGTGCGGGAACAGGCTGTAGGCCTGGGGGAGGAAGCCCAGGTTGCGGGCCTGAGGCGGCAGGTGGAGGCCCCGGTTGGCGTCGGACCAGGTGGTGCCGCCCATGCGGATGCTGCCGGTGTCTGCCCGCTCCAGGCCCGCCAGGAGGCGCAGGACCGTGGTCTTGCCGGATCCCGATGGCCCGAACAACACGGTCACCGAGAACCCTGGCTCCGGGATCTGCAGGGTCGCCTCGATGGTTGACCCGCCGGCAAAGCGCCGCTCGGCGCGGCAGGTCAGATGAGCGTCCACGGCTTCCTCTGGTGGCGCCGCAAGGCGTAGGTGAAGGTCAGCACCAGGAAGGACACGCCCAGCAGCAGGGCCGCGGTGCGGGCGGCGGGGCCGTAGTCCATGGCCTGCACCTGGTCGTAGATGGCGATGCTCACGGTGCGTGTGCGGCCCGGCAGGTTGCCACCCACCATGAGCACCACGCCGAACTCGCCCAGGGTGTGGGCGAAAGCCAGCACGATGCCCGTGAGGATGCCGGCCCAGGAGAGGGGCGCGATCACCCGGAAGAAGGTGCGGAACCGCGACACCCCCAGGCACCAGGAGGCCTCGATGAGGCCCCGGTCCACGGCGGCAAAGGCCGAAGCCAGCGGCTGGATCATGAAGGGCAGGCTGTAGAGCACGGAGGCGATGAGGAGGCCCTCGAAGGAGAAGGGCAGGGTGCGGCCGAAGAGGTTTTCCCAGCCCCGCCCGAAGGGGCTGCGGGGGCCCATGGCCAGCAGCAGGTAGAAGCCCAGCACGGTGGGGGGCAGCACCAGGGGCATGGCCACCACGGCCTCCACCAGGAACTTCCAGCGGCGGCGGCTGAACGCCAGCCAGTAGGCCAGGGGCAGGCCCAGCACCAACAGCAACACCGTGGTGAGGCTGGCGAGCCAGAGGCTCAGGCGGATGGCCTGCCAGTCCATCAGCGGCCGTCCGCCTGGAAGCCGTGGCGGCGCAGGATTGTCACGCCGGCAGGGGACAGCAGGAAGGCGCGGAAGGCGAGGGCAGCGATGCGATCCCCGGCGTGGTTCAGCACCACCCCGCCCTGGTCCAGGGGTGGGTGCGTGTCCTCGGGCACGGGCCAGTGGCGTCCCGTGGTGGCCATGGGCGGGGACAGGGCCAGGGAGAGGGCGATGAGGCCGATGTCGGCGGCCCCGGTCTGTACGAACTGGGCGGTCTGGGCGATGTTCTCGCCGTAGACCAGGCGCGGGCTTACCGCCGCCAGCAGGCCGGCCTTGGTCAGCACGGCTTCGGCGGCGCGCCCATAGGGGGCGTGGCGGGGGTTGGCGATGGCTACTTTCTTGGCCGCCGGGTGCAGGAGGGCCTGCAGGCCCAGGGTCTCGAGTGGGATGGGGGAGGCCTTGGAAACCCACAGCACCAGGTGCCCCCGGCTGTAGCGGAAGGCCGTGCTGCCATCGGCCAGCCCGGCTTCCACCAGCTTCCGGGGATAGGCCTCATCCGCCGAGAGGAACAGGTCAAAGGGGGCCTTGCTCATGAGCTGCGCGAAGAAAGTGCCGGAGGCGCCGAAGGTGAGGCTGACCTCGATGCCGGGCTGGGCCTTGGCGAAGGCCTCCTTGACCTCCGCCAGCGCAAACTGCAGGTCCGACGCCGCAGCAATGGCCACCTTCCGGGGCGGGGCGGCGCCCAGCAGCGAGGCAAGCAACAGGACGAGCAAGGGGCGCAGCAGGATCATGGGTGCTCGGGGGGCGGCGACCAGCTGCCGCTATGCACGAAAAAATATAGCGGAATCCCCCGCAGGGTCAAGGCGCGGCTTCCTCAGCCAGCAGGGCTTCGAGGGGCCCCAGGCGGGTGCGCAGGGCCTTCATGGCCGCCGCCTCCAGAGCCCGGAAGTGCTTCAGGGCCTCCAGGCCCAGTGGGGTCAGGGTGGCGCCCCCCCGGCGGGCCCCACCCACGGCCGTGGCCACCACGGGGGAGCGGAAGCTCCGGTTCATGGCATCCACCAGCTGCCAGGCCCGGCGGTAGCTCATCTCCATCTGCCGGGCGGCGGCGCTGATGGACCCCGTGGCGTGGATGGCCTCCAGCAGGGCCGCCTTGCCGGGCCCCAGGGCGATCTCCCCCGGGATGTGGATGCGGATGCGGATGTCGACCTTGGCGGCCATGGCGGGCTCCTGGAGTCATTCTAGGAGTTGCCTGGGCGCTGCTCCTGTCGTTCTTTCCAAATCAAAAAAAGAAGCGGGGTCGCCCCCGCTTCTTTTTTTGCTGTTGCAGTGCTGTTTGGCGGGGACCTACTTGACCACCAAAGTCCGCATCATGTCGTGCTCTTCGTGCTCGAGGATGTGGCAGTGCCAGACATACTCGTTGCCACCGGTGCGCTTGCTGGCGGGGACCACAAAGGGCACGGCGGGCAGGGCGAGCTTCATGATGACGGTGGTGATCTCACCAGGGTGCATCTTGACGGTCTCCTTCCAGCCGATCTCGGTAGCCTCAGGGCCCCGGGCAGGGCCCATGAGGGTGGGGGTGGCGGCTGCGCCGATGGCGGTGGTGTTGCCGTAGGTCACCGCATTGAAGCCCTGGCGGGAGAGGATCTGCACATTGGAGAGGTGGAAGTGAATGGGGTGGGTGTCGCCCGTGAGGTTGGCGATCTGCCAGACCTCCACGGCGTTGTTGGTGGACACCTCGGTGGGGATGGAGCCAGCGGGATCCTTGGGGTCGTAGTAGGGACGGCCAAAGTCGCCGGCGGGCATCTTGATGTTGGTGCCGAGCATCTGGATGAGGCGGTTGTTGGCGTCGAAGGCCTCGTTCAGGGTCAGCTGCCGTACCGTGACGCCCTTGCGGGTGGGAATGGGCAGGGGTTTGGTGGTGATGGAGGCCCAGCTCAGCTTGTTGGCAGCGGCGGTGGCCGAGGGACCTGCCAGGGGCGGATCGATGAGGGAGTTGCCGTCCGCCGCCAGGGGCGTCTTGGGCGTGAGCATCCAGGGGGTGTCCTTGGCGATGGTCTTGGCATCCGCTTTCACCTCGAAGCGCATGAGGACGGAGGTGTCACCGATGAGTGTGGGGCTGGGGTAGTCGTTCTCAGGACCACCATTTGGGTAGGGCCCGGGAGCATCGTTGTAGAGGATGTAGCTCTTGCCACCCTTGCCATTAAGGTTCATGACCACGTCCAAGCGCTCGCCGGGGGCCACAATGAGGCTGCCACCGGGGGCGGCGGGGTCTACGTAGCGGCCACCTGCGGAGTCCACCAGGGTGGTCAATTTGGCCTGGGGAACGACCACTGGCTTGGCCAGGAACCCTCCCTCGGTGCCAATAACGGTCCAGGCGGGGCCGGGCTTGGTGAAGTCTGGCTGGCCTAGGTTAAGGGCGTCTTCTTCGTAGAGGGCCAGGTTCAGCACGCGGGCATTACAGGCATTGAGGATGCGCAGGCGGTAGCGGCGGGGGTCCACTGAGGCCTTGGGGTAAGCCGCGCCGTTTACCAGCATGGTGTCACCGAAGGCCTCGGGCACCACGGACACGCCGAGGGCGGTGGTGTCGTTCCAGAGGGTGGGATCGTACTCGTAGGGGTACCAGAGGTTGCCCTCGCCCACGGCAGAGCCCGGGAAGGGGCGGTCCGGGTCGGTGGGTTTATTCCCGTTCTGGAAGATCTTGTCCTGGAAGACCAGGGGCAGCTCACGGCCGCCGTTCTCCACGAACTTGGGCAACCCGAAGTCCTTCACTAGGGTGGCTTCGTACTTGTCCCGGACGAGGTAGGCGGAGGCGATGCCAGCGTAGGCGTTGAGGCGGGTGATGCCCATGGCGTGGTCGTGGTACCACATCATGCGGGCGGTCTGGTTGTTGGGGTAGTAGTACTCGGCCTCGTTGGCAGGGACGGTCTCCAGGGGGCGCAACACGCCATTGCTCTGGAAGGTCACTCCCTTGCCGCCCTGGGGGTCCCAGAAGCTGAAGGGGCCGCCATCACTGATCCAGGGCACAAGACCGCCATGGAGGTGGGTGGCCGTGCGATTCTCGGCGATGCCGGGCTCCGCCCCCTGGATGCTGGTGTCCACGGGGAGGATATGCTTGTTCGGCAGGTTGTTGCGGAAGGTGACCTGGATGGGGACACCCATCTGAGCGATGATGATGCCGCCCAGGTGCTTCTGGGTGACCGGAACTCCAGGGGGTACGCCCAAGGCCAGGGTGGGGTTGTAGCCCCAGAGGGTGGTGGGGGGCATGCCCGGGTGGAGCTGATCATAGAATTCGTTAATGTCGATAGTGTAGTGGCTGGCCACCAGCCTGCTGCCGGCGAAGGTGCGAGTGCCGTCCGGGAGGGCCACGGGAATCTCGCCAGGCATCCGAAGGTCTGTCATGAACTTGGTCAGCACCGGGCTGGACTGCCAGGTAGGCGGGGGCGTCGCGGCCTGGACCGAGGCAAACTGCCCGGACACCAGCAGGGCTGCGAGGAGGCCCAGGAGGGGGCGACGGTGGGGGGTGGAAGTAGGAGCGTGCATGCAAGTCCTCCTTGGACAAGATGCCTTTCCCCGCAAGGGCGGAAGCGGGGGTTTAGGGAGCACCAGCCAAGGGGCCGCTGCCCCAGGTTGTGCCAACAAAGCGGGTAGTAGATCGAAAAGACTAGGTCCGAAACAGAGATCAAAAAATGGGGGGAACTACCCATTCCATGTCGGAAAACTACTGACTCTTTGCACCAACTGGTAATCAATGCTGGCGGGTCTGTAATTTACAAATGGGCAGCCGCCTCGGGGTGCCCCCTCCGGTGGATGCCCATAAAAACAGGAAGCGGGGTCGCCCCCGCTTCCTGTTGGTCTGCTGCTGGCAGTTGGTGCTGACTACTTCACCACCAGGGTGCGCATCATGTCGTGCTCTTCGTGCTCGAGGATGTGGCAGTGCCAGACGTACTCGTTGCCGCCGGTGCGGGGGCTGACGGGAACCACAAAGGGCACGGCGGGCAGGGCGAGCTTCATGATGACGGTGGTGATCTCACCGGGGTGCATCTTGACGGTCTCCTTCCAGCCGATCTCAGTGGCTTCGGGGCCGCGGGCAGTGCCCATAGTGGTGGGCGTGGCGGCTGCCCCAACGGCGGTGGTGGTGCCGTAGGTCACCGCATCGAAGCCCTGGCGGGAGAGGATCTGCACATTGGAGAGGTGGAAGTGGATCGGGTGGGTGTCGCCCGTGAGGTTGGCAATCTGCCAGACCTCGGTGGCGTTGTTGGTGGAGACCTCGGTGGGGATGGAGCCAGCGGGATCCTTGGGATCGTAGTAGGGACGGCCGAAGTCGCCAGCGGGGGTCTTGATGTTGGTGCCGAGCATCTGAATGAGGCGGTTGTAGGCGTCCACGGCCTCGTTGAGGGTCAGCTGTCGCACCTTGACACCGCCGCGGGTGGGGATGGGCAGGGGGGCGGTGGTGATGTTCGCCCAGCTCAGCTTGTTGGCGGGAGTAGTGGCCACGGGGCCGGCCAGGGGCGGATCGATCAGGGAGTTGGTGCTGGCAGCCAGGGCGGTGGTGGGGGTGATCTTCAGGGCGGGGTCCTTGGCGATGGTCTTGGCGTCCAGCTTCACTTCGAAGCGCATGAGGACAGAGGTGTCACCGATGAGGGTGGGGCTGGGGTAGTCGTTCTCAGGACCACCATTTGGGTAGGGCCCAGGGGCATTGTTGTAGAGGATGTACTTCTTGCCGCCCTTGCCGTTGAGGTCGAGGATCAGGTCCAGACGCTCAGCGGGGGCCACGATGAGGCTGCCACCCGGGGTGGCGGGGTTTACATAGCGGCCGCCGGCGGCATCCTTCAGGGTGGTCAGGTTGGCCTGGGCCACGACCACGGGCTTGGCCAGGAAGCCGCCCTCGGTGCCGATGACGGTCCAGGCGGGGCCGGGCTTGGTGAAGTCGGGCTGGCCGGCGCCGTTGTCTTCAAACAGGGCGAGGTTCAGCACCCGGGCATTGCAGGCGTTGAGGACGCGCAGGCGGTAGCGGCGGGGATCCACGGTGGCCTTGGGGAAGGCGGCGCCGTTCACCAGCATGGTGTCGCCGAAGGCCTCGGGCACCACGGACACGCCGAGGGCGGTGGTGTCGTTCCAGAGGGTGGGATCGTACTCGTAGGGGTACCAGAGGTCTCCCACATTCTTGGCAGAGCCGGGGAAGGGGCGCGTGGGGTCAGGCACAATGCCGTTCTGGAAGATCTTGTCCTGGAAGACCAGGGGCAGCTCGCGGCCACCGTTCTCCACGAAGGCGGGCAACCCGAAGTCACGCACCAGGGAGGCCTCGAAGGCGTCCCGGAGAATGTAGGCAGAGGCGATCCCGGCGTAGGCGTTGAGGCGGGTGATGCCCATGGCGTGGTCGTGGTACCACATCATGCGGGCGCTCTGGTTGTTGGGGTAGTAGTACTCGGCCTCGTTGACGGGGATGGTGCCAGCGGCGGCTTCCAGGGGGCGTAGCACGCCGTTGCTCAGGAAGCTCACACCCTTGCCGCCCTGGGGGTCCCAGAAGTTGAAGGGGCCGCCATCGCTGATCCAAGGCACCTGTCCGCCGTGGAGGTGGGTGGCGGTGCGGTTCTGGGCCATGCTGGCGTCAGCGCCCTGGATGCTGGTGTCCACCGGCAGGATGTGGGCATTGGGCAGGTTGTTGCGGAAGGTGATCTGGGTGGGGACACCCTTCTGGGCGATGATGATGCCGCCCAGGTGCTTCTGAGGGACGACGGCACCCACAGCCACGCCCAGGGCGCGGCTGGGGTTGTAGCCCCAGAGGGTGGTGGGGGGCAGGGACGGGTGCAGCTGATCCGTGAACTGGTTAATGTCGATGGTGTAGTGGGTGGCGGTGGTGGTGGTCTTGCCGGACTTGAAGGTGCGGGTGCCATCGGTGACGGCCACGGGGATCTGGCCGGGCATCCGAAGCTCAGTCATGAACTTGGTGAGGGTCGGGCTGGACTGCCAGGTGGGCACGGCAGGCGCCACGGCTGCCTGCTGGGCCGAGGCGGACTGCCCGGACACGAGTAGGGCCGTCATCAGGCCCAGGAGGGGGAAGCCGGTCCGGGTGGAGCGGGTGAGGGAGGGGGCGGCGGCGTGCGGGTGGGTCATGGCTGTCGTCTGCCTTTCTTGAGGCGCGCAGGGGTGCGCTGGTTTGGCGGAGTGCCGGAAGTTCTTAGAGCGGTTCAAGCAGTGAAGAGAAGGCCGGTGAAACATCTCGCTTGGATAAGACTATGAAAAAGTTTCAATGCCCGGCATGGGTACAACCCCCCCATCGGCAGGGTGAAAACCCTACCTTTTTGCTTGTATTTGGAGCATTGATGCTCCAAATAGTTCTTTTATAACCTCGGCATCATCTGGCCTAATTAAGAAAATACCGGCACTGTGAATTTCACAGCCGGAAGACAGAAGCGCCCCCCTGCTGACGAGAGGCCTTCCGGGAGGCACAATGAAGATTCCGCAGGAGTCCTGCCTACCTGCTCTTGCCATCCCTTGCTGGAGTGTTGATGCCCTTTGCCGCCGTTCCGACCCAGGGCCAGCCGTCCTTGGGGACCTCTTGAGCGGTGACGCCCGACCGGTCCGCGTGCTCCGGTCCCACACCCGGGACGGGCACATTCGCCTGTCCTCCCTGGATGCCAGCCCCCTCTGGGACGGCGTGCGGCGCAGCCACCCACACCTGGAGCCCGAGGCTTGTGCCTGCCTCACGGACCTGCTCTGCGCCACAGCCCTCCTCCAGAGCCGCACCCTCTTCGCCGAGCGCCTGCAGCTCATGGTCAAGGGCGCAGGGCGCGCCAAGGCGGTGGTCTCGGATAGCTGGCCCGACGGCACCATTCGAGGCGTCCTCGACATGGGAGGTGAAGGCACCGACTGGATCGCCGCTCCCGGCCTCCTCCAGGTGATGCGGTCCAACACGGGCGGCCAGCCCTACATCGGCAACCTCCCCCTCGTGGAGGGCGGCATCCAGGTCCAGGTGGAGCACTACCTCCAGAACTCCGAGCAGGTGCAGGCCAGCCTCACCCTCTGGTGCGATCCCGCCACGGGCGAATCCGGGGGCTTGCTGGTGGAGCCCCTACCGGACTGTCCCCCGGCCCGCCTGGCCCGGGTCGTCCAGGCCATCGAAGGCCTGGAGGTCGTGCCCCTGTGGGAACGCACGCCAGCCTTCCTGGCCAGCTGGATTGCCCAAGGCGAGGGCACCGAGGACCTGGCCGCAGCGGATCTCTTCTACCGCTGCCGCTGCTCCCGGGCGACCCTCCTGGAGACCCTGCGCCGCTTCACCATGGAGCAGAAAGAGGACCTGTTCAAGGAGCCCGGCCCCCTCGAGGTCCGCTGCGACTACTGTGGTGTCCTCTACGCCATGACCCGCCAGGAGCTGCTGGGGGGGCCCGCTTGATGGCCACCCGCCTGGACATCGCCGAGCGGGGCCGGCCTCTGGGCTCGCCCCTCTCGGTCTGGCTCAACTACCGGCTGGTGCCCTTCCTGGTGGCGGGGCTCTCCAAGCTGTGGTCCCACACCCTGCGGGTGCGCCTTTACGGCTTCGGGCCCGTGGAGGACCTGGTGGCTCGGGATGAACGGTTTATCCTCAGCTTCTGGCACCGCCGGCTCTTCATGATGCCCCTGTCCTACCCCTTCCGCCGCCGCAATGCCCAGGGCGAGGACCGGGGCGTGGCCATCCTCTCCAGCGACAGCAAGGACGGCGAGCGCAGCGCCGCCACCTGGCGGTGGTTCGGCATCCACGCCGTGCGCGGCACCGCCAGTGAGGACGGTGCCAAGGCCTTGGTGCGCATGATCCAGGCCGTGCGGCAGGGCTGGGACTTCGGCATCACGCCGGACGGCCCCCGGGGTCCCCTCATGGCGCTGAAGCCCGGCACCATTGCCCTGGCGCGCAAGACCGGGGCCTGGATCGTGCCCGTGAGCCTGGCCTTCGACCGCAGCTTCGAGCTCAAGACCTGGGACCGCATGGTGATCCCCTTCCCCTTCGCCACCTGCACCGTCCGCTACGGCGTCCCCTTCCGCGTCCCCCCCCGCTCCGACGACGCCGCCGAAGGCGCCCGCCTCCAGCAAGAAATGGACACCCTCGAAGCCTGGGCCCAGACCGTGGGGCGGGCGTGAACCTTCTACTCTTCCCTTTGGATCGAATGAAATGAAAACCGCAGAGGACGCAGAGGGCGCAGAGGGAAAGCCGGCACTGAGGTTTCTTCGACCAGTTGGGGAAACCGCTGGCAAGGCTGCAGCATGAGACGGGATCTTGACTTCCTCAACGAACTTTCCCGAAGGGTCATCGCAGCGTGTATTGAAGTGCACAAGGAGCTTGGGCCGGGGTTGCTGGAGTCAGCCTATGAAGTCTGCCTAGCCCGGGAGTTGTCACTCGCCGGTATTCCCTTCAGGCGTCAGGTGTCGGTGCCTGTGACCTACAAGGGCGAATTTATGGAGGCGGGTTACCGAATTGATCTACTGGTGGACGAATGCCTGATTGTTGAACTCAAGGCCGCCAAGTCTCCTCCGGGCATCCTGCGGGCACAACTGCTCACCTATCTGAAGCTGATGAATCTCCCCCTCGGACATGGGGTGAGCTTTGGCAATGTTCGTCTAATCGATGGAGTCACCCGAGTGGTGAATGGCATCCCGGAACTCATCTAAGCTTTCCTCTGCGCCCTCTGCGTCCTCTGCGGTTAATTTTTCTGGTGATCTAATGTCCACAAAACGTTCTCCCAAGGCCTCTCTCCCGAATCCGCTGCCGCAGTTTGTGGTGACGCGGCCCACGGGCCACCTGGACACTTTTGAGAGCCCACGACCCGGGCGGGCCTTCACGGTGACCTTCGAGTCGGAGGAGTTCACCTGCCTCTGCCCGCTTACGGGCCAGCCGGACTTCGCCAAGCTGCGCATCACCTACCAGCCGGACCGGCTCTGCGTAGAGTCCAAGTCCCTGAAGCTCTACCTCTGGACCTTCCGGGACCAGGGCGCCTTCCACGAGGACGTCACCAACCGCATCCTCGACGACCTGGTGACGGCCCTCCAGCCCCGGTGGATCGAGGTGGCGGGGGACTTCCTCATCCGCGGCGGCATCCGGACGCTGGTGGTGGCGGAGCACGGGCAAAAAAAATGAAGGCCGTCGTCGCGCTCGGTTCCAACCTCGGCGACCGCCGAGCGCACCTGGCGGCGGGGCTGGTGGCCCTGCGCACGCTGGGGGCGGTGGTGCCCTCGCCCCTGGTGATGGAGACACCGGACGAGTCGGGGATGGGTCCCGCTTACCTCAACACCGTGGCCCTGGTGGTCACCGAGGAGGCCGATCCCTGCCGCTTCCTGGAGGCCCTGCTGCGCCTGGAGCTGCAGGCAGGCCGGGACCGGGGTACCGGAAAGAACGCCCCCCGCACCCTGGACCTGGACCTCATCACCACGGACGGTGAACCCGGCACCTGGACCTGGCCCACCCCGGCGGACCTGCTGAGCCTGGGGCCCGAGCTGAGCCTGGAACTGCCCCACCCCCGAGCCTTCCGCCGCCCCTTCGTCCTAGAGCCCTGGCGCGCCCTCTCCGACCCCGGCGAGTGTGGTGGGGTTATCCCTGGTAAGTGAAAGAGCATTTACCACGAAGACAGGAAGACCACGAAGGAAGACAAGTCCCTCTTCGTGGTCTTCCCGTCTTCGTGGTTAAACGCTTTACCTTCGTGCCCCTCTGTTACGGCTTCGTCCACCGCTCACACCAGTCGAGGACGGTCTGGTACCAGAGCCGGCTGTTCTGGGGCTTGGCGACGAAGTGGGTCTCGTCGGGGAAGTAGAGCAGCCGGCTGGGGACGCCCCGCACCTGCAGGACGTTGTAGAGCTGGAAGGCCTCGGTGACGGGCACGCGGTAGTCCAGCTCGCCATGGATCACCAGCATGGGCTTGCGGAATGCGGCGGCGCCGCTGCTGGGACTCTGGGTGCGCCAGCGAGCCAGGTTCTCGGCGCTCTCCCAGGGCCAGCCCTTGAACTCCCAGTGGGGGAACCACAGCTCCTCGGTACCCAGCTGCATGGCCTCGGTGTTGTAGATGCTGGCGTGGGTCACGAAGGCCGCGAAGCGCTCTGGGTAGTGGCCGGCGATCCAGTTCACCGCATAGCCGCCGTAGCTGCCACCGGCCGCCACCACCCGCTTGGGGTCGGCGTTGGGTACGGCCTTCAGGGCGGCATCCAGGGTCTTCAGCAGGTCGGTCATGACCGCCCCGTTCCAGTCGCCGCTGATGGCGTCCGTGTAAGCCTGGCCGAAGCCCGTGGAGCCCCGGGGGTTGGGGAGCACGGTGATGAAGCCGCGCCCGGCCCAGGCCTGGGCGTTCCAGCGGGGATGCCAGGCGTCGGCCCAGGCGCCCTGGGGGCCGCCGTGGATGACGAAGGCCACGGGGTAGGTCTTGGCCGGGTCGTAGCCCACGGGCTTGATGATCCAGGCGTGGGCCATGGTGGGCCGGCCCTCCAGGGGGACCGTGTCCACCCAGAGCTCTTCGGGCCGGTTCAGTCCGAGGTCCGCCGTCAGGGCCTCGTTGTGCCGGGAGGCCCGCAGGGTGTTCCCGCTGCGCAGATCAACGGCATAGAGGTCCTGGGGCGCGGTGAGGCTGGAGGAAACCACCACGGCCCGGTCCCGGGCCACGGCGAAGCCCTCCACATGGAGGTTGCGGGTGAGGGGATGGAGCGTCTTGCTGTCCCACAGGAAGAGGTCCGTATGGCCCTGTCGGTCGCTGGTGGCGATGAGGTCGGTGCCCCGCCACTGGAAGTCCCCGAAGCTCTGATCGAAGGCCTGGGTGGTGCGGACCACCTTGCCCGTGGTGCGGTCCATGACCCACAGCTCCCACTTGTCGGCCTCGAAGCCGGGGCGCCGCTGGGCGCGCCAGGCCAGGTAGCGGCCGTCCGGCGAGTAGCGGGGAGAGTTGTCCATGGCCGGGTTGTCGGAGACCTTCTTTACTGCACCGCCCGTCAGGGCAACCTCGTAGATCTCGCCGTTGGTGGTGGTGGCCTTGGCCTGGTCCGGGTGGGAGTCATAGGCCAGGGTCCGGCTGTCCGGGGCCCAGGCGAAGCCATCCCCAGCGGAGACATCGGCATAGTTGGGCACATCCGTGGCGAGGCCCGCCGTGAGGTCCCGGGGCGGCGCGCTGCCGTCGGCGGGCACCACGAAGAGGTGGCTCACCTGCCGGGCATCCTTCCAGGCGTTCCAGTGGCGGTAGCTCAGGGTGTCGTAGACGCGGCCCGTGACCTTGGAGGTCTCCTTCTCCTTCAGGTAGGCGGCGTTGGCGGCCTCGTCCCCCGAGGGCACGGTGGTGCTGAGGAAGGCGACCCACTTGCCGTCCGGGCTCCACACCTGGCCCTCGCCGCCGCCACTGAGGCGGGTCAGCTGGCGCCGCTCACGGCTGGTCAGGTCCACGGTCCACACCTGGCCCCCGGTCTGGTAGGCGAGACGCTTCCCGTCCGGGCTGAAGCGGGGCCGGGTCTGGCTGCCCTCGCCCAGGTCCAGCTCCCGGGGCTCGCCGCCGGAGGGGCGGAACCAGATGCGGGTGACGGTGCGGTTGGCGGCCATGTCCACCGTGCCCACCTGGTAGGCCAAGTCCCCCGCTGCGGACAGCTGGGGATCGGCGATGCGGCGGGCCTTGAAGACATCCTCGATCTGCAGCGGGCGGGCGGCGACCAAGGCCAGGGTGGCGGTAAACAGGAGAGCGATGCGCACGGGAGCCTCGATTAGCGGGCGTTGGCGACGGTGGCGGCCGGGGCCCGCTGGAGCAGAAGCTTCTTCTGCAGCAGGGTCTCGGCCTCGGGCAGAACCTCGAGGGCCTTGAGGATCACGGGATCCTTCTCGCAGAGGACCTTGAAGCCGGCTTCGACGCCGAAGGCCACGTTCTGCATCTCGATGGAGAGCTGCTCCTGCATGGCGGCGAGGTTGGCATCCCAGTCTTTGTCCGTGATCTCGACCTTCTGTTCCTTGGTCCAGGCGCGGAAGCGGGCCATGATCGCCTCGTCCGCGTGCTGGCCGGGCTGGACGCCGTAGCGCTCCTTCTCCTGCACCGCATAGCGGAACAGGGACTGCTGGCGGAACCGCAGGTTCACCATGAACTCGTTGAGGCGCACGGTGGGCAGGGCATAGTCCGGGTTGATGCCACCGCCGCCATAGACGGTGCGGCCCAGGTCGGTCTTGAAGGGCGGGCCCAGGGGCTTGGTGTCCTTCTCGTCCTCCGGATTGTAGTAGTCGTCCAGGCCGTGGGTGTAGTCGCGCTGGATGCTGCGCCCCGAGGGCGTGTAGTAGCGGGCGGTGGTCAGGGCCAGGCCCCGGGAGCGGTTGATGGTCAGGACGCTTTGCACCAAGCCCTTGCCCCAGCTGGTCTGGCCCACCACCAGGCCACGGTCGTGGTCCTGCACCGCGCCGGTGACGATCTCGCTGGCGCTGGCGGAGCCGCGGTTGATGAGGATGACGAGGGGGAAGGGATCCAGCTGGGCGCCCTTGTTGGTGCGGGTCTGGTTCTCTTCGCGACCGTCGCGCCCCTTCTGGCTGACGATGAGCTGGTCGGGGCCCAGGAGCTGTCGGCAGATGCCGATGGCCGCATCCAGGACCCCGCCGCCGTTGGCGCGCAGGTCCAGCAGGAGGCGCTTCATGCCCTGCTTCTTGAGGCTGGCCACGGCCCGGTCGAACTCCTCGGCAGTGGTCTCGCCGAAGTCCTTGATGAGGATCAGGCCCGTGGTGGGGTTCAGCATGAAGCTGTAGTAGACGCTGTTGGTGGGCACCTCGGCCCGGGCGATGGAGAACTTCAGGAACTCGGCGACGCCGGAGCGCTGGATGGCCAGCTCCACCAGGGTGCCCTTCTCGCCGCGCAGCTTCTGGAGGGCGCCGTTGGAGGTCATCCCCTCGGTGGAGGTGCCGTCGATCTCCTTGATGATGTCGCCGGAGCGTACCCCCAGCCGCTCGGCGGGGCCGCCCTTCATGGGGCTGATGATGGCGATGCCCTGGTCATGCTGCTGGATGATGGCCCCGATGCCGAAGAAGGAGCCCTTCTGCTCCTCCCGCATGAGGCGGAACTCGCTCTCGTCCATGTAGTTCGAGTGCGGGTCCAGGGTGTGCAGCATGCCCTGGATGGTGGCGTGGGTCAGCTGGCGGGGCGTGGGGGGCTCGGGACTCTGCTTCTGGACCAGGTCCATCACCTCGGTGAGGGTGTCCAGGCTTCGCTGCCGGGCGCCTTCGCCCCCGGTCCGGGCCAGCAGGGGACCGGCCACGGCCACCGTGGCCAGCAGCACCAGCCACATCCAGTTGCGCTTGAGAAATCGGGGCATGGGGATCCTAAGGGGACCTCCAGGATACGCCGGGCCGTCCCGCCGGGCGATGTGCCGTTTTTATGCGAACCCTTCCAGCAGTTTCTGGGCGATGGGGGCCATCCGCTCGCGGCGGGCCCGGGTGGCCAGGACGATGCCCTCGAACTGCCGGTAGGCCCGCTCGATGTCGTCATTCACCACCAGGTAGTCGTAGTCGGGGTAGAAGGTCAGCTCATGGTGGGCGTGCTGCAGGCGGATGCGGATCTGCTCGTCCGAGTCCTTGCCCCGGGTGCGGAGGCGTTCCTCCAGGGCGGCGGCGGTGGGGGGCAGCACGAAGATCATGCAGGCATCCGGGATGGCCCGGTGGAGGGCGCCAGCCCCGGTGGTCTCGATGTCCAGCAGCACATCCCGGCCCGAGGCCAGCATCTCCTCCAGCCAGGCCCGGCCCGTGCCGTAGCGGTTGGCGTAGACCTGGACCCACTCCACGAAGGCGTCTTCCCGCACCATGGCGTCGAAGGTGGCATCGTCGATGAAGAAGTACTCCCGCCCGTCCACCTCGCCCGGGCGGGGCTTGCGGGTGGTGAAGGAGACGGAGAAGACCAGGTCCGGCAGGCTGGCCACCAGGCGCTGGGTGAGCGTGGACTTGCCGGCCCCAGAGGGCGCAGAGACCACGAACACGCTGCCGGGATGCTGAACCAAGGTGTTCCTCCTGGACCCACTTTAGCGGAAGGTGGGCCTAGTCGAACGCCACGGGTCCCGGGGCTGGGGGCGGCGGGGTCCGCTTGAAGATGGCCGAGGCCGAGTTGCGCCCGTCCATGACGATGTGGAGGGGCTCCTTCAGGCGGGTGTGGATGAGGCAGTCCGAGCGCCAGATCTGCGGCTGGGCCCGCAGCCAGTCCCAGTCCAGGAGGTTCCGGCCCCGGGGGTAGGGCACCGTGAAGTAGCCGATATTCAGCGAGGTCACGTTGTGGAAGAAGTGGGAGCCCAGGGAGGCGTCCGCCTGGAAGTTCTCCATGGCGTATTCGACGATGACCTGGGCACAGCTGATCATGGACCAGGTGATGGGGATGCCCAGGTGGCGGTCGTTGCTGCCCCAGCGGCCCGGCCCCAGCAGGACATAGCGGCTGCCGTCCGTGCGGAAGCGGTCATTCAGCTGCTCCAGGCGGGCCGCCAGGGCGGGGGTCTCGAACTTGTCGAAGCCGGCCGGATCCACCCAGACCACATCCCGGACGCCCTCCACCACGCCGTTCCCCACGCAGCGCTCGGAGTACAGGAACAGCTCCGCCGGGTCCAGGTCCTCGGCGATGAGGGTCACGTCCCCGCTCTCCACCAGCTGATGCTTGATCTGCAGCAGGGTGAAGGTGGGCTTGCCGTTCTGGGGGTCCTTGTCGAGGTTCACGGCGAACTCGATCTCCACCGGCGTCTCCATGGCGTCCCGGAGGATGCCCATGAGCCGCTGGAGGATCTTGGCCAGGGGGAACTGGTCGTACTTGAGGATGTTCCGGAAGTTCACGATGCGCGGCCCGCGGCTGTCCAGGCCGTCCCGGATGCGGTCGTCGTTGGCGTCCCAGGCCGAGGCCAGGTGCCAGAGGGCGCCGTCCTTCTCGGCCTGGCTGATGTCGAGGGTCACCAGGGTGGTGTCGTCCCCGGCGTGCAGGTCCACGGAGGAGTGGGCCATGTCCAGGGCATAGAACTGCTTCTGGGTGGTCCGCAGTTGCTCCTTGGGGGAGAGCATGTCCATCTCGGGGTAGGGCGGTGCGAAGCGGTAGGACTTCCCACCCTCCACCACGTACTTCCCCAGCCCCACGGCGATGTTGGCGATGCCGTCCTGGGGCTGGGTGTGGGCCACGGGGTAGTAGTTGAAGGACTGGGCCACGCCCGAGATGTGGGGGTAGAAGTGGTCCCCGAAGCGGCTGCCCGACACGTCCTGGATGAGGATGGCCATCTGCTCTTCCTCGATCTTGTAGTCGATGGCCTGGAAGTAGGAGCGGGCGGCCTTGGC
>CAIRQL010000062.1 GCA_903880675.1 uncultured Holophagaceae bacterium | reverse complement strand
TGTGAATCGAATGAATTTCTTAATTGAAACAAAAAAAGTTACAAATGAACCAGGGAGGTACTTCATGCAAGCAGTCCTGAAGGCGCTGGGCATCGAGGAAGTCAATCCGGGCGGGTTCGCCGGGCAGTGGATCGGCAGCGGCAAGACCCAGCTGGTGCGGTCCCCCATCGATGGCACCCCCCTGGCCTCCGTGGTGAACGTGACCCCGGCGGAGTTCGACGCCATCCTGGCGAGCTGCCATGGCGCCTTTGCGGCCTGGAAGCAGGTGCCGGCGCCCAAGCGGGGCGAGGTGGTGAAGGCCCTGGGCGATGAGCTGCGCAGGAACAAGGCGGCCCTGGCCGAGCTGGTGACCCTGGAGATGGGCAAGACCCTGCGCGAGGGCCTGGGCGAGGTCCAGGAGATGATCGACATCTGCGACTTCGCCGTGGGCCTGTCCCGGCAGCTCTACGGCCTCACCATGCCCAGCGAGCGCCGCCAGCACCGCCTGCAGGAGCAGTGGCACCCCCTGGGCGTGGTGGGCGTCATCACGGCCTTCAACTTCCCCGTGGCGGTCTGGAGCTGGAACACAGCCATCGCCCTGGTCTGCGGCGATCCCATTCTGTGGAAGCCGTCCTCCAAGGCCCCCCTCACGGCCATCGCCTGCACGAAGATCGCCGAGAAGGTGCTGCGGGACTTCGGGTTCGACCCCGCCATCTGCAGCCTGGCCATCGGCCGGGGCAGCGACATCGGCGACCTCATCAACACCGACCCCCGGGTGGCCCTGGTCTCCTACACAGGCTCGGTGCCCGGTGGCCGCCACGTGGGCACCCTGGTGCAGCAGCGCTTCGGCCGCCATATCCTGGAACTGGGTGGCAACGGTGCCGTCATCGTGAGCGACAAGGGCGACATCGACATCGCCCTGCGGTCCATCTACTTCGGGGCCATCGGCACCGCCGGCCAGCGCTGTACCTCCACCCGCCGGGTCATCGTCCAGAAGTCCCTCCACGACGAGTTCCTCCAGCGCCTGCTGGACCTCTACGCGCGGACCCCCATCGGCGATCCCCGGCAGGACGGGAACCTCATGGGTCCCCTGGTGGACCCGGCCGCTGTGGACACCCTGCTGGCCGCCATTGAGACCACCAAGGCCCAGGGCGGTCGCATCCTGTGCGGCGGTGAGCGCCTGCCCCTGGCCGGCGGCTGCTATGTCACGCCCTGCATTGCCGCGGTGCCTGGGAACCTGCCCATCGTGAAGGAAGAGACCTTCGCCCCGATCCTCTATGTGATGCCCTACGACACCCTGGAAGAGGCCATCGACCTCCAGAACGGCGTGACCCAGGGCCTCTCCAGCGCCATCATCACCAACGACCAGCGGGAGGCCGAGCTGTTCCTGTCGGCCACCGGCAGCGACTGTGGCATCGCCAACGTGAACACCGGCACCAGCGGCGCCGAGATCGGCGGGGCCTTCGGTGGCGAGAAGGAGACTGGCGGCGGCCGCGAGAGCGGCTCCGACGCCTGGAAGGCCTACATGCGCCGCCAGACCAGCGCCATCAACTACAGCGGCAGCGTCGAGCTGGCCCAGGGGATTACCCTCGAGCTGTGATGAACTGAAAAGGTAAACGCAGAGGACTGCCGAGGAGCGGAGGAGAGCTGAGGAGAACTTGGCTTCTAGGCTGTTCTCCGCTTTCCTCAGCCCCTCGGTTCTCCTCCACTTGTCTGCTTCTTTTGATCTTTAATGCCCAACCGAATCAGCCACCACTGATGAGGTGGATGACCTGGACGATGGCGGCATCGGGGACGGGGGTGGTGTCGTAGTCGGGCTTGGGGATGAGCAGGCCATTCACATGGATGATCAGCATGGGGAAGCGGTAGTTCTTGGCCCGCAGGATGTCCCGCACGGTCATGCCCTCGTGCCAGGCCAGCGGTTCCTCATTAACTTGGATCATGCCTTTGCTCCCTGCTTTTACCCCTAGAAAATCGGCCGCTTTCGCGGCCGATTTTCTCAGATGAACTGCTTAACTACGGCAACCACTTCGGGGAAGGCGTCGAGGCCCAGCTCCTTCAAGCGGTCCAGGGTCGGCACGCCGTCCAGGGTCCAGCCCCGGCGGGTGTAGACGCTGTCCATGAGCTGGGAGAAGCGGTCCGTGCGCCAGGTGCGGTGGAGGGCCATCTTCTCTTCGGTGCTCTTGCCAGCGGGGTCGATGCCCAGCTCGTCCTGCAGCTGCTTGTCGTAGCGCTCGGTGCGAGACTCGTACTCCTCGCGGGTGACGGGGCCCAGGGACCGGTAGGGCGCGGCGTCGTGGAGGCGCAGCCCCTTGCCCATGCGGATGTTGAACACCCGCTGGAAGTTGTAGACCCGCGCGGACTGCATGATCAGGTCTTCCTTGGTGATCTTGATGCCCGTGGTGGCCGTGAACAGGTCCACATAGTTCTGCACATGCTCCGGGACTTTCTGGGGCTCGGGCTGGGAGGAATTATTGGCGGGCACCACATCGTTCCAGGGCAGCTTGCAGAAGCCGTTGAGGCCAAACCAGGTGCGGAACAGGGGGAAGTAGTAGAGCGCTTCCGCCTTGGCCTCGAAGGTGGGCAGCTGCTTGTTCACCATGTCCATGAAGATCAGCCAAGCCTCGTCGTGCTGGGGCCCCTTGTTGGTGAGGGCGTAGCCGCCCTGCTGGGCCAGGGACTCCTTGGACATGTACTGGGAGTACTCGAGGCCCTTGTTCTCCATGCCGATGTCGTTGATGAGCTGGGGGTCGCCCCAGCCCTGGGCGATGAAGTGGGCCTTCATCTTCTTCACGCCCAGCCCGGCGATCTTGCCGAAGCCCATGCCCCGGGCCATCTGGTGCATCATCGCCAGGTCCGCCTCGGCGTTGCCCCAGGTGAGTTCCAGGCCCCCGGTGCGCTCCTTGTTCAGGATGCCGCGCTGGTAGCACTCCATGATGAAGGCCGTGAGGGTGCCGTAGGTGATGGTGCAGATGCCGTAGGTGTCGCAGTAGAAGTTCAGCTCCAGCAGGTAGTCGGGATCAAAGATGCCGCAGTTGGAGCCCAGGCCGGCCGCGTTCTCGTACTCGGGGCCGTCCACGGTGACCATGTGGCCCTGGTAGGGGCCGGTCTTGAGGACCACGCCGTCGGCACCCTTGGCGCAGGCCATGGAGCAGCCGTACCAGCAGCCATCCACCGTGACCTGGGTGCAGCGCTGCTGCCAGTAGCTGGAGTCGATCTTGTGGGTATCGGGGTGGGAGCCGAACTGGAAGTTGTGGACCGGCAGCAGGTCGTAGGCGTTCATGATCTCGACGATGTGGGCTGTGCCATTGCGCCGCATCATGCACTGGTGGGGATCCTGCTCCCGGATCTCCTTGTGGTACTTGATGCCCGTGCGGGCGATGGTCTCAGGGTCGGCGGGGTGGTTGAGGTCCCCGGCCACCTTGGGCCCGCGGCACACGATGGCGCGGATGCGCTTGTCCCGGAACACCGTGCCAATGCCGCCCCGGCCCGCCTGCTTAAAGCGCACGCAGCCCCGGCGGCGGTCGTAGAAGGAGAAGTTGAGCATGCCGATGAGGCTGTGCTCTGCTGCAGCGCCCGTGCTCACCACGGAGACATTGGGCAGGTCGGCGTCGTTCTCGGCGTAGAGGTGGGTGAGCAGCTCGCCCAACACATGGCTGTCCACGGGGCCCTCAGGGGCCTCTTCGATGCGGATGAGCCCCTTCACACCGTCGATGAAGAGAATGATGTCCTTGGTGGACTTGCCCTGCAGCTCCAGCGCGTCAAAGCCGGAGAACTTGAGCAGGGGGCCGAAGAACCCGCCCACATTGGAGTCGATGGGAATCTCCGTCTGGGGCGAGAGGGTGACCACCAGGGACTTGCCGGTGCCGGCGTACTGGGTGATGCCGCACACGGGGCCGGGGCTGATGATGATCTCGTTCTCGGGGTCGTTCCA
>CAIRQL010000061.1 GCA_903880675.1 uncultured Holophagaceae bacterium | reverse complement strand
TCCATCGCTGGCTCCGCCCGCTCCATGGGCGTCGACGTCATCGGCTAGTCCTCGCTGAATTCACCACGGAGGCGCGGAGAGCACGGAGCAATGACACGGAGTTCGTTCCTGTCTTCTCCTCCCCCCAAGCTTCCCTGGCTGCTCTTACTGACAAGCAATCCCCCACAGCGTGACCGGGGCCACAGAGACCACCATCCTCCGTGCCACCTCAGTGACCCCCGTGCCTCTGTGGTGCACTTCACTGGAAAGCCGCACCGTGCGGCGATCCCGGCCACCGCGACCGTCATCGCGGGAGATCTACGAATGGAGCCAATATGGCAAAACCTGGAAAGAAGTACCGGGCTGCCGCGGCCAAGATCGAGGATCGCCCCTACGAGCTCACAGACGCTCTCACCGTCGTCAGGGAATTGGCCTTCGCCAAGTTCGACGAAACGGTGGAAGTGCACATGAGGCTCGGAGTTGACCCCCGCCATGCGGACCAGATGGTCCGTGGCACGTTGGTCCTGCCTCACGGCACGGGCAAGACGATGCGGGTGGCGGTCATCGCTGGTGGCGAGAAGATCAAGGAAGCGGAAGCTGCGGGCGCCGAGATCGTGGGCGGGGATGACCTGGTCGAGAAGATCGCCGGTGGATTCCTCGACTTCGATGCCCTCGTCGCAACCCCGGACATGATGAAGGGCGTTGGTCGGCTGGGCAAAGTGCTCGGTCCCCGCGGCCTCATGCCCAACCCCAAGACCGGAACCGTGACCTTCGACGTGGTTAAGGCCATCAAGGAGATCAAGGCCGGCAAGGTCGAGTACCGCGTCGACAAGACGGGCATCATCCATGCTCCCGTCGGCAAGCTCTCCTTCGGCGTCGAGAAGCTGGAAGAGAACGCCAAGGCACTCATCGATGCCGTGCACAAGGCCAAGCCCGCCACGGCCAAGGGCAAGTATGTGAAGACGATGTACATCGCCTCCACCATGGGTCCGTCCATCAACCTCAACACCAGTGTTGAGAAGTAGGAGGCCACCATGGAAAAGACCAAGAAATACGCCGAAGTAGCCGTCCTGAAGGACACCTTCTCCTCCGCCACCTCGGCGGTTGTGATCGAGTTCAAGGGCCTCGTGGTGGGCAAGGACACCGCCTTCCGCAAGAGCATCCGCGAGAGCAAGGCCCAGTACCGCGTCAGCAAGAACACGCTGCTGCGCCTGGCCGTGAAGGACACCTCCTTCGAGTCCCTCGGAGGCTTCTTCAAGGGCTCCAGCGCCATCGCCACCACCCGTGAGGACGTGATCCTCCTGGCCAAGGCCGTGAACGGCTTTCTCAAGGACAACCCCGCCGCCAGCTTCAAGGCCGGCGTGATCGACGGGAAGAGCATTGACATGAAGCAGCTGCAGGTCCTGGCCGAGCTGCCCAGTCGCGATGTCCTCCTCGCCAAGCTTCTCTACCTCATGAAGTACCCCATCTCCGGTCTGGCGGTCGTCCTCGAGGGGATCCGCAAGCAGAAGGCCGGCGAGTAGCACTCCCAACCCCGAATCCATAACCCATTTCGAATTATAGGAGGCCATCATGGCTCTCACCGCCGATCAGCTCATCGCTGAAATCGAAACCATGACCGTGCTCGACCTGGCCAATCTGGTCAAGGCCCTCGAGGACCGCTTCGGTGTCTCTGCCGCCGCCATGGCCGCTCCCGCCGCTGGCGCGACCGCTGCCGTTGCCGTGGAAGAGCAGACCGAGTTCAACGTCATCCTCCTTGAGGCTGGCGCCAACAAGCTCAACGTCATCAAGGCTGTCCGCGAGCTCGTCGCTGGCCTGGGCTTGAAGGAAGCCAAGGACCTCGTTGATGGCGCTCCCAAGGCCGTCAAGGAAGGCGTGACCAAGGATGAAGCCCAGAAGGTCAAAGAGAAGCTCGAGGCCGCCGGCGCCAAGGTCGAGGTCAAGTAGTTTCTTTTCAGCAACAACGCAAAGCGTGGGGTGCCCTCTGCACCTTGCGCTTTGCGATGTCGTCTGAAACTGGTACGATTATTCCTTCCGCCCGAGCTTCCGGTCGGACCCAGCCCCTCAAAGGCCCCTGGTTGCCAAACGCCCGCCGCCGCAGCGACATTCACGTTTCAGGCCCAGGCTTTCCACCGCCCGGTGGTAGCCAGGCCCTCGGTTCGTGTCAGGGCGTCCGTACTTCCCGAATGTGATCCTCCGCCCGGGGGCAGGCCCCTGGGCATTAGCCGTCTTTGCACCTGGCCCGCCGCCTTGAAGTCCCATGCAGCGAGTCGCCCATAGCAAGGTTCCGCCAATTCCATCTGGAGCGAACCATGAGCGTTCAGCAGAACATCTACCGTCAGCGCGTCGACTTTTCAAAGATTGCGTCCAAGGTTCCCATCCCGAACCTGATCGACATCCAGAAGCGGAGCTATGACGAGTTCCTGCAGATGAACCTGCTGCACAGCGAGCGGGAGACCCGCGGGCTGAAGGCGGTCTTCGAGTCCATGTTCCCCGTGCACAACGGGAAGAACCCTGACGGCAGCGATGCCTCCCTCGAAGTCGAGTTCCTCGACTACACCGTGGGCCACTGGGCTTGCAAGTGCGAGAAGTACCTGGGCCTGGACCACCTCCGCACCCAGTGCAAGCACTGCGGCCACAGCATCGTCTCGGACCACCCGAAGGACCCCACGGTCGACTGTCCCAAGTGCGGCACCCGCAACAAGAATGCGGCCACCCTCTGCGACGTCTGCCAGGAACCCGTGTCCATGAAGCAGAAGATGGGCATGGACGAGTGCGTGGAGCGCAGCGCGACGCTGGCGGCCCCCCTCAAGATCCGGGTGCGCCTGAACCAGTGGGACAAGGACGACAAGGGCATCCGCCGCTTCAAGCAGGGGTCGGACTCCGAGGTCTACTTCGGCGACCTGCCGATCATGACCGACCGCGGCACCTTCATCATCAACGGCACTGAGCGCGTGATCGTGAGCCAGCTGCACCGCAGCCCCGGCGTGTTCTTCAGCATCTCCTCGGACAAGAGCCTCTACAGCGCCCAGATCATCCCCTACCGCGGCTCCTGGATCGAGTTCGAGCTGGACGCCAAGGGCCTGCTCTACGCCCGCATCGACCGCAAGCGCAAGTTCCTGGGCACCACGTTCATGCGCGCCCTGGGCCTCTTCGCCGAGGACCTCAACTCCAATGAGCCGATGCTGCGCCACTTCTACACCCCGGCGACCTTCCTCTTGAAGAAGGGCAAGCTCACTGTGGCCGTGGGCGACCACCTCCAGGGCAAGAAGTGCGACGAGGACGTCAAGCACCCCAAGACCAAGGAAGTGCTGCTGCCCAAGGACAAGAAGATCAGCAAGCGCGTCCTGGAGCACCTTGAGAAGGCCGGCGTGAAGGAAGTCCCGGTCTCTCGCGAGATGCTGGATGGGGCCGTCCTCCTGCAGGACATCGTCAACCTGAGCACCGGTGAAGTGCTCATGGAAGCCAACGAGCCCTTCCTCCAGACCCACCTCGAGATGTTCCTGGCCAACGATGTCCAGTCCTTCGACGTGTGCTTCCCCGAGGCCGACGCCACGGGCAAGGTGTTCTCCGAGACCCTCAACAAGGACCACACGGAGGACAGCGAGGAAGCTGCCAAGGAGCTCTTCAAGAAGATCCGTCCCGGCGAGCCCGCCACGATGGAGTCCAGCAAGAAGCTGCTCTTCGGGATGTTCTTCGATCCCCAGAAGTACGACCTGAGCAAGGTGGGTCGGCACAAGCTCAACGAGAAGCTGGAGATCAAGGAAAACCTCGATGTCCGCACCTTGGGCCCCCAGGACTTCGTGCAGACCGTCCACTACCTCCTGCGCCTGAAGAAGTACGACACCACCCGTCAGGATGTGGGCGAGATCGCCCCCGTCCGGGCCGACGACATCGACCACCTGGGCAACCGCCGCGTGCGGTCCGTGGGTGAGCTTCTGGAGAACGGCTTCCGCGTGGGTCTGGTGCGTGTGCAGCGGGCCATCAAGGAGAAGTTCAGCATTGCCCAGGACCCCAACAGTCCGGTGCAGGCCCACGACCTGATCAACAGCAAGCCCGTGATCGCCGCCATGAAGGAGTTCTTCGGCTCCAGCCAGCTGTCCCAGTTCATGGACCAGACCAACCCGCTGTCGGAGATCACCCACAAGCGCCGCCTGTCTGCCCTTGGACCCGGTGGCCTCAGCCGCGACCGCGCCGGCTTCGAGGTGCGCGACGTGCACACCTCTCACTACGGCCGCATCTGCCCCATTGAGACGCCAGAAGGCCCGAACATCGGCCTCATCAGCTCGCTCTCCTGCTACGCCCGCATCAACGAGTTTGGCTTCATCGAGAGCCCCTACCTCAAGGTGGAGAACGCGCGCATCGTGCACTTCGCCAAGGTCATCAGCGTGGGCGACTCCAAGCTGGGCTACA
The DNA here is from genome assembly GCA_903880675.1 of uncultured Holophagaceae bacterium. Taxonomy (GTDB): domain Bacteria; phylum Acidobacteriota; class Holophagae; order Holophagales; family Holophagaceae; genus Geothrix. The sequence goes on along the minus strand of CAIRQL010000061.1, from coordinate 755 downwards.
TGGAAGTGGTCCGCCTCGCTGACCTCGAGGAGGAAAACAAGAAGCTCGAGAAGGCCGGGAAGCGTCCCGCCAAGTACCAGCACCACGCCTTCTACCTCTCCGCGTGGGAGGAGGACAAGCACGTCATCGCCCAGGCCAATGTCCAGGTCGACAAGGACGGCGCGCTCGTCGACGAGGATGTGACCGTGCGGTACGGCGGTGAGACCAAGATCGTCTCCCGGGACAGGGTCACGCTCATGGATGTGAGTCCCAAGCAGGTGGTCTCCGTGGCCGCCTCGCTGATTCCCTTCCTCGAGAATGACGATGCGAACCGCGCCCTCATGGGCGCCAACATGCAGCGCCAGGCTGTGCCGCTCATCCGCACCGAGGCCCCCATCGTGGGCACCGGCATGGAGTACCATGCGGCCAAGGACTCCGGCGCCTGTGTGGTCTGCCGCCGCTCCGGCATTGTCGAGACCGTGGATGCCAACCGCATCGTGGTGCGCGTCGAGGACGATCCCGAGACCGAGGGCATCGAGTCCGGCGTGGACATCTACACGCTGGTGAAGTTCTCCCGCAGCAACCAGAACACCTGCCTCAACCAGACCCCCCTCGTGAAGAAGGGCGAGTACGTCGGCTCCGGCCAGATCCTGGCCGACGGCCCCTGCACCGACCACGGCGAGCTGGCCCTGGGCCGCAACCTGGTCGTGGCCTACATGCCCTGGCGCGGCTACAACTTCGAGGACGCGATCCTGATCTCCGAGCGCGTGGTGAAG
>CAIRQL010000060.1 GCA_903880675.1 uncultured Holophagaceae bacterium | reverse complement strand
CACCATCTGAGAGTTCTGCGCCACCACGGCGGGGTTGTTGACCCAGCGGCCCCGCTCGAACTCCACCGCCAGGTTGTCGTCCAGCCAGTCGTAGAACTTGCGGGAGCCCATGGCGAAGGTGGTGATGAACTTGCCGGGCTTGAGGGCCTTCTTGGCGTTGGTGATGACGCCCAGCTCATAGAGCTCCATCATCGAGTCCACCAGCATCTCCGTGTGGACGCCCAGGTCCTTCTTGTCCTTGAGGGCCATGGCGGCGGCGTTGGGGATGCCCCCGATGCCCAGCTGGATGGTGGAGCCGTCCGCCACGAGCTCGGCGATATGGGCGCCGATGGCCAGGTCCGTCGCATTGGGCTGCGGCGCCGGCAGGCAAGGCACCTCCTGGTCGTGCTCCACGAAATAGTCCACGGCGGACACATGGACCTGGGTGTCGCCGAAGGTCCGGGGCAGGCGGGGGTTCACCTCGAGGATCACCAGGCGGGCGTGGTCCATGATGTCCTTCTCGTAGGTGACGCCCAGGGAGAGGGACACGAAGCCGTGCTTGTCCGGCGGGGTGCAGGTGCCGAAGAAGACATCGGGCCGGTGCGCGTGGATGCGGTCCGTGGCGGCGCGGTGGAGCATGTTGGGCACGTAGGTGACCGTGCCCGTGCCCGCCTTGAGGGCGGCGCGGGAGCCCGGCGCATGGAACCACGAGGCCAGCTCGAAGTGCCCCTGCATCTCCTTCTTCATGTAGAAGTCGTACTCCTTGAGGGTGAGCACGGAGAAGACCCGCACGTTCTCCACCCGGTCGGCCACGATGTGGAAGCGGGACATGCAGCCCTGGGGCTCAGAAGCGCACTGGGCCACGATCACATCGTTATCGCTGGCGATGTGGGAGACGGCCTCGTCGATGGCGATGAGCTTGCTGCGGTAGGTTTCCTGGTGGTTCATGACGGCTCCTGCGGGTTGATGGATTCGGACAGACCTCGGGCTAGGTGGCCGCCGATGGCCTCCACCAGGGACCGTGCATTGAGGGGGGATTCGTCGAAAGCGGACTCCAGTCCGGAGTAGTGGGCGATGCCCATGAGGTACTCGATGGCGGTGCCCTCGTCCAGGCCGGGGCGGACGGCATTCACGCGGAGGGCCTGGGGCCGGGCGCGGTAGCCGGCCACGAAGGCTTCGTAGTAGCTGCGGACCACGGCGGGGAGGACGAACTCCGCCTCCCGGACGATGTTGTAGCAGTGCCGGTCCCGGGACAGGTAGACCAGCCAGAGCCACAGGCCCCGCAGCTCGAACTCCAGAGCATTGAGCGGACCGGTGGCCGGGTCGGCCAGGTTGGTGGCGATGAAGACCCGGGCATCGTGGCCTGCCTGGGCGATGAGCTCGGCGTAGAAGGCTTCCTTGGACTCGAAGTAGGTGTAGAAGGCGCCCACCGAAAGCTGGGCCCCACCGGTGACTTCGTGGATGTTGGTCTCGAAGTAGCCCTTCTCCCCGAAGAGGCGGCGGCCGGAGCGCAGCAGGCGCTCGCGCACCCCCTCGTCCAGGGGTACGGGCAGCGGCTGGGCCGTGCCACCGAAGACCTTGGCCGGATCGAAGGTCAGGCCCTGGTACACGCCATCCAGGAGCAGGTCGCACACGGCGTCGAAGTCGATGCGGCTGGTCCCGGTGGCTGCCCGAATCGAGCAGAAGCGGAGGCCCCCGGTGGCAAACAGGATCTCACCCAAGCCCGCCTCCCGCCCCAAGGCCGCGCCCAGGGCCCGGGTGTAGATGCCGAGCAGGCGCCGCTCGTACTCGAAGTACCGGTACTGGCCCTCCCGGAACACCGAGACCAGATCCCCGTGCTCTTCGGCGAAACGGAACAGGGTTCGGGCCAAGGCGCGGACCCGCTCCCGGGGGGTGCCTCCGCTGACCCCCTCCAGGGCATCCCGAACCTGGTCCAGCACGCGGCCCAGGATGACCTTGAAGAGGGCTTCCTTGCCGTCGAAGTAGCGGTAGAAGACGCCATTGGACAGGCCGGCTTCCCGGCAGACCTCCGCCACGGACACCGTCCCGTACCACTTCTTGGAGAAGAGGCCCACCGCCGCAGCGACCAGTCGCTCGGCGGTCTCCGGATTGCCCCGGCCAGGCTGGGTCATGGGTGGGTCTCCGCAGGCAGAAAGGGAAGGGGCAACAAAATGAGAGGTGATTCGGTATTCACACGAAGTCTAGGCCCGTACCTGCCCCCCTGCAAGGGAAACTTCGGAGCCTCGGAAGGCAGAGTGCTCCTTGGCCACAATTGGGCAATTACCTTTATTCATATGAAATTTTCCTCGAACCATCACATTCAGGACCCGGATATCTTTCCTTGAAGAATCCTGTTGGAGGAACGGGCCAGATCGGTGAAAATCAAATGAGAGGTGATTCATCTCTTCCGGAGGCGTCATGCATGTCGGCATCGTGGGTTTCGGGAACTGGCTTCCCCCCGGGAGGATGACGGCCGCAGACTTGGCCGCGGCCACATGGATTCCCGAGGACGTGATCGCCCTGAAGTTCGGCGTGAAGAGCAAGCCCGTGGCCGGTCCCGACGAGAGCACCGCCTTCATGGGCCTCGCCGCCGCCCGCAAGGCCCTGGATGCTGCTGGCATCACCGGCGAGGCCGTGGATCTGGTGATCTGGTGCGGCGCCCAGCACAAGGACTACCCCTGCTGGCTGGCTGGCCTCTACGTGAGCAACCAGATCGGGGCCAAGCGGGCCTGGAGCTTCGATATGGAGGCCATGTGCGGCTCCATGATGGCCGCCCTGGATGTGGCCAAGGCCATGATGCTGACCCACCCGGAGCTGAACACGGTGCTGCTGGTGTCGGGCTACCGCAACAACGACCTCATCGACCTCTCCGTGCCCGCCACCCGCTTCATGCTGGACATCGGCTCGGGGGGCTCGGCCCTGGTGTTGCAGAAGAACGCCGGCAAGAACGCCATCCTGGCCTCGGCCTTCCGGGGGGATGGTTCCCTCTCCGAGATGTGCATCGTGCCCAAGCTGGGGACCAAGGCCTGGCCGCCGGCCCCTGGGGATCTGGACCTGGCCCACTTCATCGTGCCGGACGAGGAGGCCTTCAAGGCCAAGCTGGGCGAGGTCACCATGCCCAACTTCTATGCGGTGATCCGCGAGTCCCTGCGCCTGTCCGGCCTGCCGGAGGACGGCCTCGACTACCTGGCCATCCTGCACTTCAAGAAGAGCGCCCACGACGCCGTGCTGGCGGAGCTGGGCCTGCGCCCCGAGCAGAGCACCTACCTGGATGCCTACGGTCACCTCGGCCAGAACGACCAGGTCTTGTCCCTTGAGCTGGGCCTGAAAGCAGGCAAGATCCAGGACGGCTCCCGCATCGTGTTCGTGGGTGCGGGCCTCGGGTTCGTCTGGGCTGCCACCACCATCCAGTGGGGTCCCTTTTCGGAGTAGGGAGGACGCATGTCAAAGGGTTTGATCGAGGTGATCCTGCTGCTGTCGGGGGTTGCCGTTGGTGCGGCGGTCTGGCTCTTCCTCAAGCGGCCCCTGGCGCTGCTGGCCTGGGGCACCCGCCGGTCCCTGATCGCCACCGGGCTGAAGAAGCTCGTGGTGGAGACCCCCGCCGGCCCCCAGACGGTCTTCGTGGGTGGCACGGGGCCAGTGCTGGTGCTGCTCCACGGCGCCGGCGACCATGCGGGCACCTGGGCCCAAGCCGCCAAGGCCCTGGCCAAGGATCACACCCTGGTGATCCCGGACCTGGCTGGCCACGGGGACAGCGCCCCGGCCATGGGCCCCATCGATGCCGCCCAGATCTACGGAGGCATTGAGGCCGTGCTGGCCAGCCGGACATCGGGCCAGCCCCTGACCCTGATCGGCAACTCTCTGGGGGCCTGGATGGCCCTGGTGGTGGCCCAGCGGCATCCCGACTGGGTGGCCAAGGTGGTGGCTGTGAACGGCGGCCCACTGCTGGGTACCAGCACCAAGGTGCGCATGCTCCCCACCAATCGGGAGGAAGCCCGCGCCACCATGGCCCAGCTACGGGATGCCAGCAGCCCCGCCATCCCCGACCACGTGCTGGATGACCTGGTGCGGGTGACGCAGACCGGCCCCCTGGCCCGCTTCGCTGCCACGGCCATGACCATGGGACCGTGGCTTCTCACCGAGGACCAGCTGCGCGAGCTCCGGCCCCCCGTGCGCCTCGTGTGGGGCACCTCCGATGAGCTGATGCCCCTCGACTATGCCCAGCGCATGCTGGCGGCCCTGCCGGATGCCGCCCTGATCCCCATCGAGCGCTGCGGCCACGTGCCCCAGCAGGAGGCGCCCGCAAGGTTCCTTGCCGCCCTCCGCCAGGCCCTCGACGAGGCCCCCCAGTAGCCATTCACCCGCAACCCTTTTCCTGTTTTCCTGAACCCGGCATCCGCGAGTCGCGGCGCCACCCACCTCACCCGCTCCACGGAGGACACCATGCGCAAGAAGATCTACATCGCCGCCTACCACCAGTCGAAGTTCGGCAAGCTGCTCGCGCTCACCGTCACCGACATCATGAACAAGGCCGTCCTGGAGACCCTCGCCCAGGTGGGCGCCACCACCGCGCAGGTGGACGTGGCGGCCGTGGGCGCCGCCTGCAACATCTCCCTCAACGAGCAGGGTCTGGTCTCGGGCCTGGTGGCCATGGTGCCGGGCATGGGCGGCAAGTCCATCGAGTCCCTGGAGAACGCCTGCGCCTCCGGTGGCCAGGCCATCCTGTCCGTGGCCATGAAGCTCATGGTGGGCGATGGCGAGGTGGGTCT
>CAIRQL010000059.1 GCA_903880675.1 uncultured Holophagaceae bacterium | reverse complement strand
GCCGCATCCAGGGGTGCTCCCTTGGCCCAGAGGGTCTCGTCAGGCTTCATCGCGCACCTTCAGTTGGAAGAAGTCCTCGGTCAGCCTGGCATAGAACGCGGCGCCCGCTTCCAGTTCCGCGAGGGTGATGTGCTCGTTGGGACGGTGGCTGCGGAAGGTGTCGCCGGGGCCGACCTTCACCGTGGGGATGTTGCCCAGGAAGGCCCAGTCCGAGGTGGTGCCGGAGCCAACGGGCCCAGCCTTGCCGGCGGCCTGGAGGGCGGCCCGCACGATGGGCTCGGAGGCGTTGGTGGCTTTGGGCAGGTAGCGCTTGGAGTGGATGGCGACCTGGCTCTCCAGGCGGCCCTGGAAGTCCTGGGCCAGGGCCTCGTGGTCCTGGTCGGGACCCGTGCGGAGGTCGATGAAGAACTCGCAGGCGTCGGGCACCTGGTTGCGCCAGAGGCCGCCCTGGATCTGGGTGACCTGGGCCTTCTGGGAGCCCAGCAGCTGATGGGGAGGGAACTCCATGGCGGCGATGCGGCTGATGTCCCGGGCCGCCTTGTGGATGGCGTTCTCAGCGCCCAGCATCTGGGCATTGGCCACGTGGCCGCTCTGGCCCCGGGCGGTGCACTTGAGGACGAGCAGGCCTCGCTGGGCAGCGCAGACCCGCAGGCCCGTGGGCTCGCCCACCGCGGCGCCATCGAAGTGGCCCAGTTCGCCCAGAACGGTGGCGATGCCATTGCCGCCGGTCTCTTCCTCGGCGGTGAGGGCCACCACGACTTCGCCGGTCAGAGGCCGCTGGGACAGCTCGAAGGCCGCGAGCAGGATGGCGGCCACGGAGGCCTTGGCATCGTTGGCGCCCAGGCCCTGAAGGCGGGTGCCGTTCCAGACGGGCGTGAAGGGGTCCCCGTCCCAGCCGGCACAGGGGGGCACCGTATCCAGGTGGGAGTTCAGGAGGAGCCGGGCGCCGCCGGGGCGGCCGAAGCTGAACCAGATGTTGTGATCCTGCCGGTGCACCTGAAAGCCGCGGGCTGTGATCAGCTCCTGGCACAGGTCGGCGATGGCGCCTTCGCCCCCGGACACGCTGGGGGTGCCCACCAGGAGGGTGATGAGCTCGCCGGGGTTCATCCGACCACCGCCGGGGTGGGGATGATCATGGTGCCGCTGCCCTCGTTGGTGAAGACCTCCGCCAGCAGGGCATCCGGGGCCAGGCCGCTGACCAGGTGGGCGCTGGAGACACCGGCGCGGAGGGCCTGCTTCACGGCTGTGAGCTTGGGCCGCATGCCCCCGCTGACCACGCCGCTGGCTTCGAGCCCGGCCAGCTCATCGAGGGTGGCGTGGGGGATCAGGGAGGAGCTCTTGTTGATGTCCTGCAGCAGGCCGGGGACGGCCAGCAGGAAGAAGATCTTTTCGGCGCCCAGGGCCGAGGCCAGGCTGGCGGCGATGGTGTCGGCGTTGGTGTTGTAGATGGCGCCATCGGTGCCGCCGGAGAGGGGCGCCACCACGGGGACGAAGCCGCCTTCCAGCAGGTGGGTCAGGACCCGGGGATCCACGGAGTCGATGTCACCCACCAGGCCGAAGTCCACCAGCTGGGGCTCGGTGGCGCCGTCGGGCACCACGGAGACCGGCAGGCGTCGGTGCGCCTTCACCAGGCCCGCATCCACACCGGAGAGGCCCACGGCGGGCACGCCCGCGGCCTGCAGCTCCGCCAGGAGGTCCATGTGCACCTGGCCGGCGAAGACCATCTTGGCGGCGTCCAGGACCTCGGGGGTCGTGACCCGCCGTCCGGCCACCTTCTTGATGGGGATCTGCATGGCCTTGCAGGCGGCATCCAGCTCCGGACCGCCCCCGTGCACCAGCACCACGCGGATGGAGAAGCTCCAGAGCAGGGCGAGCTGCTCACAGAGGCTCTTGCGCAGCTTGGGCTCGGCGATGATCTCGCCCCCGACCTTCACCACGAAGGTCTTGCCCCGCCACAGGCGG
>CAIRQL010000058.1 GCA_903880675.1 uncultured Holophagaceae bacterium | reverse complement strand
GGTGGCCACCTTGGTGAGGTCGAAGGGAATCTCGGGGATGAGGATGGCGTGGGAGCCCCCGGAGATGCCGGCGTGGAGGGCGATCCAGCCCGCATAGCGGCCCATGACCTCCACCACGATGATCCGCTGGTGGCTCTCGGCAGTGCTGTGCAGGCGGTCCAGGCACTCGGTGGCGAAGCTCACTGCGGTGTCGAAACCGAAGGTGGTGTTGGTCTTGTCGAGGTCGTTGTCGATGGTCTTGGGGACACCCACCACCCGCAGGCCCTTCTTGGCCAGGGCATGGGCGATGGTGAGGGAGCCGTCCCCACCGATGGACACCAGGGCATCCAGCTCCCGGCGGCCAAAGAACTCCAGGATCTCGTCCGTGCGGTCCACTTCTTTCACGGTGCCGTCGGGCATCCGGACGGGGAAGTGCAGGGGGTTGCCCTTGTTGGTGGTGCCCAGGATGGTGCCCCCCAGGTGGGCGATGCCCCGCACCCGCTCCCGGGTGAGCTTGTACACGCCACCATCCGGGTAGCGCTCGGGAAAGAGGATGCCGTTGTACCCCTCGTGGATGCCGTAGCACTCCCACCCCAGGTTGGTGGCAGCGATGACCACGGCCCGGATGACGGCGTTCAGCCCCGGGGCGTCTCCTCCCCCGGTACAGATGGCAATGCGTCGGATTCCGCTCGGCATGGCAACACTTCCTCGGTCGACCCCTCAGGGTATCGGAAGATGGGCCGTTTGACCCAAATAGCGGCCAATAGCACCCACTGGAGGGATCGCCCCGCAAGGGCATCTGAGCTCCCGGCGGGAGGAAGCATCGTTTGGCCGAACCGACCAACTGCGGTCAAAATGAGTGAATTAGGTCGAGTCACGCCTTCCACGCTGAAGTTCTCTCAGGAGACAGACCCACCATGACTGGTTCAAAGCAGGACAACTACCTCAAGGATTGGCAGATCCAGGAAGCTACGGCCGAGCAGATGCTGCCCGTTATCGGCAGCCTCTACCGGGACAAGAACATCGTGATCACGGTGTATGGACGCTCGCTGGTCCACTCCACGGCCATCGACATCCTCAAGGCCCACCGCTTCGCCCGGCAGATCCTCGACAACGAGCTGTCGGTGCTGGACTCCTGGCCCCTGCTGGAGGCCATCAGCCGGCTGGAGCTGGCGCCGTCCCGCATCGATCTGGGCAAGCTGACCTTCCACTACTGCAACGAGGGGGAGGGCCTGCCCCTGGATGACTATGTGCTCCGGGAGCTGGCCAGCGTCCACACCGGCGTGAGCCCCATCCTGGACGAGCCCCAGGACATCGTGCTCTACGGGTTCGGCCGCATCGGCCGCCTGCTGGCCCGCCTCCTCATCGAGAAGGCCGGCAGCGGTGAGAAGTTCCGCCTCAAGGCCGCCGTCGTGCGCAAGGGCGCGGCCGATGACCTCCTCAAGCGCGCCAGCCTGCTGCGCCGCGACTCGGTCCACGGCCCGTTCAACGGCATCATCACCGTCGACGAGGAAGAGAACGCCATCATCGCCAACGGCAACATGATCCGCATGATCTACGCGGACAGCCCCGAGAGCGTGGACTACACCCAGTACGGCATCCGCAACGCCATCCTGATCGACAACACCGGCAAGTGGCGGGACCGGGCCGGCCTGAGCCGGCACCTCCAGGCCCAGGGCATCGCCAAGGTCATCCTCACCGCGCCAGGCAAGGGGGACATCCCCAATGTGGTGGCTGGGGTCAACGATGAGCTGATCACCGACCAGGAGCAGATCTTCTCGGCGGCCAGCTGCACCACCAACGCCATCGTGCCGGTGCTCAAGGCCCTCCACGACCGTTACGGCATCGCCCACGGCCACATCGAGACCTGCCACTCCTACACCAATGACCAGAACCTCATCGACAACTACCACAAGTCCTCTCGGCGCGGCCGCAGTGCGCCGCTCAACATGGTCATCACCGAGACCGGCGCCGCCAAGGCCGTGGCCAAGGTCATTCCCGAGCTGGGTGGGAAGCTGACCGGCAACGCCATCCGGGTGCCGACCCCCAACGTGTCCTTAGCCATCCTCAACCTGGAGCTGAACCAGGAAGTGACCGTGGCGGACCTCAACAGCTACCTGCGCGGCATGTCCCTGGAGTCGCCCCTGCACAAGCAGATCGACTACACCAACTCCCCCGAGGTGGTCTCCAGCGACTTCGTGGGCTCCCGCCATGCGGGCGTGGTGGACTCCCTGGCGACCATCGCCCAGGGCAACCGCATCGTGCTCTATGTCTGGTATGACAACGAGTTCGGCTACAGCTGCCAGGTGGTCCGCATGGTGCAGAGGATGGCCGGGATCGAGCTTCCGTCCCTGCCCTAGCCAGCCCGAATACCCGCCCCCACAAGGCCATCCAAGGGGTGGCCTTGTGCTTTTTTTCACAATTTAAAATGATCTTTTGTTTGCCTTTAGCTGGGGTTTGCCGATGGAGGTAGAGTTGTATTCCGACAAGGAGAAGGCCCATGGCAATCAAGGTTGGCATCAATGGTTTCGGTCGCATCGGCCGCATGGTCCTACGGGCCGCGGTCCAGAGCTTCCCTGACCTCGAGATCGTGGGCATCAACGACCTGCTGGAGCCGGGCTACCTGGCCTACATGCTGCAGTTCGACTCGGTGCACGGCCGCTTCAAGGGCACCGTGGCCGTGGAGGGCAGCACCCTGGTGGTCAACGGCAAGCCCATCCGCCTGACGGCCGTGAAGGATCCCGCCGAGCTCAAGTGGAATGAGGTTGGTGCCGACGTCGTCATCGAGTCCACCGGCCTCTTCCTGACCCAGGAGACCGCCCAGAAGCACATCACGGCCGGGGCCAAGCAGGTCATCCTCTCCGCCCCCAGCAAGGACGACACGCCGATGTTCGTCTACGGCGTGAACCACGAGACCTACGCCGGGCAGGCCATCATCAGCAACGCCTCCTGCACCACCAACTGCCTGGCCCCCGTGGCCAAGGTGCTCAACGACGCCTTCGGCATCAAGCGCGGCCTCATGACCACCGTCCACGCCGCCACCGCCACCCAGAAGACCGTCGACGGCCCCAGCAGCAAGGACTGGCGCGGCGGCCGGGGCATCCTGGAGAACATCATCCCCAGCAGCACCGGCGCAGCCAAGGCCGTGGGCAAGGTCATCCCGGCGCTCAACAAGAAGCTCACGGGCATGGCCTTCCGGGTGCCCACCTCCGATGTGTCCGTGGTGGACCTCACGGTGGAACTGAACACCGAGACCACCTACGCGGCCATCTGCGCCGCCATGAAGGCCGCCGCCGAAGGCCCCATGAAGGGCGTCCTGGGCTACACCGAGGAGAAGGTCGTCTCCACGGACTTCCGGGGCGAGAGCTGCACCTCGGTCTTCGACGCCGACGCCGGCATGGCCCTGGACGGCACCTTCGTGAAGGTCGTCTCCTGGTACGACAACGAG
>CAIRQL010000057.1 GCA_903880675.1 uncultured Holophagaceae bacterium | reverse complement strand
GTGGAGGAGGGCGAGATCTTCGGCCTGGTGGGCCCCGACGGGGCGGGCAAGACCACCACCATGCGGCTGCTCACGGGCATCCTGGCGCCCAGCTCCGGCGAAGCCTGGGTGGACGGCCTCTCGGTGCAGGTGGACGCCGAGGCCATCAAGGACCGCATCGGCTACATGGCCCAGCGCTTTGGCCTCTACCCGGACCTCACGGTGCTGGAGAACCTCGCTTTCTACGCCGATCTCTACGAGGTGCCCCGGGCCGGCCGCAGCGAGCGGGTCGAGCGCCTCCTGGCCTTCAGCAACCTCACCCCCTTCCAGCGCCGCCAGGCGGGCAACCTGTCGGGCGGCATGAAGCAGAAGCTGGGCCTGGCCTGCGCCCTCATCCACACGCCGCGGGTGCTCTTCCTGGACGAGCCCACCAACGGCGTGGACCCGGTCTCCCGGCGGGACTTCTGGCGCATCCTGTACCAGCTGCAGCGGGAGGGCGTGACCATCTTCGTCTCCACCGCCTACCTGGACGAGGCGGAGCGCTGCAACCGCATCGGCCTGCTGCACCAGGGGCGTCTGCTGGCCTGCGACACCGTGGACGGCGTGAAGCGGCTCCTGCAGGGCGCCCTCCTGGAGCTACACTGCGACGGGCCCTGGCAGGTCGCCACCCGCCTGCGGGCTGCAGGCCTCGGCTCCGTGGCCCTCTTTGGGGACCGCCTGCACATCCTGGTGGAGGATGCCGAAGCGGGCCGTAGCCAGGTCGAGGCCATCCTCCGCAGCGAAGGCATCCCCTGCCTCGGCCTGCGGGTCATCGAGCCCACCCTGGAAGACGTCTTCACCGCGGCCATTCCCGGCGGTGCCGCATGACGGAGTTCGCGGTAACCCTGTGCGACCTGGAGCGGCGCTTCGGCGACTTCGTGGCTGTCAACCGCATCAGCCTGGATGTACGCCGGGGCGAGATCTTCGGCTTCCTGGGGCCCAACGGGGCCGGCAAGTCCACCACCATCCGCATGCTCTGCGGCCTCCTGGAGCCCTCGGGCGGCAGCGGCACCGTGGCGGGCTTCGACATCCGCACCGAGCGGGAGCAGATCAAGCGGACCATCGGCTACATGAGCCAGAAGTTCAGCCTCTACGACGACCTCACGGTCGAAGAGAACATCGACTTCTACAGCGGCATCTATGGCATCCCCCGGACGAAGAAGGCGGAACGGAAGGCCTGGGTGCTGGACATGGCGACCCTCCAGGAGCACCGCAAGACCCGCACAGGCGAGCTGCCGGGGGGCTGGAAACAGCGCCTGTCCTTGGGCTGCGCCCTGCTCCACGAGCCCCGGATCGTCTTTCTGGACGAGCCCACCTCGGGGGTGGATCCCCTGAGCCGGCGGGCCTTCTGGGACCTCATCCACCAGTTGGCGCACCAGGGCGTGACCGTCTTCGTCACCACCCACTACATGGAAGAGGCCGAGTACTGCGACCGCCTGGCCCTCATCTACCGGGGGGAACTGGTGGCCCTGGGTACCCCCAGCGAAATGAAGGGGAACCTCATGCTGGACCAGGTGCTGGCCCTCACCTGCGACCGCGCCCATGACGCTCTCGCCCTGGCCGCAACGGTCCCCGGCGTGCGGGATGCCGCCCTCTTCGGCCGGGACCTCCACCTCATGACCCCCGATGCGGAGGCCCTCGTGCCGGGCCTGCGGCAGGCGCTGGAGAGCGCTGGCTTCCGGGTGGATCGGATGGAGCGCATCACCCCCTCTCTGGAAGATGTCTTCGTGTCCCTCATCGAGGCCCGGGACCGCGCGGACGGTGCCCAGCAGGCGTTCACCTCATGAGCGGGCCGGGGGGCATCAACCTGCGCCGCCTCGTTGCCGTGGCTCGGAAGGAGTTCATCCACGTTCTGCGGGACAAGCGCGCCCTGGCCATCGCCATCCTGCTGCCCATGATCATGCTCATGATCTTTGGCTACGCCCTCACCCTGGACCTGGATCGGGTGCCACTGGCCATCCTGGATCAGAGCCGCACGCCCCAGAGCCGGGAGCTGGTGGCGCGCTTCGAGGGGTCGCGCTACTTCTCCGTGGTGCAGCGAGCGGGCAGCGAGCGCGAGGTGGAAGCCGCCATCAACCGGGGCCAGGCCATGCTGGGCCTAGTGGTCCCTTTGGACTTCGGCCGGCGGGTGGCCTCGGAACGGAAGACCCAGGTGCAGGTGCTGGCGGATGGCAGCGATGCCAACACCACCACCCTGGCCCTGGCCTACGCCGAGACCATCGTACGGGGCTACTCCCAGGAGGTCCTGGTAATGAAGGTCCGCCGCCTCACTGGCAAGGCCCCTGCCCTGCCCATGGAGCTGCGCCCCCGGGTGTGGTTCAACACGGACATGGAGTCGAAGATCTTCATCGTCCCCGGCCTCATCGCCGTGATCATGATGCTCATCACCGCCCTGCTGACCTCGCTCACCGTGGCCCGGGAGTGGGAGACAGGCACCATGGAGCAGCTCATCTCCACCCCGGTCCGGCCCCCGGAGCTGATCCTGGGCAAGCTCGCGCCTTACTTCGTGATCGGCATGGTGGACATGCTCCTGTCGGTGCTGGCGGGCCGGTTTCTCTTCGAGGTACCCATCCGGGGCAGCCTGGTGCTGCTCTTTGGCGTCTCGGCGGTCTTCCTGGTGGGCGCCCTGGCCCTGGGCATCTTCATCAGCACCCTGGCCAAGAGTCAGCTCCTGGCCAGCCAGGCGGCCTTCGTGGCCACCTTCCTGCCGGCCTTCCTGCTCTCGGGCTTCATGTTCGATATCGGCAACATGCCCCGACCCCTGCAGGTGATGACCAACCTCATCCCCGCCCGCCACTTTGTCACCATCCTCCGGGGGCTCTACCTCAAGGGCACGGGCCTCGCCGAGCTGTGGCCCCAGTGCCTGCTGCTGGTGGCCTTCGCCGCCCTCATGCTCCTGCTGGCGATCCGCACCTTCAAGAAGCGCCTGGACTGAGGGGGACCTGCCGATGCTCGAACGCCTCCTGCGCATGCTCATCAAGGAGTTCACCCAGGTGCTCCGCAACCCGCGCATGCGGGCCGTGGTCTTCGTCATGCCTGTGCTGCAGGTGCTCATCATCGGCTATGCGGTGAACACGGATGTGCGCCATGTCCCCCTGGCCGTCTACGACCTGGACCGGACCCCCGCCAGCCGCGACCTGCTGGCCCGCTTCGAAGGCTCCGGCTGCTTTGATGTGGTGCGCCGGATCCAGGTGGAAGGCGAGATTCAGACGGTGCTGGACGCAGGGGACGCCAAGGCTGTGCTCCGCATCAACCGGGGTTTTGCCGAGGACCTGGACGGCGGGCGCACCGCCCTGGCCCAGCTGCTGCTGGACGGCTCGGACTCCAACACGGGCAGCATCATCCTGGGCTACGCCGCCCGGATCTCTGCCGACTTCAATCGGACGATCATCGAGCAGCGCTTCTCCAAGGCTGCAGGCCTGCGCCTGGAGGCCGATCCCGTGGCCCTGACCTGGCGGGCCTGGTTCAACCCCAACCTCGACAGCCGCAACTTCTTCGTGCCGGGCGTGCTGGCCATGCTGGTGGCGGTGGTGTCCATCATCCTGTCCAGCATGGCCATCGTGCGGGAACGGGAGATCGGCACCATGGAGCAGATCATGGTGACGCCCATCGGGCGGCTGGAGTTCATCCTCGGCAAGACCATCCCCTTCGCCCTCATCGGCTTCGTGGATGTGGCCCTCATCACCGCCATCGCTGTGTTCTGGTTCCAGGTGCCCCTCCTGGGCAATCCCCTGTTCCTGTTCCTGGGCACGGGGCTCTACCTGCTCAGCACTCTGGGGGTGGGGCTCTTCATCTCCACCGTGAGCGCCACCCAGCAGCAGGCCATGATGACGGCCTTCTTCTTCATGCTCCCGGCCTTCATGCTCTCGGGCTTCGTGTACCCCATCGCCAACATGCCCACTCTGGTGCAGTGGATCACCTACCTGAACCCCCTCCGCTACTACCTGGTGATCATCCGGGGCGTGTTCCTGAAGGGCCTCGGCATGGAGGTCCTGTGGCCGCAGCTGCTGGCCCTGGCCCTCCTGGGCACCATCATGCTGGCCCTCGCCGCCGGGCGGTTCCGCAAGACCATGGCCTGAGGTGCCAGGCCTTTAGGCGAAGCGGTAGATGGTGAGGCTGAGGCTACCCAGCTGCCAGCCATCAAAGAGCACCTCCGGGGGCGCCCCACCGGCGCCTAGGGCCACGAAGAGGGGGTCGAGATGCTCCGAGGTCGGGACGGACTCCGCCGCGCCGGGGGCGGTCCGCCAGTCCGACAGGTCGTGCCCAGCCGCCAGCTCCGCCCGAACCCAGCTGTCGAAGGCCTCGGCCCAGGGCCGGGGTCCGGACGCTTCGGCCCAGTCCAGACGGCCCAGGTTGTGGACAATGCCGCCACTCCCCACGATGAGGACAGCGGTCTGGCGGAGCGCAGCCAGGGCCCTGCCGGCGGCCAGGAGGAGGGCCGGGGTCCGCGGGCGCGGCAGGGACAGCTGAACCACCGGCACCTCTGCGTCCGGGAGCAGGTAGCGCAGCGGAACCCAGGTCCCGTGGTCCAGGGGGCGCGGTTCCAGGACTGCATCCAGCCCAGCCGTGGCCAGGAGGTCCGCCGCCTTCCGGGCCAGCAGGGGCGAGCCCAGGGCCGGGTAGTCGAGGTCGAAGAGGGCGTCCGGGAAGCCGCTGAAGTCATGGAGGATGCCGGGCCTGGGCGCCGAGGTCAGGTGGAAGGGCCCCGGGGTCTCCCAGTGGGCCGAGCAGACGAGAACCCCGCGGAGGCCCTTCAGTGCCCTGCCCTGGGCACCCAGGGTCTGGCCCCAGGAACCTCCCTCCAAGGCCAGCATGGGGGAGCCATGAGCCAGGAACAAGGCGGGTGTAGAGAGATTTGCAGCCATGGGACATTATTCGGCCTCCATTTATGTGTTGCAACACATTTCTAAGACTTCTGCCTTTGTCCAGACTCCGGAAATCCGCTGGTGGCGTTAAGCTGGGAGGAATCTTCCGTGGGAGCGCACCTTGAATCTCAGGCTGGGCGTGAACGTCGACCATGTGGCCACCCTCCGACAGGCCCGGGGCGGCCATGAGCCGGAGCCCGCCACAGCGGCCCTGCTGGCCCAGGGGGCTGGCGCCCATGGCATCACGGTGCACCTCCGGGCTGACCGCCGGCACATCCAGGAGCGGGACCTGCGGATCCTCAAGGAGGTCCTGGCAGTGCCCCTCAACGTGGAGTGCGCCGCCACCCAGGAGGCCATGGAAGCGGTCATCCCGGTGGGTCCCTCCTGGGTCACGCTGGTACCGGAAAGCCGGGAAGAGCTCACCACCTCGGGCGGCCTGGACGCCATCTTCCTTCAGGGGCCGCTCAAGCAGACCGTGCGGGAGCTGCGGGCCGCCGGCATCCGGGTCAGCCTCTTCGTCGACCCGGTCCTGGACCAGGTGAAGATGGCCGCCAAGCTGGATGTGGACGCCATCGAGCTGAACACCGGGACCTACAGCGACCTCCCCATGGATGCCGATGCCGGGCCGGAGCTGACCCGCCTGCGGGAAGCGGCCCGCCTCGCCTCGCGCCTCGGGCTGCGGGTCCTGGCCGGCCATGGCCTCACGCCCCGCAACGTGGGCCCGGTGGCCGCCATCCCCGAGATCGAGGAGCTGAACATCGGCCACAGCCTCATCGGCCGGGCCGTGCTGGTGGGCCTGGAGCGGGCCATCGCGGAGCTACTGGCAGCCATGGCCGAGGGCCGGGCATGAGCAGCCTCCGGGGCACCCTTGAGAGCATCTCGCTCATGGACGTGACCCAGCTCCTCAACATCAACCGGAAGACCGGCCGCCTTCAAGTGGACTCCGGGGAGGCACTCGGGTTTCTCTTCTTTTCGGGTGGGGAAGTGATCCATGCGGAGACCCCCAACGCCCGCGGGGAGACGGCGGCCTTCGAGATCCTGGAGTGGTCCTCGGGGCACTTTGAGTTCCAAGTCGCTGTGGCCCTGCCCATGGTCTCCATCCGCAGGTCGGTTCCGGATCTCCTCATGGACTCGGCCCGAATCCAGGACAGCCGCCGCCGCCTCGATGCCCTCTTCCCCGACCTGTCTGCGGTGCCCTGGCTGACCCAACAGACCCTGCCGGGGACCCTCAGGCTCTCTGCAGAAGAGCGGCGGATCCTTCCCTTTTTCGACGGCTACCGCACCTTCCGAGAAGTGATGTCCGCCTCCGGCCAGCATGATGTGGCGGTGCGCCAGGCCGCTGCGATCCTCCTGGAGGCCGGTCACCTGGAGCTCCTGGCGCCGGCCATCGAGGTCGGCGTCGTGTCCATGCGGAAGGGGCTCTTCCAGAAAGCAGATCACGTGGAGCTGCCCCGGAGGATGGAGGCCGCCTGGACCGCCCAGGGCCCCTATGCCCGCGGGGTCTCCGCCCTCCGGCTGTCCTGGCCCGGCGGACCCGTGGTGGAGCGCGTGGAGTTTCACGCCGGCATCGAGGACGGCGCCCTGGTGGTTCCCCGGGAACTTATGGCGGCCTGGAAGCTGGCCGAAGGATCCAGGGTAAGTGTCAGGCCCGCGCCCTGAGGATTATTGGAGGCTCCATGACAGAACCCCTGACTCAACAGCCCACCGGGGATGGCCCGGATGACCTCGTGGCTGATTTCCAGGCCCGCCGGGTGCGCCTGGACGAGCGGCTCCTGAGCCTGGAGAACCTTATTGCCGAGCTCCGGGGGGAACTCCAGGGAGACTCCCAGGCCAGCCTCCACCGCCTGGCAGCGGCGGCCCAGGATATGGCCAATGGGCGGGTCTACCAGAAGGTCGACATCGAGGCCAAGGGGGAGCTGGGGGCGCTGGTCACCAGCATCAACCAGACCCTCTTGAACCTCCAGCAGCTGGACGCCTCCGTGAAGCACCAGAGCACCCAGGTCCCGGAGCTGGCGGCTCAGCTGGATGCCATCACCTCGGATACCGAAGAGGCCACCCAAAACGTCATGAACCGCCTGGACAACCTGATGGCGGCCTCGGACGAGGCCGTCCGGGCCCTGCAGGCCAGCGATGAGGTCATCCGGCTCCAGACCGAGGCCCATGAAGGGCTGCAGACCGCCGTTTCCGCCTTTCTTGAGCGGGCCTCGGCCGGCGAGGACCCCAACGCCCTGGCCCAGGAGGTGCTGGAGTACCTCTTCGCCCAGCAGCTGACCAGCCGCCCCGCTGCCGTGGAGTTCAGCTCCGTGCGGGCCCAGCTCCTCAAGGTCAGCGACGAGTCCTTCGAGATCCTCAACATCCTTCAGTTCCAGGACATCACCCGCCAGAAGATCGAGAAGGTGGTGACCCTCCTCAAGCAGTTCCAGGGGGGCCTGAACCGCCTCCTGGTGATCTTCAACATCACCTCCGGAACCCTGGCCGGGTCCGAGTTCGCCGAGCGCAAGGTGGCCACCCAGGACCGCATCTTCGAGACCAACCTGGAAGCCGACGGCCGCAAAGACAGCGTGGACGACATCATCGCCCAGTTCAAAAAAGCCGGCGGGGCATAGACGAAGCAAGAAAAACTCTCCCCGAAGGACACAAATAAAGACAATCATTTCTGTCTTTTTCTTCGTGTCCTTCGTGGAGGTCTTTTTCTTTTAGACGATGACGATCTCGAGCTCGCCCAGGCCGTCGATGCCGCAGCGGACGCGGTCGCCGCGCACCAGGGCGCCCACGCCGGCAGGGGTGCCGGTGAAGATGAGGTCCCCGGGGGCCAGGGTCACAAAGGTGGAGATGTGGGCCACCACCTCGGGCACCCGCCAGGTCATGCCCGCCAGGTCGCCGCGCTGCCGCTCGGTGCCGTTCACGCTGAGCCAGATGGCCCCGGAGGCCAGGTGTCCGCAGGTGGTGGCGGGGGTGATGGGGGAGACAGGTGCGGACTGGTCAAAGCCCTTGGCCGTCTCCCAGGGCTGGCCCAGGTCCTTGGCCTTGGCCTGCAGGTCCCGGCGGGTCAGGTCCAGACCGACGGCATACCCGAAGACACAGGCCGGCACGTCGGCGAGCGGGATGTTGCTGCCACCCCGACCCAGCGCCACCACCAGCTCCACCTCATGGTGAAGGTTCGAGGTGACCGGCGGATAGGGAACCTCGCCCCCGCCTGGAACCACCGTGTCCTGGGGCTTGCCGAAGAAGAAGGGGGGCTGACGATCGGGGTCCCCGCCCATCTCCCGGGCATGATCCGCGTAGTTTCGGCCCACGCAATAGATGCGGCGCACGGGAAACAGTGCGTCGGTGCCATGGACCGCCAGGCAGGGTCGGGACGGGAGGGGGATGACGGTGTCCACGGCGGACTCCTGGGGCTCAGGGTTGGGGGTTGTGGGCCCGGGGATGGGCCTTGTCGTAAGTCTTCGCCAGCTCTTCCAGACCAAGGTGAGTGTAGCGCTGGGTGGTGCTCAGGCTGGCGTGACCCAGGAGCTCCTGGATGGCGCGCAGGTCCATGCCGCGATTCAGCAGGTGGGTGGCGAAGCTGTGGCGGAGGGCATGTGGGCTGATCCGGGCCCTCACCGCGGCTGCTTCCAGGGCCCGCCGGAGCAGTACGCGCACGGTGGTGGGCGTGAGGCGCCCCCCCCGCTGGTTGAGAAACAGGGCCGGGGTCGGCGGGAGGGTCCGCACCGCCAGGAAGGCAGTGCGGTGGGCCAGGTAGACCTCGAGGACCTCCTCCGCCCGGACGTGATAGGGCACCAGGCGCTCCTTGCGGCCCTTGCCCAGCACGCGCAGGGTGCGCTGGCCCGGAAGGATGTCTTGCAGGTCAAGCCCGACCAGCTCAGAGACGCGCAGGCCGGAGGCGTAGAGCAGCTCGAGCAGGCCCGCCAGCCGCGCGGAGGGGAAGTCCGTGGCTGCCGGCAGGTCCAGGAGGGCCGTGCTCTCCCCCTCCGTGAGGAAGGCGGGCAGGCGGAGCGGCTGCTTGGGGTTGCGGAGCCCCGCGGCGGGGTTCCGGGGCACCCGGTTGGTCTCCCAGAGCCACTTGAAGAAACCCCTTATTGTACTGAGGATCCGGGCCTGGCTGGCGGCATCCAGACCTCGGGTGCCCAGCTCCATGGCGAAGCCCCGCAGGGTCCGCGGCGGAACGTCCCAGGATGCCCAGCGCAGGCGCTGGGCATGGTCTAGCAATTTACCTAGATCGGACCGCTGGGCCCGCACGGTATGCGGAGAGACACCGCGTGCCCGCTGCTCCAAGTGGAAGGCAGCGATGCCTTCTTCCATCCCGGAGCCCCCCATCCCTGCTACCATGCCGTCAAAACCCCTATAACCTGGAGTCATTGTGGCGCAGCCCATCGAAAGCATCGCCCAACTTTTCTACCGAGCCGCCGAGCGGAATCTGCCCGATGCCTTGGCCTTCAAGCGCGATGGGGCCTATGTCCCCATCTCCCACAGCGAGATGGTGGCGCAGGTGGAGCGCCTCGCCCTGGCCATGTCGGCCAGGGGCGTCACCACCGGCGACCGGGTGGCCATCCTCTCCGAGAACCGCCCCGAGTGGGCCATGGTGGACTTTGCCTGCGCCATCGCAGGCTTTCCCGTGGTCACCGTCTACGCCACCCTGAATGCTCCCCAGGCCGGCTACATCCTATCCAACAGCCAGTCTGGCTGGGTGTTCTGCTCGGACCGCTCCCAGCTGGACAAGGTGCTCGCCCGCTGGGACAGCCTGCCGGGTCTGACCACGGCGGTGCTGTTGGATGGGGAGCTCCCGGAGGGCACGGGTCGCACCCTGGTGACCTGGGCCACCCTGCAGGCGGAGGGCGAGGGCATGGAAGCCCGCCGTCCCGAGGTCCGCGTCTGGGGCGAGCAGCGGAAGTCCACCGACCTGCTGACCTTGATCTACACCTCGGGTACCACGGGAGAACCCAAGGGCGCCATGCTCAGCCACGGCAACCTGGTCTCCAATGTGCTGCAGTCCCTGGAGGCCGTGCAGATGGGCGAAGGGCATCGCTGCCTCAGCTTCCTGCCCCTCACCCACATCTTCGAGCGGATGGCTGGCCAGTTCCTGATGTTCCAGATCGGCGCCGCCATCTACTACGCCGAGAACGTAACCACTGTGGCGGCGGACATGGGGGTGGTGAAGCCCACTGTCCTGGCCTCCGTGCCCCGCATCTACGAAAAGATCTACAGCAAGATCTACGATGGCGTGGCCTCCGCCAGCCTGGTCAAGCGCCTCATCTTCCACTGGTCCATGGACTCCGGACGGGCCGTGGTGGACCAGCTCTACGCCGGAAAGACCCCCGGCGGGTGGGCGGGTCTGCGCTACCGCATCGCCAACAAGCTGGTCTTCAGCAAGATCGCCGATCGCCTGGGCGGCCGCCTCCGCTTGGCCGTCAGCGGTGGCGC
>CAIRQL010000056.1 GCA_903880675.1 uncultured Holophagaceae bacterium | reverse complement strand
TCTCTGTTGCACTTTCCGTCGGGTCACCCCGCCCTGGTGTTACCAGGCCCAGCACCCTATGGAGCCCGGACTTTCCTCTGCCATCACTGGCAGCGACGCCCTGATCCACAGGCCCACGGTAGCACAGGCCCGGACGCAGGCAGCCTAGGACAGGGGCAGGGGCAGGACCCACCCTTCCCGCTGGAGGTCCTCCAGGAGGGTCCAGGCCGCCGTATGGGGATCCCCTCCCCGTTCCGCCAGGACCTCCTCCCGGAACCGAACCCGATAGGGCTCCAGGGCCGGGTGGGGGTCTGAGGCCAAGCCGGCATCGGTCTGGAAGAGGCGGAGCAGCAGGGCCTCGGGGTGGGCGTGCCCAATGCCCACGGCGCACAGGACAGCCCCGCCCGGCCCCTCGTGGGCACCCGCCCGCAGGAGGCGCTCCCGCAGGGGTCCCAGCAGGGCCGTCCCGGCCCCGAGGCCCAGGCAGCGTATGGCCTGGGGAGCAGAGAGGCTCTGGGGACCCTGGCTCTGCATGGGGAGCGGGCAGGAGGGTCGATCCCCGGGATGGGGCAGGCTCTGGAGGAACCCCTCATGCTCGGGCATCCGCCGCACCCACTGGTGGACCAGGCTGAGGCAGGGGTTCTCCAGGCCTCCCCCCGCACCGGGGCCCAGCCAGAGGAGGTGCGACACAGTCAGGGAGGCGGACACCACTTCCCGGATTGGACGCTCCCAGGCCCCCGCCTCGAGAGGCATCTCCAGCCCCAACCCGGCCAGGAACTCCGGCAGTCCGGGGTAGGGACTCGGCAGGAGCAGGTCCACCCCCAGGGGGGTAACCCTCAGGACCAGGCCCGGGAGGCAGTCCCGGAGGGGGCTCTCCCGTAGGGCCTCCAACAGGGCCTCTCGATGGGGCTCGGTGCAGAGGGGCTCTGCCAGCCGGAACCGCCAGGTCAGACCTTCCGCATCGCAGTCCCAAAAAGCCAGGGCCGAGGGTTCTGCCCGACCCAAGGCATCCCTCCCCAGGAGCCGCAACGCCCACGACCCATCGGAACACCTGCGGCCGGAAGGTCGGGGATCAAGTCCCTGGGCCTCCGCCATGCGCGGGCGACGCCGGGACCGGGCCCAGGCCACCCGGCGCCAGACCGGCGCCTGGGCTGGAGCCTCTGGCCAGGCGGGAAGGGGAGCCCTCCCTGTGAGCTCCTGATAGGCGCCACTCCCCTGGATGAGGCGCTGCCGGGCCAGCAGTCCCCAGGCCTCCCCGTCTGCGGCCTGCCCCAGGCGAAGCAAGGCTTCCACGGCACCGCCGAGGCGACCACCGACCAGGGCGATGCGGTCCCGCTCGGGAGAAAGCTTCGCCTCCACCTTCCACTGGCAGACCTGCGCCGTGGCCAGCCCAACAGCACACTCACCCACCTCCCGGAGGCTCAGCTCGGCCCGCTCCGAGTCCTGGCGCACCTGGTCCACCACCCCGAGGTGCGCCTCCAGGGACCGCTCCAGCTCGAGGCCATCCAAGTCGAGACGACCGGCCACCCGCAGCACCTCCTGGACGGATGCGTGAAGGCGGCCCGCCACCTCCTGCAGGTCCCAGAGGTTCACGGTTTCCCGGCGCAACCCCTCGCGGTGGCGATCCAGGGTGCGATCCAGTTCAGCGGTGCTGGCAGCGGTCTGATCGGACAGGGTGCGCAGGCGTCCGCCAATGGCCAGGAGCCCTTCCCCGCCACCCCCTTGCTGCCCCAGGATGGCGGCATTCACTGCCAACAGGCCGGTCTGCTGGGCGGCCAGGTCCAACTCCCGGGTGCTGCCCTGAGTGGCGTCAAAGGCCCGGATCAGGACCTGGGTCTCTTCCCGGAAGGCTTCCAGGCGGCGGGCCATCGCTTCGGATTCGTCCTTCACCGCATCCGCAGCCTGCCGCAGGCTCTGGAGGGAGACCTGGCGGGCTCGGGTGTCCGCCACGAGGTTCGGCGTGTGAGCCACCAGGCCCTTCACCGCCAGGGAAAGGCGAGCGCCCTGGCGAAGGCCGGCGTCACCCAGCCGCTTCAGGGCATCGTCCTCGCGGCGGAGCCTGGGAAAGGAATCCTGGAGCTCCTCCAGGAGGT
Organism: uncultured Holophagaceae bacterium; assembly: GCA_903880675.1. GTDB lineage: Bacteria > Acidobacteriota > Holophagae > Holophagales > Holophagaceae > Geothrix. The sequence goes on along the minus strand of CAIRQL010000056.1, from coordinate 15,557 downwards.
TCCCCAGCTGATCCAGCCGAGCCAGGAGTTGCCCCAGAGCATCAATGGCCACCTGGCCCTGAAGCCGCTGCTGCTCGCTGCGGGTCCGGTGGTCGTGTTCAACCCCCGCAAGGGATAAGCCCTCCTCGAGAACCTCCCGGAGCTCCCCCCCCAGGGCCTGGCGGCGGGCACCTTCCAGCTGCACGGCCTCCTGCGCCTGGGCGTGACCCTGCTCGGCGGAGTCCAGCAGGGCGTCCAGGTCTCGCCATTCCCGGGCCACCGCTTCCCGGAGCTGCGCCACCTCCTCTCGGAGGCCACCTGCATCCTGGAGCACCGCGTTGAGGGCCAGGGGAAAGACCCCCGCCGAAGGTACAACGGCCCCCGGTTGCAGGGGCAACCGCTCCCCGGCGAGGGTCCGCTGAGCCCAGGCCTCCAGGGAGCTTTCCCCCTGCAGGGTCCGATACCAGATCCAGCCGTGGCGGCCCAGCCCGATGAGCCCGGCGGCTGCGGTCACCAGGAGGGCCCCCTCGAGGGCGCCGAGGCGATGACTGAACCGGAACAGGATATAAGCGACGACACCCAGGCACGGCAGCATCGCCAGCTCTGCGCCATGCCAGGCCACCGCCACCTGACCCCAGAATGAGCCCTGCCGAACTTCGGACATGGAAACCCATCGGCCCACCGGGCGACCGAGGCAAGAACCGGCCAAGGCCCTCTCCTACCAGAGGGTCTGCCAGAGCACGGCGTAGCTGCGCAGGTCCCCCCCCAGTTCCTGGATCAGCAGTGCCCGCAGGAGGGCCGTGGTGGCGGCCTGGGCCTGGTCCGAGGGGTCCAGCCAGGGGGCCTCCTCGGCACTGCCGGTGCGCAAGCGGCGCAGATACTCCCGCACCCCTGCAGGCAGGGCCTCGGTCGGATCCACCGGGGTGCAAGCCGTACAGCACCACCCCTGGTCCGGGGTCAGCAAGGCCAGGGGGGCCTGGTCATTGCCGCAGCGGCCGCAGACCCGGGGGTGGGGCAGCAGGCCCAGGCAGTGGAGGAGCCAGTGTTCGGCGTAGGCCAGGATGCCGAGGGCGTTATCGGGGTGGGCCTTCAGGGCCCGGCCGCAGGCGCTCAGCAGGCGGTACAGGCGGTCGTCCTCCACGCCCTCCCGGGCCACCCGGTCGAAGAGGTCGGCCAGGCAGGCCATCACGAGGCTGGACTCCAGGTGGCCCAGGGTGAGCGGACTGAAGGCCAGCTCGCAGCGGGTGACCCGCTTGAGCTCGGCGTGTTCCTTCCCGAAGAAGCTCACCCGCACCATGCCCATGGGCTCGAAGGCCGCCACCCACTTCGCCGTGGGCTTTTTGATGCCCCGGGCCACCCCACAGAGGCGCTCCCCATGCTCGGTGAGGAAGGACACCACGGCCCCCCCCTCGGCGTAGGGGACAGCTTTCAGCACGATGGCAGCGTGGGTCCGGATCACCCATTCAGTCTGCCTGGATTCAACCCTTCCGTCTGGATGGGGTCAGATCTGGTACCGGCCTGCTGGCCACCTGAGGAGCCCCCTGTGAGACCTGCCCTGTGGACCGCCGTGATCTGCCTCGTCGCCCTCCCCCTCCTTGCCCAGCCGGGTCCTGGCGCAGGCCCCCGCCAGGAGCGCGCCGCCAAGGTGCTGGGCCTGACCGAAGCCCAGCGGACGGCCATTCAAGCCCTGCAGCAGAAGCAGCGCCCGGGGCTGATGGCCCGCATGGAGGCCGCTCAGCTGTCCCGCCAGGCCCTCGCCGCCGCCCTCCGCGACCCCGAAGCCAAGGAAGCCGCCATCCGCACGCTCTACGACAAGGCCGCCGCCACCCGCTACGACGCCATGATGGCCAAGCGGACCCTCCAGCTGGAAGTGGGTGCGCTCTTGACCCCAGAGCAGCGCATGAAGGCGGCCCGACTCCGCCGGCAGGCCGCGTCTGGCATGGGGCCGGGCATGATGGGTGGCCAGATGGGCAATCCCGGAGCCGGCCGGATGGCCCCCCAGGGTCCAGACCGCGGCCGGATGGGCAACCCCGGTCCCGGCGGCATGATGGGCCGGCCGGAAGGTCCTAGCGGCCCGCTCAAGTAGCGGCCAGCCACAGACACCACCCGATAGACTGGGGGCATGCACCCCTTCCGGTTCCTCCCCCTGCTTCTTGGAGGCGTGGCCCTGCTGGGCCAGGCCTCCGCGGACCGCACCTTCCGGCAGTGGATGGGCGGAACGGAGGTGGGCGGTTCCACCGTGACCGTCCGAGTGTCAGGGGAGGTGCGGGAGCTCCGCAGCCGGGAGTGGATGGCCCTGGCCCGACTGGGCCAGGAGATCAAACAGGACCTGGAGCAGACCGCCCGGAAGCATCCGGGCGGAGCCCTGTCCTTCACTTGGCGGCTCCAGCTCTCCAGTGAACCCTTCGAGGGCGTGGCCCAGTGGGTGCCGGGGTCGGCCACCCTCAAGGTCCAGCCAACCCGAGGTCCCGAGTCCAACCCCGCGATCCCCGCCGGGGCCCTGCTTTGGCCGGAGGACCTGGACGCCCAGCTCATGGATGCCGCCCGGCGGGGCCTGCCCCTGCGGGCCACCACCTTCTCGTTCCCGGTCCAGCAGTGGAGTGCCCTGGACCTGAAGCCCCGAGGCCCCGCCCCGCTGCCCGGCTTTCCGGATGCGGTCCGCTTCACGGGCACCGAAACCCAGGGCACAGCCACCCTGCCCGTGGAGGTCTGGATCTCCCCCACCCAAGGGGAACTCCGCCATGTGACCGACCTGGGCAGCCTGCGGGTGCTCACCCAGCGAGCCGAGCTGCCGCCCCCTGTCGCTCAGCCGGGCAATGCCGCCGGGGCCTTTGAGCAGACCCTCCAGACCCTCCCCGCCCATCCCTTCCAGCCCTGGCTGCCGGAGGTCACGCTGCGAGCCGAGGGAAAAGCCCCCAACCTCCAGGAAGACTCCCAGCAGACCCGCCTGCCGGGCGGTCGCTGGCGGCTCCGGCGGGCGACTGAGCCCCGGGGAGCCGAAGCGACCCAGCCGCCGGTACTGGGGAAGCCCACCCCGGCGGAGGCCCGCTACCTGGCCCCCAGCGCCTTGGTCCCCTTCCAGGACCCAGCCTTCGAGGGACTGCTCCGCCGGATGGCCCTGCCCCCGGGCCTCAGCCGCTGGGACCTGGCCCGCCGGGTGAACGCCTTCGTCTTCGAGTGGATCGCAGACAAGGACTTCTCCGTGGGCTTCGCCTCGGCCCTGGAGGTCTGCCACCACCCCCGGGGCGACTGCACCGAGCACGGCGTGCTCGCCGTGGCCCTCCTGCGCCGCCTGGGGGTCCCGGCCCGGGGGGTCACGGGGTGGGTCGCCCTGAACCAGGTGCTCGGCCTGCACTTCTGGGTGGAGGTCCAGCTGAAGGACCGCTGGGTGCCCATTGATCCCACCTTCGACCAGGCGCCGGCTTCCGCCCTCCGCATCAAACTGGGCGACTCCGACCTGGCGGACCTGGGTAGCATCGGCTGGGAAGGCGCTGCGCTGGCCCTCACCGGCCTCCGGTGGCTCCCCGAGCGGGCGGGCTCCCGCCCCTATGCCGAAGGCGCCACCCTGCGCAGCGACCTGGCCACGGGGCCCAGCGGCATCCAGCTGCGGCTGCCCGGCGGGCGCTGGAGCCAGCGCAGCGGTCACCTGCAGCTCCGCACCCGCGAGGGTGGGCCCTGGCGGGTGGAGGCCTGCCTCCGTCCCATACCGGCCCAGACGGCGACCACGGAAACCATGGCCGGGGCCGTCTCAGGCCGTCGGGGGCGCTGGGACCGCGCCGCCCGGATCCTGTGGATGGACCTGGGAGCAGGCCGCTGGCTACGGGTGGATGGCGTGGACGAGGCCGAGGCCTTTGATCTGCTGGATCAGCTTTCGGTTCCCATCGGCGGGGCCTGACTCTCGCCCTCCTGCAGGCAGTGGTCGCGCAGGCGCTCCAGCTGACGGGCCAGGGCCAGGCACTCATCCTCCTCGCAGCAGCTGGTCATCCGCACGGCCATGTCATGCACGGGCTCGTCCAGGCGCTCCATGAGGCGGCGGCCCTTGGGGGTGATGACCACGCGACTCACCCGGCGATCCCTGGGGTCGGCCACCCGCTTGAGCAGCCCCTGGACCTCCAGGCGGTCCACCAGGCGCGTGACGTTGGCGAAGCGATAGATCATGCGGCGCTCGATCTCGAAGATCGGATGCCCCTTGACCGGCCCACCCCGCACGATGCGCAGGACGTTGTACTGCTGGATGGTCAGGCCATGGCCTTCGAAAAGGCGCTCCTGCACGCGGACCACGGCTTCGCGGGTGAGCATCAGCTGAAGCATGAGCTGCACCCCGGGGGCCGGGAGCTTGGACATCTGGAGTTCTTCCTGTAGCGACATGGGTGCCTCGGTATCCTTTGGGGCCAAGCATTGCCGCATCCGTGGGATTCTGGAAGGCCTGAGGAGTTTTTCTTGGCTTCCATCGCACTGAGTTTGATCAATGTCACGAAACGATATGGTGCAACACCCATTCTGGACGGCCTGAGCCTGGGGCTCTTTCAGGGCGAGAAGGTGGGCCTCATCGGCCGCAACGGCGCCGGCAAGACCACCCTCTTCCGCCTCCTCTCAGGGGACGAGACGCCAGACGAGGGCAGCGTGGTGGTGACCTCGGGGCAGCGCATCGCTCGCCTCAGCCAGGAGCCCCACTTCGCCCCCGGGGCCAGTGTGCGCCAGGCCCTGGAAGCGGCCCTGGCCGATCATGCGGCCCTCCTGGACCGCCACCAGGCCATCCACGACATCCTCCACGGGTCCACGCCCGCCGACGGCGTCCGTCTCCACGACGAGCTGCATGACATCGAGCATCGCCTCGATCACTGGGGCTGGGACCTGGCGCCGCGCGTCAAGGCCGCCGCCACCACCTGGGGCCTGACGGACCTCGATGCGGAGGTCGAGTCCCTGTCTGGCGGGTGGCGCAAGCGCGTGGCCCTGGCTCAGGCCTGGCTGAAGGAACCCGATGTCCTGGTGCTGGACGAGCCCACCAACCACCTTGACCCCGAACAGGTGGAGCGCCTGGAAGAGTGGCTGAAGAACTTCGGCGGTGCGCTGCTGCTCATCACCCACGACCGCCACCTCCTGGACTCGGTGGTCACCCGCATGCTGGAGCTGGAGGAGGGTGCCCTCCGTAGCTACGAGGGTGGCTACAGCGACTACCTGCTGGAAAGATCAGACCGGGAGTTCCGGGAGTCCCGCCTCACCGAACACATGCAGAACCGTCTGCGCCGAGAGATGGCCTGGCTGCGTAGGGGCGCCAAGGCCCGCACCCGCAAGTCCAAGCTGCGCATCCAGGACGTGCTGGACCTGAAAGACAATGTGGAGGACCGCACCCGCATCGAGAGCCGCCAGGACCTCTCCTTCGCCGCCGGGGCCAACCGGAGCGATGCCCTGGTGCGGGCGGAGGGCATCCACTTCGCCTATGCCGATGGACCCGACCTGCTGGGGGGCCTGGACCTCTGGCTGCAGCGGGGCACCCGGGTCGCCCTCCTGGGGCCCAATGGCTGCGGGAAGTCCACCCTGCTCAAGGTGCTGACCGGGGAGCTTGAGCCCGGGGAAGGGACGGTGGCCCGGCACCCCAAGCTGGCGGTGACGACCATCTCCCAGGGGCGCGGAGAGCTGGATGGCCACCGGAGCATCCTGGACAACCTCGCCGACCGGGCGGCGGTGGTGGACACGGGCGGCGGTGCAACCCTGGCGCATGTCTACCTCACCCGCTTCGGGTTCCCGGTGGATCAGCAGAACCGTAGCGCGGGCACCCTGAGCGGGGGCGAGCGCAATCGCCTGCTGCTGGCCAAGGCCATGCTGAGTCCGGCGGATCTGTTGGTCCTGGACGAGCCCACCAACGATCTGGACATCCCCACCCTCCAGAACCTGGAAGAGGCCCTCATGGGCTTCGGGGGCTCCCTCCTGCTGGTGAGCCACGACCGCTTCTTTCTGGACCAGGTGGCCACCCACACCCTGGCCTGGAACGGCGGTGGCGAACCCCTCTGGGAGTTCTACGAGGGACCGCCGTCCTCGGTCCGGAGCCTCCGGGAAGCCCGGCTGGCAGCCCAGGGCCCCGCAGCAACAGTCGCTCCCCGGGGCCCCGCCCGGTCTGAAGCGCCCCGATCCCGGAAGCCCGGGCTCTCCCAAAAGGAGCAGCGCCGTCTGGCCGAGGTGGAGGCCCAGCTGGACCAGTGCCACCTTCGCCTGGCCGAATTGGACGTGGTTCTTTCCGATCCGACAGCCTTCCTGCGCCCGGAAAGCCCGGGGCACGGGGCCCTCAGAACCCGGGAAGAGGTCCGATCCCGACTGGAACCACTTGAATCCGAGTGGCTTGAGCTGGAAGAGAAGCGGTCCGAGGCCTGAGCTCCACCCGAATCCATCGGGGGGGACAGGCCCCCCCCTTTTCGCTACCCTGTAGCCTGGACTTTTTGGAGTGGTCATGCGCCTCATGCCTTACCTGTTTCTCCCCACCGTGGCCCTCATCGCCCAGGCGCCAGCGGGCGCCGACCTCGCCCAGCGCTTCAATGCGGAGCTGCCCGCCGTCACCCAGATGCTCAAGGAGCTCAAGGCCCCGGAGGCCCTGAATCGGGTGCAGGGCATCATCCCTGCCGAGCGCCCCGCCTTCAACGGCGCCGGCCCCAAGGAGATCGGGCAGAGCTTGGACAACATGGCTGGTCTGATCTCGCTCTACCGCCTTTCCGCCAACGTCACCTCGGAAAACGGGCTGTGGGAGAAGGCCGTGGAGATTCAGGAGCGCCGTCTTCGGGATGCCAAGGCCACCCTCTCCGATCTGGAGAAGGCCCAGGGTCCCATCGCGGCCCAGTGGAAGCAGGTGGCCCAGGATGCCACCGACTACACCACCAAGAACACCGCCCGCCAGCAGGAGCTCACGGCCGCCCTCAAGGCGGTCCAGGACGAGGTGGCTGCGGTGAACGCCAATCAGAAGAAGCTCGATCCCAAGAGCAAGGAGATGGCCGAGCTCCAGGCTCGCGTGGCCAAGTTCCCCCAAGAGCAGGCCGAGCTGGACCAGATCAACGCTGCCTTGCCCGTGCACAAACAGAACCTGGCCAATGCCCCCAAGGTGGCCAAGATGCTGGCGGACAACCGCAAGGAAGTGGAGACCATGATCAAGACGGCCGAGGAGGCCCTGGACAAGGCCCGCAAGGCTGTGGCCGACCAGAAAGATGAGATCACCCGCTTCAACACCGAGCAGGTGATGAAGAAGGTCAAGATCGCCGGCAACCGCAACTGGGTGGATGCCGTGCTCCGCAGCACCGAGAACATCACCAAGCTGGGCGGACCCCAGCAGCAGGCCGCCTTCCTTAGCCGACTGCTGTTCCTGGATCCCAGCAATCCGGGGGCCCAGAAGGCCCTGGATAACCTGAAGGCCGGCAAGGAGCCCTTCCCCAAGGAAGCCAAGCCCGCCAAGAAGTCCGCCTCAAAAAAGAAGTAGGACCTTCCGCCAGGCTGCCCGATAAGGACTGACCATGCCCCGTCCCTCACTGATGCTCATCTGCGCCCTCGCCGCCAGTCTCGGCGCCCAGAGCCTCACGGACCGCTTCAAGGAAGTGCGGGGGCCCTGGGAACTCCAGCTGGAACGGGGGGACGCCTCCCTTGTCCGCCGTGGCGTGGAGGCCCTGCTGGGCCGGGAAGGACTCACGGTCAACCCGTCCGACTACAACGACATGCATGCCCTGGTGGCCCTCCGGGGCCTGGCCGCCCGGGCCTGCGTCTCCGAGGGCAGCTGGGAAGACGCCGTAGCCCAGTTCCAGAAGGCCCGCTCCGCTGCCGAGGAAAACCTCGCCTCCGCCGAGCCACTGCTCTCAAGAACCCGCTCCGAGCATGAGGCCCGCCTCAAGGAATTCCGGGAGGCCGTGACCCGGCAGGCCCCTCGGCTGCGAGAGATGGAAGAGGCGCCGGGCCTGCTTCAGGACCAGATCAAGGTGCTCCAGCAGCTGAAGATCTTCATGGGCGAACAGCAGGCCGCCATCGCCCACAGCGAGCGGGCCTTGAAGGACATCGAGGACATCCTGACCCGCCTCCGCCAGGCCCGGGAGGCCACCACAAAGGCCGCCACGGACTGGCAGGCCTTCCTGGCCGCAGAGCAGGCCGAGGCCAAGGAAGCTGGGGACATCCAGCGCTACGTAACCGACAAGTTCGAGCAGGTGAAGGGCGATGACGCCCGGCCCCGGCAGGAGCGGCTGGCCTATGCCCGCAGGCTTCAGAAGCTGGACCCCGCCAACACGGACGTGGTCCGTCTGGTTAATGGGCTGCTCGGCAAGGAAGAGGCGCCCGAGGCACCCGCTCCCAAGAAAAAGAAGCCGGCCCCCAAGAAGGGCTGAGGGCCGGAAGGCGCCTCAGAACACCCAGCCGAAGGAGACCTGCAGATAGTCGGTGCTGGGCGGGTTGCCGCCGACCACGTCATTGCCCGTGAGGGTCTTGTGGAAGGAAGCCTCCAGGGTAAACCGGGAGCCTGCATCGAAGCCGAAGGTGTGCCCGATGCCACCGGTGGCGCCCAGACGGCTCTTGCGGGTGGTGTCCGTGTAGTCGTAGTTGGGGTCGCCAAAGCTGCGGTCGAACTGCTCGAAGTCCGCCGAGAGGCCCGCCATGAAGTAGAGGCCCCGGTGCCGGAAGGCCGTCCCGCCCGGGAAGATCTGCAGGTCTCCCCCCAGGTTGAACTGGGAATGCCGCAGGTTGATGGTGCTCTCCCCCGGGGCCCGGTTGGTGCCGTTCTGCTGGGACCCACTGAGGTTGAGGCGCACGGCCAGGTTCCGGTCCACCGGGAAGCTGACGGTGAAGCTGCCCCCCAGCCCGATGTCGTAGGACTCCTTCTGGGCCGGAATGGTGCGCCCGGAAGACAGGCTGTAGTAGGCGGGATAGCTCTGGCTGGCGAACGCTCCCGAGGGAACCAGGAGGTTCAGGCTGAAGCCCATGTGAGGGCTCTGGGCCAGCAGCACCGGGCCCGTGGCCAGGAGTAGGGGGAGTAGAAGCAGGGGAGCAGGACGGCGCATGGGACCTCCAGAAAGGATCAGGGAACTGTCAGCGAGGGTCATGCCAGTTGAAGATTCCCCCGCCCCATCTTGGATGCATTGTAAGCCCCGGGGGTTGAGCCCCCGTGAACTGGGCGTTTTGCATCGGCCCGATGCAACCCTGCAACGGCACACTATGGCCGGAGCCCAAGATGCCCTACTCTGGACCGTCTAAGGATGGCTCATGGCCTGGAAGCAGGATCTGGCGAAGCTCAAACAGCACATCGGCCCGGAGGCGCCCCCGCCGAAGGTCCCGGTGCGGCCGGTCCGTACCCTCGCCCCCCCAGGGACCATTGAGGAGGAAGACGATGTCTTCCTCTCCGCCATGGGCATGCGCGCCAAGCCCGCCCGCCCGCCCCGGCCTCAGGAAACACCTGCAGAGTCAGCCCCCGCACCCAGCGCACCTCCCCCCCCACCCGAGACCTTCGAAGCAGCCCTGCAGGACCTCAAGGGGCTCAAGCCCCTCACCCGGGGGCCGCTGGCAAAACCCCATCGACCGGTGCCCAAGCAACCTGCGCCGGCACCGGCACCGAAGGCAGCCGCCGCCCCGACGCTGGCCCCAGTGGCGCCGGCGATCCCGGCGACTCCACCGATCCCGGCGGTGCCACCGATCTCAGCGACTCCCCCGGAGCCATCCTCGCCTTCCCTGGCACCCATTCCCCTCCGCTTCCAGCTGGCGGCCGGCATGGCCATCGAGGTGGACGGCCTCCTCGACCTCCGGGGACACAGCCTCGGGGATGCCCTGGAGCGCCTGAAGGACCGCCTGGAGGATGGGCTGATCCTGGGCTGGCACAGCCTGCAGGTGACCCTGGGCACCGATCCTGTCCTGCACGAGGGACTGCTGGACCTGCTCGCCACGGGGCAGATCCCCATGGTTGGGCGGTATGCCCAGGCCCCGGTCCCCATGGGCGGGAGCCAGGCCTGGCTGCTCTACTTTGTGTCCATCCCCACCCGGGTATCTGAGGAGGCCAGGTCATGAGTCTTCTGGCGGTCGGCAGCGTGGCCTTTGACGACCTGGAGACCCCCTTCGGGAAGCGGGAGCGGGCTCTGGGTGGCTCGGCCACCTACTTCTCCCTCAGCGCCAGTCGCTTCCACCCCGTGCGGGTGGTGGCCGTGGTGGGGGACGACTTCGGCCCCGCCCAGATGCGCGTCTTCGACCAGCGCCCCATTGACCTCGAGGGGCTCTCCCGGGTCCCAGGCCTGAGCTTCCACTGGAAGGGGGCCTACGGCTACGACCTCAATGAGGCCCAGACCCTGGCCACGGACTTGAATGTCTTTGCGGACTTCAAGCCGGACCTGCCTGCCGCCTACCGGCACTCGGACTACCTCTTCCTCGGGAACATCGATCCCGTCCTCCAGCTGGATGTGGTGCGGCAGATGACCACCCGTCCCAAGTGGATTGCCCTGGACACCATGAACTACTGGATCCGGGGTGCCCGCCCGGCCCTGGAGGCGGTGCTGGGGGAAGTGGACATCCTGCTGGTGAACGACGCCGAGGTCCGCGAACTCACCCAGGAACACAACCTCATCAAGGCCTATCGGCGGATCCAACAGATGGGCCCCCGGATCCTGGTGGTTAAACGGGGCGAATACGGGGTAGCCCTCTTCACCCCGGAAGGCATCTTTGCTGCTCCCGCCTATCCGCTTGAAGACGTCTTCGATCCCACCGGCGCTGGCGACACCTTCGCCGGAGGCTTCCTCGGCTACCTGGCCTGGATCGAGCGCTCGGATGCCACCGCCCTGAAGCACGCCGCCCTGATGGGATCGGTGATGGCAAGTTTCACGGTGGAGCGCTTCAGCACCGAAAGGCTGGAAACGGTATCCCAGGACGAAGTGCGGAACCGGCTGTCATTATTTTCAGATATGATTCGCGTCGAAGACTTATAATTACCATTATCCGCTCCTGATTGGGGGATCCCGATGCATCAGCCCGCACGCCTGAATGTCGGACGGAAGCGCCTATGGGTGCTCGCTCCGGGACTTCTCCTGGCCATCGCCCTCGGGGGCGCCAACCTGGGCGCCCAGGCCCCTGCGCCCACCCCGGTCAAGGTCGAGACCCATTCCTCCCGCTGGGACTACCCCAAGGAGCTCTCGGTCCCCGAAGGCTCCCGGACGCACCTGGTCGTGAAGGGGGACACCCTCTGGGACCTGGCGGGCAAGTACCTCGGCAATCCCTTCGCCTGGCCCCAGATCTGGGAGCTGAACCAGTGGATCAAGGATCCCCACTGGATCTATCCGGGCGACCCGCTGGTGATTGACCTGGCCCGCGCCGTGGCCACCCCAGCCTCCCTCCCTGAAGCCGTGGCTGCCCTCCAGCCTGACGTCAAGCGCACCGAGTCCAGTGCCGTCCGCAAGCCGGAGCTCGGGTTCACCTTCCAGGACTACATCCAGCTGCCGTTCTTGGCGGATGGCGGGGCCGAGGCCCACTATGCGGCCCAGGGCGCCTTCGCCATCATCGCCGGCAAGCGCGAGGACCGTCAGCACCTCGGGGAAGGGGAAACCGTCTATGTGAACGCCGGGACCGACCAGGGCGTGAAGGCGGGCGATCGCTTTGTGGTGCTCAAGACCACCCTGCGAGGCCTCCCCCACCCCCGCGATGCCAAGAAGAAGCTGGGTGATGTCATCCAGCAGATTGGCGTCATCCGCGTAGTCACCGTCCAGGCCAAGAGTGCCGTCGCCGTGATCGAGCGAACCCTGGACACGGTGGAAGTCGGGAATCGCCTGGTGCGCTTCATTGAACCCGCGGCCCTGCCCGTCAAGCTGCGCACGGACATCGCCGATCCCATTCAGGTGGCCCCGGATGCGGCCATGGTCATCTACGCCCGAGACAACAAGCAGTACACCGCGACCGGGGACCTCATCATCATCGACCGGGGCGCCCAGGACGGGCTCAAGGTCGGGGATGTGCTCCTGGCCGCCCGCACTCGGACCTTTGACCTGGTGCCTGCAGATAAGAAGCACAGCCCCTCCGACAGCACCACCCACTACCTGGGCCAGGCCCTGGTGGTGCGCACCGAGGGCCGGAGCGCCACCTGCCGGGTGCTGCGGACCAATCAGGAACTGCGGGTGGGGGACAGCCTCAGCCGCTGATCAGGAACTCAGGGAAGGCTGGGCGGCCCCTCCAGGCTGCCCAGCAGCTCCACCACTACCCGCTGGCCGCGGGTGGGCAGGGTGTAGGGGTGGGGGCGGGCCGTCCAACCCGGCGGGAGTGTTTCCCCTTCCCACCCAGGGCCCTTGAGGGCCAGGAAGGGTGCGCCCGGGCGGCCATGCCGGGCCCCCCAGGTCGCCAGCTGCCCCAGTGGGGCCAGGGCTTTGGCCGTGCCCCAGTCCGCAGCCAGGGGCGGCAGCGCCTCCAGGCGACCCTGGACAACCTGCAGGTTGGGAATCGGCAGTTCCATGGCGACCTGCCTCAGGAAGGCCATTTTTTTTGAAGCGGCGTCCACCCCGAGCACGGTCAGGTCGGGCCTGGCCAGGGCCAGCACCACCGCCGGGGAGCCCATGCCAGTCCCCAGGTCCACCACCCGAGCCCCCGGGGGGAGGGCCGACAGGAAGGGCAGCAGGACGGCGGCATCCAGCAGGAGCTCCTCCCGGCGGACGGCTGCGGGGAGGGAGGTCAGGGCATGGGTCCGGTTCCAGCGGTCGAGCAGTTCGAGGAAACGACCCAGAGGCAAGCGCAGGTCTGGGGGTAGGGATGGGTGCATACACCCAGAATGCCAGGGATCAGGGGTTTCGAAAAAGAGGCAAATTAACTCATTTTAGTCCTTTTATTTATTCATTTAAATCATTTGTCACAGGATTGTTCAATGAATTGGTATTTACAACAATGAATTCAAGACAGCGAGGTAAATCGTGCATCTATATTTCAAACATTGACAGGCCATAATAAAAACACTACATTGGTAGCCTTTCCACTGAAAAGGTTGAGGAGTAGGCCATGTCTGATCAAAAGCTTCCTTTTACCATCGACTGGTCAACCCGTAGCAAAATGCGGGGCCCTGGTGAGCAGTCCATTGGGGAACTTGTGCGCAGCCTTCGGGATCGCCTCGCTCCAGAGGCCCAGGGGATCTCTCTCACCTATGTTGACGACCGGGGCATGCGCAAGCTCAACCGGGAATACCGCGGAAAAAACCTCACCACGGATGTATTGAGCTTCCCGGCAATCACGGAAAAGGGCGCCTTCCCGCACCTGGGCGACATCGTCATCAGCCTCCCTACCGCAGAAAAAATGGCCAAGAAATTCGGTGTAAGCCGCAGGCGCGAGGTCGAGACCCTGCTCATTCACGGGTTCCTACACCTCTGCGGCCAGGATCACGAGACTGATTCGGGTGAAATGATGGCCCTGCAGGTTCAGTTGGAGCGTGAGCTGCTTGGCGAAGAGCCCCTGGCGATGGCCCTGAAGCGGGGCCGCAAGCCCGGCAGCAAGGTCAAGAGCCTCAAGGACGGAAGCCGGGTCGTGGTGACAGGCCGGGCGGCGGCGGCTCTCGTACGCCGGGAGAAGTCAAAAAAAGAGAAGAAGGAAAAGGTCCGGAAGGCCCTGAAGCCCGCCGACGACATCCCCCGCCGCGGTCCCGGCCGCCCCCGCAAGGAGGCCCCCCCGGTCCCGGCCAAGCGGGTGGTCAAGCGCCGGCGAACCGGGGCGCCTCGGAACGGCGTCATCGGCTGATTACGACCCGAGCATGGCAAATGCGGCCAGAGGGCGATAAAATAGCCCCTTGGCCCGGTTCCGGGCCATGCCCTCCGGAGTTTTCGTGATCAACCTTCTGCTCGGCCTGGGTGCTGCCCTGGCCGTGGTCATCCTCGCCACCCTCCTGCACATCAAGCTCTGGATCAGCCTGCCACTGGGCCTCCTGGCTGGCGCTGCCCTGTTCATCTGGCTGGGGCGGAAGGTCCAGCAAGATCTGGAAAAAATCTTCGGCCGAGCGGGCGAGCTGATGAAGAAGCAGCAGTTCGATCAGGCCATCGAGGTCATGAAGGAGGGCTACCAGTTCTCCTCCCGGCAGTTCCTGGTGAAAGGCAGCATCGACGGCCAGCTTGGCGTGGTGCACTACATCCGGAAGCAGAACGAGGCGGCCGAGCCGCTCCTGGCAACGGCCTCCATGCAGCACTACATTGCGAAGGCCATGCTGGGCATCCTCCAGTGGAAGCGTGGCGAAAAGAAGAAGGCCAAAGCCACCTTTGACCTGGCCCTCAAGACCGGCAAGAAGGAGAGCCTCCTCTATGCGGTCTACGCCTATGTCCTCCTCGAGATGGGCGAGCGCGACAAGGCCATCGAGGTGCTGAACAAGGGCCTCACCATCTGCACGGGCGACGAGCGCCTCATCACCAACCGCAACCTGCTGCAAAACGGCAAGGCCCTCAAGATGAAGGTCTACGGCGAGCAGTGGTACCAGTTCCTCCTCGAGCGTCCGATGATCCGCCAGGAGGCTCCTGCCTTCGCCCGGGTCTCCCGTCGGGCCCTGCGCGGCTGACATGATCCGGGGGGAACCCCACGTCTGATTCGTTCCACCCTGTCCTTTCCTGGAGTCCCCATGTCCGGCCACAGCAAATGGTCCACCATCAAGCACAAGAAGGGCGCCGCTGACGCCAAACGCGGGAAGGTCTTTACGAAGATCCTCAAGGAGATCACCGTGGCTGCCCGCCTGGGCGGTGGTGATGTGGCGGCCAATCCCCGCCTCCGTCTGGCGGTGGATCAGGCCAAGGGCAGCAACATGCCCAAGGACAACTGGGAGCGCGCCATCAAGAAGGGTACCGGCGAGCTTGAGGGTGTCACCTACGAGGAAGTCATCTACGAGGCCTATGGCCCCGGCGGCGTGGCCATCATGGTCGAGGCCATGACCGACAACAAGAACCGCACCACCCCCGAGGTGCGCAGCTACTTCACCAAGTTCGGCGGGGAGCTGGGCGCCCAGGGCTCCGTGGCCTACCTCTTCAGCAAGCAGGGGGAGATCGTGGTGGAAGCCGAGGTCTCCGAGGACAAGGTCATGGAAGTGGCCCTGGAGGCCGGCGCCGATGACGTTGTCGACGAGGGCGGCGCCTGGGTCATCAAGACCAGCCCCGAGTCCTACCAGGCCGTGAAGGACGCCGTGGACGCGGCGAAGCTGCCGGTCATCGAGGCGAAGATCATCATGGCCCCCAGCACCAGCACCGCCCTTGAGGGCAACAAGCTCACCAGCTTCCTCAAGCTCGTGGACCTGCTCGAGGACAACGACGATGTGCAGAATGTGTGGCACAACGGCGACTATGAGGAACCCGAAGACTAGTCCCGGCCACACACCCTCCGGGTGGATGCTGAGCAGCCGTCGACGACGGCTGCACGCATCTCTGGCTGCCCGCGATCGCACGCCGCACTGCGCCGTGCTCCCACTCCCTGCTGCGCGGCTCGCGGAGCGGGGCCCCCGGCACAACAGTGAGCATTTCGTCGGTGGCGGGACCGGGTTGATGGTGTGGGTAGGCGCGGCGGTGCCCACCGGCGAAATGCGATGTTGAACAAGCCCGTAGCGGCGAGGGCCGAACTGACCGTTATGGGGAAATCGGGTCTGGCAT
>CAIRQL010000055.1 GCA_903880675.1 uncultured Holophagaceae bacterium | reverse complement strand
CGCCGACTGCATGTGGGCAACGAATTCGGCGCTGCCCAGATATATCTGGCCGTGCAATCCGCCCCACACGCTCGGCAAGCCGATGCCAGCCCGGACGAAATTAACGTAGCCCCTGCGTGCCTGATCCCGGTGTTCGCCGAATTGTCGTTGAGGGGGAAATCTAGTTGACGCCAAGGAGGCGGAACTCAACCGGCTGGTTGAGAGGAGTCGGCGAGTAAGGGTTCCTACACCCCAGACGAGGAGCGGCCGCTTCTGCTCAACCAAGACCTCGATCCTGCCGGCAATATTCTCCTCCCTGTGGGCGGAGGCATCGATATAGCCTTTTAGGGCGGGGTGAGTTGTCAGATCACAAATTAGGGTCCCAGTTCCAGGTTTGGCCTTTTCAAATACGCCCCATAGCACCGGCATGATCGAAGAACCGCTATGGGGGCGTGCAGCCTGATTCAGCACAAGGGGACGGAATCCTGCCGCCGCTAGCGAATTTGCGAGAGATGTAAGGGAAAAGAAGATGAGATGCTCAGTAGAGAATTGCTGGTATGGCGCGTCCATGTGGCGCTCAAAACCCCACACATCAGGAACTTCAACGTAAATCCGCCCACCAGTGGCTAGTATCCTATGGAGGTCTCTCAAAGCCTCCTGGAGATCGCATAGATGTTCCAATACACCGATCAGGACCAGAAGGTCGACCTTCGCATCATCATCCAGAAGTGCATGGAGCGTGCCTGTTCGGACTTCAACTCCATAAAGCCTTTGGGCGGCCTCGGCGCAGGAGGGCGAGGGATCCAGTCCTGCTACATTGCGAAAACCTTCTTGACGGAGTTGCCAGAGCAACCTCCCCGTAGCACAGCCCACTTCTAGGACCCGGGCTTCTTTCGTTCGAATGAAAGGTGTTAGAGCCTTGGCAATGGCCTGGAATCGGTCCAGATCCTCTGCTGATTCAGCACCATCCCGGTGCTTGTATTCGTACTTCGAGAAGTCACGGTAGTAGGCGTCGAAATGGGCTTGGCTTGGAATACCATCTGCGAACCCACACCCACAGCGGTTGCAGCAGACGATGTCATATCCGTTGATCAGCGAATTACCAGAAAGTTTCGAAAAAACCTGGTGAAAGAGGATGGTCCGGTTCTCGGTATCTCCACAAACGGGACAGGGGCGTTTCAAGAGTCCCCCGTCAGTTTGAAAGGCGGCTGCGCGGAACGGCATAGCAGACCAGATCCCACACATCCAGAAGCTGCGGGCGCAGGAAGTAGCAGTACTGATCCGAGGAGGCACGGATGAGTGTTGGGACGCGCCAGAGATGGTCTTGCCGATGATAGGAGCATATGGCCAAGGCCGGGACATGCATCCCAATAACCTTCCTGGCCCCTTGCAGAGCATCGGGTTCAGAGCCTTCTGTGTCCATCTTGAGATAGGTCGGAGCCAAGCCCTGGCAAACCTCATCAAGCGGAATGGACTGTACCTCCATGGAACCCTGGCCAACGAAGGAAGCCTCGTTGCCCATGGCGTCAAAACGAACAATCTCTCGGCGTGCACCTACGGCCGTCTGATGGAGTTCGATCAGCTCGGACTGTTGGGACGGAAGACTTGCAACGTACTGCTCGAGTTTCCTGAAGTTATTAGGGTCGGGCTCAAAGGCGAGGATCTGCTTAAATTGACCATCTCGGTGATGGAGGAATCGCCTAAGGGTATCCCCATCGAAGGCGCCACAATCCACGAAGACCTCATCATCCCGGGTCAGGAAGATGTCGTCCGGAAAATAGATTTCCGTCTTCACCGGGTCTGGCAGGGAATCAAAATCGTGATGGAGACGCCAGCGCACTTGCTCCACGTACTCGCGACGGGAAGCCTCGTCTTCCCAAAGGTCAAACACGGCGCGAACCGTCTCCGCATCCTCCAGAACAAGATGTGGAAGATCCATCGCGTAGTGTGGCAGGAAGATATCTGGGTGTTTCCAGAACAACAGGCCGAAAGGAATCACGCGCGAACACCCCAGACCCAGAAGTTGGGCGCAGCGCTGTCCCATCTTGTCCCAACCTTCGCCGGTCCAGATCGTGACGATAAAGGCCGCTGAGGGAAAGTGGGCCACGGCATCGGCCGGAGCAAGAACGGGAACGCCTTCAATCTGGGTGCCCCACAGGCGTTGGCTATTATCTGCGAAGGCAATGGGTGGGGTTCCAAGGCGCCTGAGTCCATGGAGAGTTCTTCTACCTAAGTTCCCGGCACCGAACAGGATGACTGGTGTGCCAGGTGGAACTGCCTCGTCGAATGCTGCCGCCTCCCGTGCTGTGGCTTCACGCACACTTTCGGAGAGGAGATCTTCGAGCAGTTTCACCAGGGCGCCATCAGGCATGATTTCCCCTCACCATTTCTAATTTTTCAACTCCAACTACCAGCATGTGCGTCCCCCGTCGATGACCAGGTTCGCGCCTGTCATATAGGAAGACGCGTCCGAACATAGGAATAGGATGGCCCCCATGTATTCATCCGGATGTGCCATCCGTTCCATGGGAATGAGATTCGTCAGGCGCAGCACAAAGTCCTCAGGCTGGTCGGTGAATATTCCACCGGGGGAAATGGCGTTCACCCTCACGCCTCGGCCGGCCCAGTAGGTGGCCAGGTATCGCGTCAGCCCCAGTAGGCCCGCTTTCACAACCGAGTAGGTGAGGGGTTTGACAGGCTGGAGATGGTCCGGCAGGCCGTCCTTGCGATAAATCCTCTGATCTGGGCCAATGAGTGCGAGATCCGAAGCGATATTGACGATGACCCCACGGCCCGCGCGGGCCATTTCCCCACCGAACACCCGGCTGCATAGGAAGGCTCCCTTCAGCCCCACAGCCAGATCCTGATCCCATTGGGCCATAGGAAAGGTCTCCAACCTGGACCATTCTTTCTCTGAGCCAGGTTCCACCTTTGGATTGTTGGCGGCGTTGTTGATCAGAATGTCGACCCGGCCGTAACGGGCGAGAACCTCTTCCAGAAGTCCCATCACGGCGGACTCATGGGTGATGTCACCACGCATGACGCACCCACCGCATGTGAGGAGCCGCTCCTGATCTTCCAGCGGAAGGAAGGGACCTGGCAGGTCAATAAGTACCGGAATTCCACCGGCTTCAGAGATGGCCTCAGAGTGCTGGCGGCCCATAAGGCCAAGCCCGCCCGTGATGACCGCAACCCGTCCCTCAAGGTTGAAAAATTTTGGCAGATGACCGCTCATGGCCCCTCCTCAACGGTCACGGGGAGGCCGCTCACCAACGAGGCCTTCGCAGCCAGCGCCACCTTCAGACTGCGCAGGCCCTCTCTCAGGTTGCAAGGACTGGGCGTACGCCTTGAAACACAGTCCAGGAAGCACGATACCTCATCAAGAAAGAGCTGATTCCGAGGGAACCCCGAGCGTGAAACGGTTTCAAGGGTATTACCACAGTCGTCATAGAGGGTGGCTGTGGAGGCCCGCAGGTCCATAACGGCCTTGCCAGCATCCCCAATCACTTGGCAGGTCCGGCTGGGCGGTCGTTGCACATAGTCCATGTGGAGGTGGATGGGTATGGATCTGCCTTCCACCGTTGTCTCCAGAATCAGGCTGGCCGTGTCCTCGACGTCCACTTCGAGGCGGCTCAGGTGCCCCCCCACCGCGAATACTCGGTGGGGCCACCCGAACAACCAGCCCAGGTAATCGATTTCATGGATTTGCGAAAGCACCACGCCTCCACCAAGGTCTGCGCGGGAGGCATACATCTGGCGGTAGTCCTCGTAGCGGTGCCAACCCGGAAGGTATTCTCCCACCTCTGCACGCACAGCCACGATCCGTCCCAGGCGGTAATCATTGATCCATTCACGGAGCTTCAGTAAGAGAGGATGAAACCGGAGTTGGTATCCCACCATGGAGACAAGCCCTTTGATCTTCAGAATGGCCAGCAGTTCCTCTATCCCTTCCAGTGAGTGGGACACGGGTTTCTCGATAAACAGATGGCATCCTTCTTGTGCAAGACGGAGGGCCACCGGGATGTGTAGGCTCGTAGGGTTGCAGATAAAGGCGATTTCAGGCTTAGTCGCGAGAGCATCTGCAAGATCCTGGAACACCTGGACCCCATATTTTGCGCCTACTTCGGTGTCTGGTTCGATTTCCAACTGGTCGGTAAAGGTCAGGTTGAGCCCGCGGACCCGGAAGGCCGAAAGCTCAGCCTCCGGACCAAGAAGGACCCGAAGATTCCGAAGGTGACGTTGGCCGATCCCGCCTAGGCCTACGACTAGGACCCTCATGTCGTGGTTCTCTGGCCGTCGTTGGACAAGCAGTCCAGGACGAACTGACGATTTTGTCTCGCCCACGCCACCTCATCCCCCGTCCTGCCCCTCGCTACCTGCAGGATGAAGTCTCCAGAATATCCTACAGCTGCTACAGCCTGGAAGAGGCTGCTGAAGTTCGTGTCTCCCTGGCCCAGGGGCACGGAGCTTCCGCCGAGAACTCGGTCCTTGATGTGGATTGATCCAATGCGTGCACCGTAAGCGGCGAACTCTTCGGCAGGATCATAGCCCAGAGAGGCACTGTTCCCAGAATCGTAGTTGACCCTTATCAATGGTGACGGGAGCCTGTCCATGAGCCTGGAGAAATCGGATGGGGCAAGAGATGTCTCCAGGTGGAGTTCCACACCAGTCGCTTCAAGCGTGGGAATGATCTTCTCCAGGGCGACAACGACTTGATCCATCTCCTGATCTGGATCAATTCGCGATGGATCCACAAAAGGAAGAACCACCCGGGTGATACCCAATACCCGGCTTTGACAGAGAAGCCACCTCAAGACGCCGAGTCGATGGTCGAGTTCGCCCGGCGTTGTGCGCACAAGGGGAAAGCCCATGAACCAATCGGCACAAAGGGAAAAGACCCCAACACCGGTGGAATCGGTAAGGGCTTGCAATGACGCAATGCCCTCAGCAGTGGCAATCGGGTTGATGTCGGCACCGTATAGATCATAGATCCATTCAATTGAGCCCAGGCCGGCCTTGGCTGCCAGAGTGAATTCATCACTCCAATTTGCTCGCGGAAATGCCTGGATCCGGCCCTCTGTCGGTCCGACCATACGTCCCTGCATAATGCCCATTCGCATATTGGGAACCTCAGTCTTCCAGTATTGGAATTAGCATATTGGCTTTGAATTCCTCGCGGTCCAGGAAGGGCCATAGGTCCTCAAGCGGCCTGCTGGACATAGAACCATCCGGGCGAACGATCGATGAAACCCTGGGGGCCACTGTCTGGTCGGGATCTATCATGACCTCGCAAACCATCGGGCCGTCGCTGTCCAACACCTTGCAAACCTGGTCCCTCAAACCACCCTGGCCAGTGATCCGATGGGTTGGAATCCCGTATGCCTCGGCAATGCGGAGGGTGTCTGGTAGCCCCAACCCGCTGGAGGAATCACAGGCCACGAGGTGCCCATTGAAGTGGTTCCGCTGCATGGATCGGATAGAGCCATATCCCTGATTGTTAAGGACAAAGTATTTTATGGGCAAGCTGAGGCGGGCTACCGTCGCCAGTTCTTGAATGTTCATCTGGAACCCGCCATCCCCATCTACGGTAATGGTGCGTCGGCAGTTTCCCGCTAGGCACGCACCAAGGGCTGCCGGAACCCCGAAGCCCATGGCGCCGAGGCCCCCTGTGCTGAAGACCCGTTGGCCACGTTTATTCCGATAAGCCATCCAGAATGTGTCGATGCCTGCACCTGAACTGCCAGGCACAATCAGATCCCCCTCAGAGGATTCCTCCGCAAGCACTTCGGATAGCACAAATGAATTAACGAAGGGAGATAGGAGTCGCCACTCAGGCAATACAACGGGGTAGCGGGCCTTCCATTGCCTGCATCGTTCCAGCCAAGGGGTTCGGTCCTTCGGAGATAAATCCCCCACCCGAATGATCAACTCTAGGAGGAAGTCCCTGGCATCCATGGCGATGGGTATATCTACATGCATTCGGAGTTTTCTTAACTCGCTGCTATCGATGTCGACAACGGCCTTCTGGGCGCCCCTGGCAAATTTCGGCTGGTCGAAACCAGTCACGGCCGGGTCGAGCCTGGCACCAATGCAAAGTAAAAAATCAGCGTTCTGGATGGTGAAATTCGCCCCTCTTGGGGCAAGGGTACCTGGCTTTCCGAAGAAGAGTGGGTGATCGTCGTATAGGAGGTCGGCGCCCATCCAGGTCGCAAGGACGGGGATTTTAAGGTGCTCGATAACCTTCAGTAACTCTTCGGAACCGCCTGAAAGGCGGACGCCATTCCCAACCAGCAGCACTGGCCTCTCTGCTGCATTGATCAGCGCGATGATCTTCCCCGCAAAGCCCAGTGGTGTTCCAGGCTCAACAATGGGTCGAGGCACGTCATAACCGAGAAGTGAGGATGGCTCGATCTGAGCGGCCTGAACATCCAGCGGGATGTCGATCCAGACCGGCCCCTTGCGACCCGTGGTGGCCAGCGAGGTGGCCTTTTCCAAGTGATAGCGGATGGTGGTGGGATCAGTCACAGTGACGGCGTATTTAGTGATGGACCCCACGATGGTAACGATGTCTAGTTCCTGAGGCCCCAATTGGCGGAGATTTCGATCCTTCCTTATGTCATCTCGTTTGACCTGTCCAGAGAGGAACAGGCATGGAGTCGATTCAAGCCAGGCTCCAGCGAGTCCGGTGATGGCATTTGTCCCTCCAGGGCCAGTGGTGACCATGGCCACACCTAGTCCTCCTGTGACCCGGGAGTATGCTTCTGCTGCGATGCTGCATGCCTGCTCATGAAGACAGCAGACGTATTCAAGGCCCAGGCATCGGCCAACAGAATCATCTAGGTGCATGGCCCCACCGCCGGGCAGCATGAAGATATGCTTCACGCCCTGGTCTACGAGGAATTGCATGACGTAGTCGGAGAGCTTGATTGTCATGAGTGAACCGTGTTGTCCATTAGATAGTCCAGGATCTCCCTGACCGCACCATGACCGCCGCAGGCTTGCGCGACATAGTCGGCGGCCTCTCTTGCTTTGGGGTGCGCGTCGGCAGGCGCTGCCGCCCACCCCGCTAGGGCAAATGCAGTGAGGTCATTGACGTCATCCCCCACGAAGCAGATGTCCTCAAGTGCAAAGCCATGGGAGTGGGCAAACTCTTGCAGGGCTGACCCTTTATCCTTGCATCCCTTGTGGATGGACGTGATACCCAGCTTCTCGGCGATGCGGTCTACCAGGGGGCTGGCCTCGCCCGAGATCAGGGCAAAGGTGATTCCGGCCTTCCGGGCCAGGGAGATTCCCATCACATCCCTGAACGAGAAGCGTTTGGACTCATCCCCGTTGGGTCCCCAGAGAAAGGTCCCGTCGGTGAGGACGCCGTCCACATCGAGGGCCACTGCCCTGATCTGCCTCACTGACTCGCACCCACGCGCCGGAGCTTCTGGATGATCGGTTTCTCCCGCTCGTAGACACGCTTGACGCCATCGCCCAGCGCCATCTCTACCAACCGGATGTCACGCACTAGGCGCGTGATGCCACTGGGGCCAAGGGAAGCCGCCTGGTCCGAACCCCACATGGAGCGCTCAAGGGTCAGGTGGCGTTCCATCATGCAGGCACCAAGTGCCACGGCTGCCGAGGAGGAGGGGATGCCGGTTTCGTGTCCGGAGTAACCCACAGGCACCCCATAGCGTTTCCGCAGCTCGGGAATGGCCCTCAGGTTCAATTCGTCGTAGTTCGAGGGGTATGTGCTCGTGGCGTGCAGGATGATCAGATCTTTTTTACCCAACACTTCCACGGCATGGTCAATCTCCTCAAGGGTGCTCATGCCGGTTGATAGGATGAGGGGACGCCCCTTGGTGCGGTGGTGCCTCAATAGTGCGTAATCGGTCAAGCTTGCCGAGGCGATTTTATAGCAGGGGGGATTGAACTCGTCCATGAAGTCGAGGGCATCTTCATCCCAGCAGGAGGCAAACCAGGCGATCCCAAGTTCTTTGCAGTAGCGGTCGATTTCGCGGTACTCCTCGAGACCGAATTCCAGGCCGCGCTTGAGGTCCCCGTTCGTGGGTCCGAAAGGGTTTTCCCGTGGTTTGGCCAGTTCTTCTGGCGTATAAACGATCTCGATCGTGCGCTTTTGGAACTTCACAGCATTGCATCCTGCGGCGTCAGCCAACTCTATTAGCTGCTTTGCTATATTGATGTCACCATTATGGTTGATTCCGATTTCCGCGGTGATGTAGCAAGGATTGTTGTCGCCAACAAGAGTGTCGCCAATCTTGATTTCAGGCATGTTGGGGTTCCTCCGAGTGGGAATTCTTGGGGCCAGTTGGATGCATTAATCATTCCAAGATACTCGATATCATCACAGTATTCTCAGGGACCCACTGTCTAGACCCTTGCTACAGGAACAAAGGAACTCAAGGCAGGAAGTCGTGGCTCCCCACCTATACCCTGGATAGGTGGTCACTCTTGGGATGTCCTTCTGTAACGGCGCCATGACTGGATGCTGTTCGAGTGGGTTGTCAGGGGCAAGGGGCGTGGGGGCAAATTTCGACACATCACTGTCGTGTATCAAGAATGAAGGTACATCTTATTTTACCACTCCCCAAGCTTCTCAATTAAGTCTCCAGCCCTGGTGGCGATGCTGGAACCCATTATCCAGCATCCCGTGTGTCCGGTTCCCGCCAAGTCGAACAACTGGTCAAGGAGCCAGATCCGTGCCCACGATAGAGCTGCGAGCTGGGGAATTGATATGGTAATCCCTGACTATTTAGCCCGTGGCCGTCGAAGCCCCCAAATCGGACTGCGAATTTCGTCGCCATTGCGGCCTTTGCAAGAAGGCTACAGCTGCCCAGCTGTACCCGACCTGCTGGAAAGACGAGGCAGGAGGAGGGCTGGCAGCCCATGACCCAGGACCACCAGGAGGTGGCCAAGGTGGCCTAGCAAGCTGAAGCCAAGGGCCTGGGGAAGGGGTACCCCGAATGGCGTAAGGGCGAGGATATAGGCGACCTGAAGAGATCCGGCTGCCCCGGGCAGCAGGGGTAGCGCAAACCCGATGGAGCCGAACATCAGGACTTGGAGGCCGGCCCATGGGGGCATGGGCGCTGTGACGGGCAGCACTCTGAGAGCTATGCATGCCACAACGACCTCGAAGGCCGTGATGAATAGCTGGAAGAGCACCAGCCTGAGCCAGGTTCGGGCCCCCCGCAGGTGCTCGGCTTCTCCCACCAGGGTTCCCATTCGTTGGACCTTGGTGGCCAGCCAGGTGAGGCGGGTAAGCGCTAGTGATAGCCGTAGGAAGGTGGCCTGGCCCTGTGTAATGAGCAGTACCAGGAAGACCCCGGTGGTCACCAGGGCCACGCTGAGGACTCCTAGCAGGGTCCCCACCGGTCCAGGCAGGGCCTGAAGCCCAGCCAGCAGGGCAAGCCCAAGGACAAGTCCGAGCAGGTCGAAGAGGCGGTCCAAAGTTACGGCAGACCCGGCGTGCAGGATGTCCAGATCTCGGGCCTTCATCAGTGTCCGAATCTTGACGACCTCACCCCCACCTGCCGGGAGGACCAGCCCTGCCAGATAGCCGAGGGCCACAGCCCTCCAAACGCCGAGAAGAGGTCTTGGGACACCCAGTACTAGGTGCAGCCGAAGGGCGCGGAACCAGACGCCAAAGGCCCCTAGGACGAGTGCTGGCACCCACCAAGCGAGGCGGACCTCCCGCAAGGTGACCAGCGCCTCAGCCCAGGGCAGGCGCCAGAGGAGAAAGAGGACCAACAGCGTCCCAAGTGCTGGACCAAACCAGCGTTTGCCGGGGATTCGACTCACCGAATGGTGTCCATAAGTGCCCTCGCCCCCCGGTGCTTGGGGTCGAGCTTGAGGGCTTCCTGAGCTGCTTGGCGGGCTTCTTCGTTCCGGCCGAGGGCTTGGAGGATCTGCCCTTTGCGCCACCAGGCGCCGGGGTGGCCGGCGGAGCCGCCTTCGAGGGGCTCGCGGAGGACCTGGTCCAGGGCGGCGAGGCCTTCGGTTCGGTGGCGACCGCTGACGGCGGCGACCTTGCCGAGTTGTAGGCGCAGGAGGCTGGGGGCGTCGGCGTGGGGCAGGGCGTCCTGGAGCACCTGCCAGGCCCGCTCGGGGTCGCCGCCGTGGAGGTAGGCATCGCTCACGGCGGCCACGGCCCGGGCTCGGGTGTGCACGCCGGGCAGCAGGCGGGTGGCCTCGGCCAGCAGGCGGGCGTTCTTGCCAGCCTCGCCCAGGGCCTTCTTGGCGGGGCGGGAGTCCAGGGCATCCAGCCACTGGCTGACCACTTCGGGATCCGTGGGTGCCAGGCCCAGGGCCCGCTGGAAGGCGGCCTCGGCGTCCCGCCAGCGGCCCTCTTCCACCAGGATGAGCGCCCGCAGCAGGGCCCCCCGGGCGGGCACCAGGCGGCCCAGGCGGTCCGCGCACTGCAGAGCCTGGCGGGTGGAGCCCCCCAGCACCCCTGGTAGCAGCTCGTAGGCCAGACCCAGGCTGGCCCAGGCGGCGGCGAGGGTGGGGTCGGCTTCGGTGGCGGCCCGCAGATCATCCAGGGAGCCCAGGGCCCCCCGCAGGGCCGACAGGTCCCGCTGCCGGATGGCCTGCCCGGCCCGCGCCAGGCCTCGGGCCAGGAGGGCGTCCGCGAGGCGGGGCTGCAGGTCCAGGGCCCGCTGGGCGTCGGCCAGGGCCTCGGGGAAGCGCTGGAGGCTGGCCAGGGCCTGGGAGCGGGCCGCCCAGGCGGGGGCATCCCGGGGGTCCTGGGCCACCCGCCGGTCACAGGCCGCCAGCACCTTGAGATAGCGCCCCGCATCCAGGTCCCCCCGGAGGGCGGGGTCCGGGGCCAGGGTCTGCAGGAGCAGGATGGGGGTAAGGAAGGGGAGCATGGGGCTCCAGGGGTGGGCTTTGGTAGAACCCGATTATCGGGCAGCGCTGGGCGAAAGGAAAAAAATCAACCCGATTATCGGCTCGGCTCAGCCCCAGCCAATCAAGAGCAGAAGCGGAACCGCAGATGACGCAGATGGGCGAGGACCCATCCCAGCTTTTCAAGTCCAGACGCGGATCCACAGATTCCACAGAT
>CAIRQL010000054.1 GCA_903880675.1 uncultured Holophagaceae bacterium | reverse complement strand
GAGGTGGCCCGGGTCTATGGCAAGGCGGGCCGCGCCGACACGGCCACGGATCCCGCGCCCTTCTCCATGATGGAGACGGTCATCGTGCTCAAGCCCGAGGACCAGTGGCGGGAGAAGCCCCGGTGGTTCTCTGCCTGGGCACCGGAGGCGC
Source organism: uncultured Holophagaceae bacterium (assembly GCA_903880675.1). GTDB lineage: Bacteria > Acidobacteriota > Holophagae > Holophagales > Holophagaceae > Geothrix. The sequence continues at coordinate 11,250 of CAIRQL010000054.1, read as the reverse complement.
TGAAGGGGCTCCTGCGGCCCTTCTGGCGGGACCGCATCACCCAGGAGGACATCGTCCGGGACCTGGATCACGCCGTGCGCCTGCCCGCCATCCCCAACGCCTGGACCATGCCCATCAAAGCCCGCCTGGACATGCTCAGCACCGGCATCCGCACCCCCGTGGGCCTCAAGGTCAATGGTCCGGACCTGGCGGTGATCGAGCGCATCTCCGTGGAGGCCGAGGCCCTGCTGACCCAGGTGCCAGGAACGCGCAGCGCCTTCGCCGAGCGCACGAACCAGGGTTACTTCCTGGACTTCGTGCTGAAGCGTGACCGGCTGGCCCGCTACGGGCTCAGCGTGGAGCAGGCCAACATGATGGTGATGACGGCCATCGGTGGCGACACCCAGGCCACGGTCTTCGACGGCCGGGCGCGCTATCCCGTGAATGTCCGCTACCAGCGGGACTACCGGGAATCCACCGCCGCCCTGGGGCGGGTGCTGGTGTCGCTGCCCGGCGGCGGCACGGTGGCTATGGAAGAACTGGCGGATCTGAAGTGGACCACGGGCCCCGCCATGATCCGCGACGAGAACGGCCTCATGAACGGCTATGTGCTGCTGGACTTCGATACCTCCCTGGTGGATGTGGGCACCTATGTCCAGCGGGCCAAAGCCGCTGTCACCGCCCTGAAGCTGCCCCCGGGCTATAGCCTCACCTGGAGCGGCCAATACGAGAACATGATCCGCGTGAAGGAGCGGCTGAAGGTCATCCTGCCCATCACGCTGGTGCTCATCTTCGGCCTGCTCTACGCCAACACCCGCTCGGCCTTCAAGGCGGGTCTGGTGATGCTGGCGGTGCCCTTCAGCGCCATCGGCGCCTTCTGGCTGCTGTGGGGGCTGGACTACAACATGAGCATCGCCGTGTGGGTGGGCCTCATTGCCCTCATGGGCCTGGATGCGGAGACCGGCGTGTTCATGCTGCTCTTCCTGGACCTCAGCCATGACGAGGCCCAGCGCAAGGGGAGGCTGAACACGGACGGCGACCTCGTCGAGGCCATCATCCACGGCGCGGTCAAGCGGGTGCGCCCCAAGGCCATGACCGTGGCCGCGGCCTTCATGGGCCTGCTGCCCATCATGTGGAGTACAGGATCGGGCGCCGATCTCATGAAGCGCATCGCCGCACCCATGGTGGGCGGCCTGGCCACCAGCTTCCTCCTGGAGCTGCTGGTCTATCCCGCGATTTATTATTTGTGGAAGCGACGGTCACTGCCTGCTCAGGCTTCTTGCGAAGCCTGAGATATGAACTGCTAACCACTACCTAAAAAGGAGTCTCCATGCTTGCCCCCCTGCTTTCTTTCTTCATCTTGGCCGCGCCAGCGGCCAAGCCCGCCACCAACACCAGCTGCCCGGTCCTCGGCGGCAAGGTCTCCGAGAAGTCCAAGACCGTCGTGGTCCGGGGCGAGACCTACCGCATCTGCTGCGGCGGCTGCGACACCCAGATGCTGAAGGACCCCGACAAGTACCTCCAGAAGGACGGCACCCCCAAGAACGCCAAGAAGTAGGCCCAGCCGAGGTCCCCATGCCCTGCGACGATCTGTCGCGGGGCGATCGGCTACACTGGATCCTCTCTGGAGGTCCCATGCTCTACGCTGCGCTGTTCAGCCTCGCTGTCCTCACCGCCCCTGCGGCGGACAAGGCCAAGCCCGCCACCAACACCATCGATCCCATCTGCCGCATGAAGACGACCCCCAAGGATCAGGTCGTGGTCGTCCGGGGCCAGGAGTACCGCGTCTGCAGCAAGCACTGCGCCGGCAGCCTGCAGAAGGACCCCGACAAGTACCTCGAGAAGGACGGCAGCGTCAAAGGCGCGAAGTAGCCTCAGCCGCAGTCCGCCAGCAGATCCAGCCACGCTTTGAGGATGAAGGCGGTGGCGCCCCAGAGGGGGGCTTCGGGGAGCTCCAGGCGGGGCACGTCCAGGGCGTGGCCGTAGCGCTCGATGCGCTGCAGGGTCCAGGGGGCGGTCAGCAGGGGCAGGAGCGGCAGCATGAGCACCTGCTCCACCTCGTGGTCCGTGCGGAAGGCCGGGGCCGGTTCTTCCCAGCGGAAGAACACGGGTGTGAAGCGGGTGCGGGCCTTGGCCACGCCATCAGGAAAGCAGCCCAGCTCCCAGAGGCCTTCGGACACACCGATCTCCTCGGCCACCTCGCGGCGGGCGGTGGCGGGGAGATCCCGGTCTGCGGCTTCCACCATGCCACCCGGGAAGGCAATCTCGCCCGGGTGGTGGGGGGCGCCGTGCCCCCGCTGAACCAGTACGACCTTGCGGGCGCCGTCGGCGTCGCCCCACAGCAGCACACCCACGGCGGCGCGGCGGGGGTCCTGCGGGGTGCGCACGCTCAGCTTGTGCGGCGTCGAACCCAGGTGGGGGCGGCGCAGGCTTTCGGCCACCTGGGTCCAGGGCACCGGCGGAGCCTCGGTGGGAGGTGTCCAGGGGGTCATTTGAGCTTCCCGAACACCGAGCCCTTCACCCGCTCCACGGTGAACACCCCGCGGGTCCGGCGGAGTCCGGCCATGAGCTCGATCAGGTGGGCGCGGTCCCGCACCCGCAGGGCAATGTGGAAGAGGCCGGCGCCCTCCTCGGTGGCGGACCCGTGGAAGCGCTGCATGTTGATGCCCATGCGCTGGATGCTCTCGGAGATGGCGGCCACCATGCCCGGCCGGTCCTCGGTGGTGAGGGTGAGCTCCGTGTCGTAGACCTCGGTGCCGTGCTTGCCCCAGGACACATTCACGCGGCGCTCAGGCTGGAGGGTGGCGGTGTTGAGCTGCGCACAGTCCGCCTTGTGGATGGCCGTGCCCCGGGAGCGGGTGATGTAGCCGATGACCTCATCGCCCCAGATGGGCTTGCAGCAGGCGGCCAGGGAGTAGAGGATCCCCGTCGTGTCGCCGACCACCACCGAGTCCATGAGGTTGGACGGCGTCTCCTTGGGCTTGGCTCGCTCCACTTCGGGAATCAGGGGCTCGATGAGCTTGTGCACCGAGAGGCGACCGAAGCCCAGGGCCGCGTGGGCCGCATCCCAGTTCATGATGCCCAGCTCGATGATGCGGGCGTTGAGCTTGGCCTGGGACTCGGCGTCGTCGAGGCGGACGCCCATGCCGCGGGCCTCCCGCTCCAGGCGCTCCCGGCCCAGGGTGATGGCGTGGGCGCGCTTCTCCTCCCGGATATAGGCCTGGATGCGGCCCTTGGCGCCTGCCGACTTCACGAAGCTGAGCCAGTCCCGGCTGGGTTTGTGGTTGAGCCGGGTGAGGATCTCCACCCGGTCGCCGTTCAGCAGGGTGTGCTTGAGGGGGACGATGCGGCCGTTGACCTTGGCGCCCACGCAGCGATGGCCCACCTCGGTGTGGATGGCGTAGGCGAAGTCCACCGGCGTGCTGCCCTCCACCAGGCTGCGCAGGTCGCCCTTGGGGGTGAACACCTGGATGCGGTTGAAGGTCAGCTCGCCCCGCAGGTTGGCCACCAGGTCCCGGCTGTCCTGGGCATCCTGGTGCAGCTCCACCATGCGGCGAAGGAAGGACACCTGGTTGATCTCGGCGCGGTTGGCGATGCGCCCGTCCTTGTAGGTCCAGTGGCTGGCGATGCCGGCCTCGGCGTGGAGGTGCATCTCCTCGGTGCGGATCTGCACCTCGAAGATGTCGCCAGAGGTCATGAGCACCGTGGTGTGGATGCTCTGGTAGCCATTCTCCTTGGGCAGGCTGATGTAGTCCTTGAACTTGCCCGGCACCGGCTTGTAGAGGCCGTGCACCAGGCCCAGGGCCGTGTAGCAGCTGGCCCGGTCCGGGCAGATGATGCGGTAGGCCAGCCAGTCGTGGATGTCCTCAAAGCCCTTGGCCTGGGTGCCCATCTTCTTGTAGATGCCGTAGAGGTGCTTGATGCGGCCGCTCACCTGGGCCTGGATGCCCTGCTGGCGCAGGATGGCCTGGAGGGAGGCACGGATCTCGTGGATGGTGCCCGACAGCTTGGCCCGCTTGCGCTCCACCGCTCCGCACAGCTCGCCGTGCTGCTCCGGCTCCAGCTGGCGGAAAGCCAGGTCCTCCAGCTCCAGGCGGACGGCACCCATGCCCAGGCGATTGGCCAGGGGGGCGTAGAGCTCCAGGGTCTCCCGGCTGATGCGGCGGCGCTTCTCCTCTTCCATCACCCCGAGGGTCTTCATGTTGTGGAGGCGGTCGCCCAGCTTCACCAGCAGGACGCGCACATCCTTGCCCATGGCCACCAGCAGCTTGCGGACATTCTCCGCGTTGAGCAGGTGCCGGTCCGTGAAGGCCAGCTTGCTCATCTTGGTGAGGCCGTCCACGATGTCGGACACTTCCTCCCCGAACTGGGCCTTCACCTGGGCCTGGGTCATCAGGGTGTCTTCCACCACGTCGTGGAGCATGCCGCAGGCCACGCTCACGGCGTCCAGCCGCCAGTCCGCCAGGCTCTGGGCCACCGCCAGGGGGTGGAAGAAGTAGGGCTCGCCGCTCTTTCGCAGCTGGGTGGCGTGCATGTCCCGGCCCACGGCAAAGGCCCGATTCAAAAGGCCAAGATCCCCATTGGGGTGGTGCTGGAGGAAAGCGGCTTTCACGCGGTCGAAAGCCCCCTCCAGGGTGAGGCAGGACTCATCGCCGCAGGCTGACCCTTCCCCCTCGCGGAGGATGGGCTCCTGAGCTCTCCCGGGCACGGCCATGGTTGAGTGTCGCTCAGGCCCCGCCCGGACGCCAGACCGGACCCTGGGGAAGGCACGATCCGGGGCGGCGCCTTCCTTGTTTATTTTCGCTCCAACTGCCACACAATCTTGGGATGCCCCCGCCCCCGACCCCCGACGATGCCCCGGCCTTCAAGGGCTGGACCCGCCCCGGCCCCACGCCTCCGGGGGGTCTGGACCCGGAACCCGGGGAGACCCTGGACGGCCTCTGCGGCCGCTGGCGCATCTTTCAGCTGGCCAAGGGCAACCGCTTCAGTACAGATGACTTGGTCACGGCCTGGTACGGCACCAGCTGGTGCCCCCGGGCGGGGCGCATCGCGGACCTGGGCTCTGGCATCGGTAGCGTCGCCCTCCTGGCAGCCTGGCGCTGTCCCGGGGCCGAGGTCCACACCGTGGAAGCCCAGGAGGAGAGCCTCCGCCTGGCCCGCCGCAGCATCGCCTACAACGGCCAGGAACACCGCATCTTCCCCCGCCTGGGGGACCTGCGGGATCCGGACCTCTTCGCTGGCGAGGCCCCCTTCGACCTGGTGCTGGGCACGCCCCCCTACTGGCCTGAGGGCCACCGCCTGCCCGCCGCTCACCCCCAATCGATCCCAGCCCGCCTGGAGGTCCGGGGGGGCATCGCCGACTACGCCCAGGCCGCGGCCCGCCTCCTGGCCCCCGGAGGCCTCTTCGCCTGTGTCTTCCCCAACGACCAGCGCCCCCGCGCCCTGGCGGCCCTGGCGGAGGCCGGCCTGCTCTGCTTGCACCGCCGGGAGTTCGTCTTCAAGGAGGGCGAGCCCTACGGCCTGGATGTCTTTGCCGCCGCCCGCCGCCAGGACCTGCCGGAGGGCTTCGAGGACCGGGCCCAGTGCCCCGAGGTGGAGGCCCCGGTGCTGATCCGCCAGGCCGATGGCGCCGTGGACCCCGGCATCGCCCGCATCCGCCTGGCCCTGGGCTTCCCGCCGGGACTCTGAGTTGGTTCCAGATCGGAATCATTCAGGCGTCTCAGGGGATAACAGCAAAAGCTAACCGCAGAGAGCGCAGAGGGCGCAGAGGGGCTCTGCCTGCCTGGAGACATGCCGGGCTATCCAGGCTAGACCCAACGGAGCGAGCTTTCTTCGGGGGTTGAAAGTCCTCCCCAGAGGTGATTCCAAGTCCCAGGCGCCCCCGAGAGACACCCACGCGGGCTAGCCAGTCCCTTCTCTGCGCCCTCTGCGTCCTCTGCGGTTAAATCGGTTCATCCGGGAATTCCGGGGAAAAAGAACTGCCAATCACAGAGAACGCAGAGAGCGCAGAGGCGCGCCGACCCACCCCCCGGGCTGGAGCACATGCTGGAGCTGTGCCCTATCCCCGTTCTCCCCGTGCATCCCCGGCTAAGGTCCTTTTTCTCTCTGTGTAATCTGTGGATAACCTATTCATTTTTTTGTATTTATCTGCATTCTTGTGCTCTTGTCACCGCGAAAAGAACCAGTCTTTTGAGGCTGAGGCTGGCCGATAACCAGGAACAGCAAAAGCTAACCGGAGATCGCAGTTCGGAAACTCCCGGAGCGCCCAAACTAGGGACTCCCGCCCCCGGGTCCGATAAGCCCCCTGAGGGCGAACCATGGACCGAGGGAGCTTGCTGGGTGTCTTGCTGGGGGTGGGGCTGCTGGCCCTGGCCATCGGGATGGGTCCCAATCCCCGCATCTTCTTCCATCCGGCCAGCACCATCGTGGTGGTGGGCGGGGTCATCGCCGCCACCCTGATCCGCTTCCCCCTTGAGCACGTCAGCTATGCCTTCAGCATCGCCTCCCGGGCCTTCCTCACCCGCACGCCGGAGACCCACGCCCTGGTGGCCCAGATCGTCGGCCTGTCCCAGCGTGCTCGTCGGGAGGGCCTCCTGAAGATGGAGAAGGCCATGGACGTGGAGGGCTTCCTCTCCAAGGGACTGCGCATGGTCATCGACCAGGCCGACCGGGAGCACATCCACTCGGTGCTGGCCCAGGAACTTCGGACCACCCAGGAGCGGCACCACCAGGGCCAGGAGATCTTCCGCTTCATCGCCCTGAGTGCCCCGTCCTTCGGCATGGTGGGCACCCTCATCGGCATGGTGCAGCTGTTCGCCAGCCTCAAGGAGCCCTCGGGCATTGGCGGGGCCATGGCCTTGTCCCTGCTCTCCACCCTCTACGGCGCCGTCATTGCCTACCTGCTGGCCATCCCCATCGCCGGCAAGCTGGAGGTGCGCAGCAAGGAAGAGCTGGAGCTGAAGCAGATCATGATGGAGGGCGTGCTGGGCATCCAGTCAGAGCTCCATCCCGCAGCCCTCGAGGCCCAGCTCAACGCCTTCCTGGCACCCCGCAAGCGGGGGACCGACCGGCGGGTCCATGGGTAACCAGGCCCCCATCCGCTTCGCTCGGCGCAAAGCGGACCTGGAGTCTCTCTGGCTCATGACCTTCGCCGACCTGATGGTGCAGCTCATGGCCTTTTTCGCCATGCTCTACACCTTCTCCGTGGCAGACCAGGGCAAGCTCCTGCAGGCGCTGGGCTCCATCCAGAAGGCCCTCGGTGTGCACGCCCAGCTCGCCCCTCCAGCGGGGGACGGCATCCTGCCGGGGAGCACGGGGCTGGATCCGGCGAAGGCGGCCGATCTGGAGAAGCTGCTCAGTGCGGCCCAGTCCAGCGATGCCCGGGATGTGGGCACCCGCCTGCGGTTCGTGAGCTTCCGGGGGGCCCTGCTCTTCGAAGAGGGCAGCGGCACCGTGGCGCCCGGCAGCGATGTGCTGCTGGCCCGCATGACGGAGCTGGCCCTGCGCTACCAGGGCTTCACCCTTGTCTGCGAAGGCCATGCTGCGCCCGGCGAGAAGCTGCGGGGGGGCGGCGATGCCCTGGAGCTCAGCTCCCGCCGGGCCCTGGCGGTCCAGCGCTACCTCATTGGCATGGGCCTGGCCCCGGAGCGCCTCACCTCCGAGGCCCGAGGCGACAGCGTCCCCGAAGACGATGGCGGCACCCCGGAGGGTCGCGCCCTCCAGCGCTGCGTGAGCTTCCGGTTCCAGCGGGTGGCGGACCGGTAGGGGCCTGCGGCCAGGCCAGGAAAATGCGCCCGGACTTACGAGAATTGGTGCTTTGTATGACCTTTTTTGAGACGCATTCTGGAGTTTCTCCCAGGCACTGGGGGTAGGAACCCAGGAGTCCAACTGTGGATTTGTCAGCACCGATCCACCGTTTCTCAGCGACTGCTGGCCGGGTCTCCCGTCGGGGGCTAACCGCCCTCCTGGGCCTCGCCCTGGCCTTGTCCGTGGCCTGTGGCGGCGGTGGGGACACCTCGACGCCCACCGCACCCGCCGCGTTGGCTCCTGCCATCACCACCCAACCCACCAGCCTCTCCGTGAATCAGGGTGCGCCCGCCGCCTTTGCCGTCGTGGCCACGGGCACCGCGCCTCTGCACTACCAGTGGAAGCTGGGCACCACGAACGTGGGGACCGACGCCGCCACGCTCACGATCCCCTCAGCCCAGCCGGCCGATGCCGGCGCCTACACCGTCACCGTGACCAATACGGCAGGCAGTATCACCAGCAGTGCCGCCACCCTCATCGTCACTGCCGCCAGCAGCACCCCCGCCAATGTGAACCTCGCCCTGGGCAAGACCGCCACGGCCAGCTCCACGGAGAGCGCCAGCTATCCCGCCGCCCTGGCGGTGGATGGCCAGGCTGCCACCCGCTGGTCCTCGCTCTTCACGGACACGGAGTGGCTGCGAGTGGACCTGGGTGCTGCCCAGACCTTCAACCGCGTGGTGCTGCGCTGGGAGGCCGCCTATGGCCGGGGCTATGTCCTGGAAGGCTCCAGCGACGGCGCCACCTGGGCGCCCTTCTACACCCAGACCAGCGGCACCGGCGGGGTGGAGGATCTCAGCTTCACCAGCACCACAGCCCGCTACCTTCGCCTGCGCGGCATAGCCCGGGCCACGGTCTACGGCTACTCCCTCTATGAGCTGGAGGTCTACCGCTCGGTGCCCTGCACCCTCACCGCCACCGCCGGGGCCCACGGCACCGTCAGCCCCGCCGGGGCCGTGTCCGTGGTGCCTGGCCGCAGCCAGACCTTCACCTTCACCGCCGACAGCGGCTACACCGTGGATACCGTTCTGGTAGATGGCGTCAGCGTCGGCGCCGTGGCCGGCTACACCTTCGCCAATGTGCTGGCCGACCACACCCTCAGCGTCACCTTCAAGGTGCCGGCGGTGTTCACCATCACCGCCAGCGCTGGCGCCAACGGCACCATCAACCCCTCCGGTGCGGTGGCCGTGACCCAGGGCACCAGCCAGACCTTCACCCTGACCCCGGCCACTGGCTTTGCGGTCACGGGCCTTAGTGTGGATGGGGTCAGCGTCAGCGCTGGCGGCAGCTACACCTTCACCAATGTGCAGGCCGCCCACACCATTGCCGCCACCTTCGGCACCACCGGGGGGCTGGTGTGGAGTGATGAGTTCAACGGCCCCGACATCGACCCCACCAAGTGGGCCTTCGACCTGGGCAACGGCCCCACGTCGAACCCCGTCCTCTACGGCTGGGGCAATGGCGAGAGGGAGTACTACACCAGCTCTCCGGACAAAGCGACCATCGAGAACGGCGCCCTGGTCATCACCGCCCGCAAGCAGACCTGGGGCGGCTGGCCCTTCACCTCCGCCCGCCTGGTGACCCGGGGCAAGGTCAGTTTCAACCACGGCCGCTTCGTGGCCCGCATCAAGATGCCCGAGGGCAACTACATGTGGCCCGCCTTCTGGCTGCTGGGGGACCGCCTGGAGGACTGGCCCATGTGCGGCGAGATCGACATCGCCGAGATGTTCTGCGGCACCGTGGGCCGGGGCGACAATGCGGTCTTCGCCACCGCCCACTGGTGGGACGAGGCCGCCTCCCAGCACCTCATGAATGGCCTCACCTACACGGCCCCGGCCAAGCTGTCGGCGGGCTTCCACGACTACGAGCTGGAGTGGGACGCCCAGTACATGCGCGGCAAGATCGACGGCACCGAGTACTGGAAGATGGACATCACCGGCTCGGCCATGGCGGAGCTGCGGAACAACAACTACTACATCATCCTGAACCTGGCCATCGGCTTCGGCCTGGCCTCACCGAACCTGGTGGACGGCCCCATGCCCCAGCGCATGGAGGTGGACTATGTGCGCGTCTACTCCAATGCGGGCTCCTCCATGGAGGACAAGGTGGCCGCCCAGCCCCACGGGATCCTGGGCATCCTGGCGGACGGCACCACCGTCGACAGCCGCATCGATCCCGACACCGGCCTGGGCTTCAACCTCTGGAACAACCTCACGGCGGTGACGGGCACGCCCGCTGCGGGCAGCGCCAGCCTGGCGGTGAGGACCACCGGCACGGCCTGGTTCGGCTGCGGTCTGGCTGCGCCCAAGCGGAGGAACCTGCTGAATTACGCCGCGGGCTACCTCAACTTTTCCCTCAAGACCACCACCACCGATGCCTTCAAGATCGGCATCAACGGGGGCAACGACGGCGATGCCTGGGTGAGCTTCCTCCCGGGCGCAGACCCCTTCGGCTTCGTGCGGGACGGCCAGTGGCACCGGGTCTCCATCCCCATGACCCGCTTCGGCGGTGCGGACTTCACCGACATCCGGCAGTTCTTCATGCTGGCCAGCGATGAGACCAACGGCCTGCGGGTCACCGCGGGCCAGACCTACGAGTTCGACGAGGTCACCTGGACGGAGAATGCCCCGGAGAACCTCACCAAGCCCACGGGCACCCGCTTCGGCGTCTTCACGGAGCGAGTCTGCGATGCGGGGTCCTTTAACGCTGCCACCGATGGCACCCTGGCCATCTGGAACAAGGCCAATGGGGTCCTCAGCGCCGGCACGCCCTTCGAGGGCAGCAGCGCCCAGTCCTTCATCGCCCCCGCCGCCCAGTGGTATGGCCTGGGCTACACGCCCACCAAGCTCCACGACCTGAGCGCCTTCGCCAAGGGCCACCTGCACGTGGCGCTGAAGGTGCCAGCCACCATCACGGCGGACTTCAAGCTGGGCATCAAGAGCCCCGGCGGCCCCGCCATCCGGGAGTCCTGGATCAAGTTCAAGAGCGGCGCCGACCCCTATGGCTTCGTGCGGGACGGCCAGTACCACGAGGTGCTCATCCCCGCCGGGGACCTCTGCAACTCCGACATGTCCGCCCTCTCCATCCTGTTCATGCTCGCCGGCGACGGCCCCGGCAGCTTCCAGATCGACGACGTGTACTGGACCGTGGACTGAGCTACCGTCAAACAAACCACAGAGAACACCGGCTCACACCGATAAAAATCGGATCTTCCGGGATTTCAGGGAAAGAAATCAAACCGCAGAGAACACAGAGAACGCAGAGGAAAACAGGCAAGGGGTGGCTGAAAGAAAAGGAAGGAACGCGGAGGAAAACCGAGGAGCTGAGAAGAGCGGAGAACGGCCTGAGTGCTTGGGTCGGAATAGCTTCTTAGCCGGGGATGGACGGGGAGTGCGGGGATAGGGCACAGCTCCAGCATGGGCTCCAGTCTGGGGCGCCGCTGCCGCGCCTCTTGGGGGGCGCGGCCGT
>CAIRQL010000053.1 GCA_903880675.1 uncultured Holophagaceae bacterium | reverse complement strand
GCGCAGGTGGAGCCACTGGAGGAGCAGGACAAGAATCAGCGCAACAAGAAAGGTCATCCAGGAACGGCCTCAGGGGCGCAGGAGCAGGGAGACGGTCCCCACCGTGCGGCCTTTCATGATGCCATCCAGGGGTCGGTGCACCCCCAGGGTGAAGGAGAGGTTGCCCGGGAGGCGCCGCAGGATGTCCAGGGGTAGGCCCATGTTCCGGCTGCTCAGCTCCAGGCCGACGACCCGCTGAGCGGCGGGCTTGGGGGCGGCATCCTGCCAGACGCTGCTGCGCTCGGCATAGGCGACGATGCCCTGGGCGCCTGCCTTGGCCCGCAGGCGCTGCAGGCGGTTGCCGCTGGCGGTGTGGGCGGGCAGGGCCACCTGCTCCACTCGGTTGGCATCCAGGGCGGTGGGCAGCAGGGAGGTGGTGGTGCCACCCAGGTGGAAGCGGTCCAGGACCGAAGGCGCACCGCTGATCTGGCCCTGCTCGAAGTGCACGCCCAGGGGGATCCAGGGGTTGCTCCAGGCGGCGCCCAGGCTCACCCGGGTCAGACGCCAGGCCTGCCCATCCGTGTGGCCCCACTGCTCCTTGGTGGTCAGGTCGAGCCGGAGGGCCTGGTCATCGAGGCCCCAGGACTCGGCCAGGCGGGCCTCGCCGCCCACCAGGGTGCGGCTGACCTCGGCGCGGTCGTCGAGGCTCACCCGCTCGGTGGCGACATAAGGGCGGAAGCTGAAGCGCGGTCGACCCAGGCCTTCGCGGGTGAGGGCCAGCTCCACACCTCGGCGCTCCTGGTCCAGGCCCGGGAGGGGCAGGAAGCGCTGGCTCGAGGGCCGCTCCAGGATCGAGAAGGCGTGGAAGGAGGGGGCCCAGAGCCAGCCGCGCCAGGCGGCGCCGGCCATGGCGCCCCGGGGGCCGGCCCCATTGCCCAGGCCCGCCAGGACCTGCCAGTTGAGGCGGCCCAGGAGGTCGCTGCCACCCAGGCCCACCTGCGCGGACTCGCCGGAGGGGGTGCTGGTCATGCTGAAGAGGGACATGGTGTCCAGGGTCTCGCCCACCCGGTAGGCGTGGGGGGTCACGGATACCGGCGCAGGCAGGGGGCTGGGCTCGTCGGCCTTGGGCAGGGCTACGTGGGCCACGAGGGGGGCGGTGTCCGCAGGCAGGGCCTTGGCTTCCAGGGGTGGCAGGCTGGTGTCCAGGCGGCGGATCTGGAGGCCCGTGGCGCTGAGCTGCGTGTAGTAGATCCACTTCCCATCCGGGGACGGCGCCGGGTTCCAGGCGGCCGCCAGGGTGCGGGTGAGGGGCTGGCTGGCGGCGTCTACCAGGTTCCAGATGCCGTCGACCTCCTTCCAGCTGACGGCACCAGCTGTGGCCTTCGGGGCGACGGCGCCCGGGTGGGGCACCTTCCCGGGCTGCCACTGCCAGGGCTGGGCCTGCAGCACGCCCTCGCCGTCCGGCAGGCGCAGCTGAAAGCCGATGGTGTCGTTGGCGGTCCAGATGGGCTTCCAGGGCAGGGCGCCGTGGACCCGGCCCAGGCGCTGGTTGGGGGCCAGGGTCGGCGCCAGGGGCTTGCGGTCAGCGGGCTCGTCCGGGTCCACAGGCTTGGGCTTCTTGGGGGCCGCCGGGGCCTTCAGGTCCCAGACGTACAGGCCGGGCTTCTTGGGATCCATCACCCGGGCCAGCAGCTTGGTGCCGTCGGGGC
>CAIRQL010000052.1 GCA_903880675.1 uncultured Holophagaceae bacterium | reverse complement strand
ATTTGTATTAATTCGACCAGGCACAATTGTCTCAACAGTTATTTCACTGGTATTGAGTCCGCCACGCGACTACCTTCAGGGCCGCCCCCCGGAGGTGGGCCGCCATGAAGAATCCATTCGTTCCCCCATTGATCTCTGGGCTTGCGCTCCTGCTGTCCACTGCCCTCCTGGGCCAGGGCACCATGCCGCCGCCCCCCCTCATCCAACTCGTCCGCGAGGAGGTGAAGCCGGGCCACGGCGCCGCCCACGCAGCCACGGAGTCCGCCTGGACCCAGATCATGGCCAAGGGCAAGTCCACCGACCACTACATCGGCATGACGGCCATGACCGGGTCTTCGGAGGCCCTCTTCTTCATGGGCTACGCTTCCTATGCGGACTACGAAGCCAAGCAGAACGAGTTCGACGCCAACCCCGCCGCCAAGGCCGAAGTGGAAAAGATCTCCCGGGAGGATGGGGAGCACCTCACCAGCATCCGCACCTGGCTGGGCAGCTACCGCAAGGATCTGAGCTACGGCCCGGATGTGGTGATCGCTCGCATGCGCTACTTCCGCGTCCGCACCTTCCGCGTCAAGCAGGGGCAGAACAAGGCCTTCGAGGCGGGCGTGAAGACGGCGCTGGTGGCCTATGAGAAGAGCCGCTACCCCGCCTCCTTCGCCTTCTACCAGATCACGGCGGGCACGGGAGGTCCCACCTACATGGTGTTCCGTCCCATGAAGTCGCTGGCAGAGATGGACGCCGCTGAGGTGGCGGAGAAGGCGTTCCAGGAGGCCCTGGGCGAGGCCGGCCAGCAGGCCATGACCAAGACCTTCGCCGACACGGTGAACTCGGTCGAGAATCAGCTCTATTCCTTCAGCCCCAAGCTGAGCTATCCCGGCCCCAAGACCGTCGCTGGCGACCCCGCCTTCTGGACCGTCAAGGCGAACTAAGTGCAGTGAGCATCAGAGAAAAAGGAAATGAACCACCAAGGCACCAAGAACTGCTTGAGGATTTGTCCTCTTGGTGTCTTGGTGTCTTGGTGTCTTGGTGTCTTGGTGGTGAGTTTTAGCTTTCCCAAGTTCAGGCGCCGCGTTTGAGGAAGTCCTTGATGGCCTGCACGGCAGCTTCGGGGCGGGTCTGCAGCAGCCAGTGGGGGCCCTTCAGGGTGGTGATGTCCAGGCAGTCCAGGTGCTCCCGGATGGCGCGGGTGGCACTCCGGGGGATGAGGCGGTCGCTGCGGCCGCGGAGGGCCAGGATGGGCACCTCGATCTGGCCCAGCAGGGCCGTGTGATCCACGGCCACCACCGCCAGCAGGCGGGCCTTCAGCGTGGTCGGGGGCACCTGGGCGAGGGTCTTCCGCACCAGGGCCAGGAGGGGCTCGGTGGCCCAGCGTCCCAGCAGCAGGCGCCGCAGCAGGGGGAAGGGCAGGGTCACCGGGGGCAGGGCGTGGAGGATTCGCGCAGCCCAGGCCAGGCCCGGGCGGGGGTTCTTGGCAAAGGTGACGCAGAGCACCAGGCCCACCAGGCCCGCCGGACGCTCTGCCGCCAAGGCGATGGCCACGGGGCCCGAGAAGGACTCCCCCAGCAGGAGGAAGGGCCGGTCCGTGGGCAGGGCCTTGCGGGCGAAGTTGATGCAGTCGGGGTAGGCGGTCAGGTCCGTCGGGTAGCGCACCACCTTGGCCTCGAAGTCACCCAGGGCCGGCAGGAACGGCGCGAACATGAGGCCCGTGCCATCCATGCCCGGAAGCAGGACCAGCAGAGGGAGCGGGGAAGCGGGCACCGGGCGAGTATCCCAGGATCGCGGGGGACCGTCACTCTGGCCGAACGAACAGCAAAGCTTTTAACCACCGATAAACACCGATGAACACCGATTAAAAGCTGAAAAAGATAGGGTTCATAGCGATGATGGGAGCTGGCCTCCTGTCCGTCAGCTCAGTTTGGTGCGGTGTTCATCGGTGTTCCGCTTTTCGCTTTTCACTGAACGGCTCGCGGCAGTGAGCTGTTCTTCGGTGAGGCCGAAGAGGGGGGCCACGGTCCGGCCGCGGAGGCTGGCCATGAGGTAGAGCTGCCCGCGGTGGTGGGCCTCGTGCTCGATCATGGCTCGCAGCCACTTCCAGGTGGCCATCTCGGAGCCGGAGGGGTTCCGGCAGGGAGCCAGCAGGTCCGCATCGCTGAGGCCGCTGAAGGCGACCAGGGCTTCCCGGTGGCAGTGGTCCAGGTAGGTGCGAACGCCCTCGACGCCCGAGGCCAGTTCCTGCCCGTGGCCGGGGTAGCTGCTGGGACGGCCCTGCACGTTCTCCGCCCACATGAAGCGCTCCAGCCCCGCCAGGTGCCGAAACAGGTCGCCAAAGGTGAAGGCCCCCGGTGCGGGCGCCCACTCCAGATCCTCGGCCGTGAGGGCATCCAGCACCCGCACCGTGCGCAGCCGGGCGTTGCGCCAGTAGGAAAGAAAGGAGGCCGTGTCCTGGAACATGGGTGGAAGTATCCCAGGATCGGCATAGATTGGACATGTTTTGGCGTATCGGAAGCACCAGACTATAAGCATCCCACCGACAATCTGGATGCAAGGCCGATGGGGATTCACCGATCAAGGGACCCTGGTTCCGCATCCCTTCTTACGGAGATGTCATGGCCGCAATCATCCTGGACTATTTCGGCGACTGGAAGACCCGCCTGCTGACCTGCCCCAGCTGTGGCTGGACAGGCACGTTCAGGGAGGGTTTGACTGAGCTGTACGACGCCCTGGAGGACTGTGAGTGCCCTGGGGAACATGGCTTCAGGGATCGGCCCATGTTGGCGATCCTGCCCTTTCCCACCCTGGAGGATTCCCGGCGGAACTGGGCCAGCCTGCCTGAACACGAAAAAGGCTACGTGGAGGCCATCGAGGCCTCGGTGAGCCGCTTCGAGAGTCTGAAGCTGAAAACCGCAGACGCCCTTCCCGACCTGCCGGAACCGGTGCTGGACCTGCTCTGGGACCAGGAAGGCGATGATGTCGTGCTCCGCCTGGGGGAGCGGGAGGTCTGGCGGGAACCCGTGCGCTACGAGGCCGTCTGGCGCTTCGATGAGGTTGTGGCGCTGCTCCAGGAGAAGTATGGGGCCCGGTTCCGCGACCTGGCACCCACCCCAGCCAGCGAGTACCACCTCTACGGCGACAAGCTCTGGTATTCGGGCTCCGTCCAGCGCACCCGCGAGGGCCTGCGACTGGCGTGGGAAGCGGCGCAGCAGACGCCCTGAGGCAGGTCATTCGGTGCGGGTATCCTGGCCCATGCGGCGCCCGAGACTGATCCTCTTCGACCTGGATGGCACCCTGCTGGACAGTGCGCCGGACCTGGCCCACTGCGTCAACGTGATGCTGGCGCACTTCGGCCATCCCTCCTGCTCGAAGGACGACGTACGCACCTGGGTGGGCAACGGCACGGCGCGGCTGGTGGGCCGGGCCCTGACGGGCCGCCTCGACGGGGATCCCGGCGCAGAGGTGGTGGCTGAGGCCCTGCCGGTGTTCATGGCGGCCTACGCCGAGCACACCCTGGTGCACTCGGTGCTCTATCCCGGTGCGCGGGAGTGCCTCCTAGCCTTGGCGGACGCAGGCTATCCATTGGGCTGCATCACGAACAAGGCCGCGCGGTTCACAGAGCCGGTGCTGCGGCAACTGGGCCTGCTGGACGCCTTCGGGCTCGTGCTCAGCGGGGACTCCCTGCCAGAGATGAAGCCCCATCCAGCACCGCTGTTGCACGCGGCTGCCCACTTTGGCGTCACGCCCGAAGACAGCCTGCTGGTGGGTGACTCCGTGACCGACGTGCAGGCCGCCCGGGCCGCAGGCTTCGCGATCGTCTGCATGAGCTACGGCTACAACCACGGCCGCGACATCCGCGAGGCCCAGCCCGATGCCGTCCTCGACAGCCTGGCAGCGCTGCCGGTTCTGCTGGCGGCGGCGCCCCTGAACGACTAGGTCACAGGTCTACAGTGCACCAGCGTGGTACTTGGAATGGCCCCGACTCTAGGCAGGTCGATGGGCCTTCAGCCACTCCTTGAGGGCCTGGTCGATGCGGGTCTGCCAGCCCTCACCTGAGGCCCGGAAAGTCTCAACCACATCCCGGGAGAGGCGAATGGAGACCAGCTCTTTGGTCGGCGCTTTCTGGGGGCCACGCACCCCGAGCTTTTGGGCCAGAGACGGGGGCAGGGCCTCACTGGCAGGTCGGGCCTTATTGAAGTCAGCGGCGGTCCATTCGGAGTTCTCAGAGTCGATGAAATCAGGGGTGGGTTTTCGCTTGGTCATAGCGCTGCTCCTCTCTTGAATTGGCCTTGCGAAGACTGATCACCCGGAGGCCTGTCTGGGTTTCCGTGAAGACCAGGGCATGCAGTCGACCTTCCAGAATGCCAATGGCCCGGTAGCGGGTTTCACCGTAGTCCTTTCAGTCGTCTACGACGATCCATGCGTTGGCGAACTCGAACACCTTCACCTGCTCAAAGGACAGGCCTCGGAGCTCAATGTTTTTGGCTTCTTCGCAGGATCGAAGGAAACATCCATCTCTGTGGTTGGCAGTTCTTTTTCCCCTAGAGGCGTTCGTCAGAACGCCTCACCCCATGGGCTCTTCGTGCTGGCACTTGGGGCAGATGAGCACCTGGATGGGGTCCTTGCCGCGGGGCTTCTTGGTCTTCTCGCCCATGGTGGGGTTCTTACAGGCAGGGCAGGTGACGGGCACGGGCTTGTCCCAGGCGGTGTGGTCGCACTTGGGGTAGTTGGTGCAGCCGTAGAAGATCTTGCCGAAGCGCGTCTTGCGGGGGCTGAGGCCGCCGCCGCACTTGGGACAGGGCACCGCCAGGATGTCCTTCTTCACCGTCTTGCAGGTGGGGTAGTCGATGCAGCAGACGAACTCGCCATAGCGGCCGTGCCGCTTCACGAAGGGCTTGCCGCAGGTGCCGCAGGGCTCACCGGTGGGCTCGTCCGCAGGCACGGGGATGCCCTTGGGATCGGCCTTCACGATGCCCTTGCACTTGGGATAGCTGGGGCAGGCCCAGAAGGGTCCCCACTGGCCCTTGCGCAGGTTCATGGGCGTGGTGCCGCAGAGGGGGCACTCCGGCGCGTCCTCCGGCTCCTCCATCTTTTCCACTTCCTCGGTGTGGCTGCACTCCGGGTACTTGGAGCAGCCGAAGAAGAGCCCGTTCTTGCCGATGCGCTTGAGGATGGCCCCGGCACACTTGGGACAGGTCTTGTCCGTGGCGACGCCGGCCTTGAGGTTCTGCATATCGGCCCCGGCGGCCTTTAGCGACGCCTCGAAGGGACCGTAGAAGTCGGTCATGGCCTTCTTGAAGGTAAGGCCACCCTCTTCGATGCGGTCCAGGCTGGCTTCCATGCTGGAGGTGTAGCTGGGGTCCAGCAGGTCCTTGAAGCCCTGGATGAGCAGGTCCGTGACCACCATGCCCAGCTCCGTGGGCTTGAAGCGGGCCTCGTGCTTCTTCACGTAGTCCCGGTCCAGGATGGTGGAGATGATGCTGGCGTAGGTGCTGGGGCGGCCGATGCCGTCCTCTTCCAGTTCTTTCACCAGGGTGGCTTCGTTGAAGCGGGCGGGCGGCTTGGTGTACTGCTGGTCGGCGTCCAGCTGCTCTAGGCGCAGGGGCTCGCCCTGCTTCATGGCGGGCAGGGCCGTGCCGTCATCTTCTTCTTCGCCGTCGGTACGGGTGGCATCGGCGATGGCCTCAGCATCAGCCTCGGTCTTGTCGGCGCGGTACACCGCCAGCCAGCCGGGGAAGCGCTCGATCTCGCCCTTGGCCTCGAACACGGCCGTATCGGCGCCCACGGGAGCCTCGGTCTGGACCACGGTCTCGTCGAAGCGGGCGGCCTCCATCTGGGAGGCCATGGTGCGCCGCCAGATGAGGGCGTAGAGGCGGAACTGGTCCGGCTCCAGGTGGCCTCGCAGGCTCTCCGGGGTGCGGGTGATATCCGTGGGACGGATGGCCTCATGAGCGTCCTGGGCGCCGGCCTTGCCCGTGTAGACGCGGGCCTTGGCGGGCAGGTACTCCTTGCCGTATTTCTTGGCGATGAAGTCGCGGGTGGCCTCGATGGCCTCAGGGGCCATGCGGGGCGAGTCGGTGCGCATGTAGGTGATGAGGCCCACGGGGCCCTCGCCGAAGTCCGCACCTTCATAGAGGCGCTGGGCGTTCTGCATCGTGCGGCTGACGCTCATCTTGAGCTTCTGGGCGGACTCCTGCTGCAGCTTGGCCGTGGTGAAGGGGGCCGCCGGGTTGCGGCGCTTCTCCTTGGTCTCCAGGCTGGTCACTTTATAGGTGGCCTGCTCCAGGGCGGCCTTGAGGGTCTTGGCCTGGGCAGCGTCTGCCACCCGGCGCTGGGTGGCCCGGTTGCCGGTCTGCAGGGCCTGGCCCCCCAGCTTCACCAGCTTCATCCAGAAGGAGGGCGGCAGGGGGGCGGCGAAGCGGGCCTTGAGCACCCAGTATTCGACGGGGTTGAAGGCCAGGATCTCCCGCTCCCGGTCCACGATGATGCGCACGGCCACGCTCTGCACCCGGCCAGCGCTGAGGCCCCGGCGGACCTTTTCCCACAGCACTTGGCTGACCTTGTAGCCCACCAGCCGGTCGAGCACCCGGCGGGCCCGCTGGGCGTCCACCAGCTTGCGGTTGATGATGGTGGGGGCGGCCATGGCCTTCTGGATGCCGGCGGGGGTGATCTCATTAAAGAGGACGCGATGGACCGGCAGGGCCTTGGGGGGCTTGATGGCCTCCAGCAGGTGCCAGCTGATGGCCT
>CAIRQL010000051.1 GCA_903880675.1 uncultured Holophagaceae bacterium | reverse complement strand
GGGCTTAGTGGTGGACCTGATCAGGATCGAACTGACGACCTCTGCATTGCGAACGCAGCGCTCTCCCAGCTGAGCTACAGGCCCTGGGCCCTCCAGTCTATCGGGCCCCCAGTCAGCGTCAATCCGGCGGATGGCTGGGCTGCCCGCAGGGCGCCTGAGGGCGGAAAAGAGGAAGGCCCGGGAACGGGTCCCGGGCCTTCTTCTGGGTGGTGCTGTTCAGGCTGCGACGGTGTAATTAACCGCCGCCAGGCTCTCTAGAAGACAAACCGCAGGCCGAACTGGGTGCGGCGGGGGGCGTAAAGGCTGACGGGCTGCCCGAGCGAGGCGCTGTGCACGCTGGGCTGGTAGTTGTACCCGGTCTGCTTGTTCGCCACGTTGTAGATGTCGATCATGCCCTCGAGGCGGGAGAGCTTGGTCTTGAAAAGGGTCTGGATGTAGCTCAGGTCCATCTGGTAGTGGGCAGGCGAGACGCGGGAGCCGGCGGGCTCAGAGTAGCGGTTGGTGTCGCTGGGGGTACTCGTGCTGCCCTGGGTGGCTCGGTCGGCGAGGTAGGGCTCGTAGCTTGAGTACTGCCAGGGCTGGCCGGACTGGTAGATGAAGTAGGCGCCAACCTTGGCCTGCCAGGGCAGCTCATAGGTGCCGAAGACCTTCAACTTGTGGCGGCGGTCGCCGGAGAGGTTGCCGTACTTGTTGTTCCAGAGCTGCCGACCATAGTCGTCGGCGATGTTGGATGAGCCCACGAAGAGGTTGGCGTCGTTGCCGCTGGTGCTGGTGGAGTTATCCTGGTCGAAGTTGCCGTAGTAGTGGCTCCAGGAGTAGGAGGCATTCAGGTAGGTCTTGGCGCCCTTGTACTCCAGCTCGGCGGTCAGCTCGTAGTACTTAGTGAAGCTGTTGTCCAGCTGGGCCACCACAAAGACACTTCTGGTGGCAAGGATGTTGGCGTAGCCAGAGTTGCTGTTTAATTGATTGAGCATCAGGTCGAGGTTGGGGATGTAGTAGGTCTGGGGGCCGTAGGGGTTGTTGAACATCACCCGGGCACCGTTGTCGGTGTCTTCCCAGAAGTTGACGCTCTTGCGGTAGCGGCCATAGAAGCGGCCGGAGAGGCCCTTACCGAAGTCCTTGGTGGTGCCCACGAGGAACTCATCCGTGTGGCGGGGCTTCATGCCCGGCGTAAAAAACTTGCCGGTGGAGGAGGCGTCCGTCTGGTGGTCAACCTGCGTGCCGGCAGCGTTGAAGTACACGTTGACGGTGGCCGCCAGGTTGCGGTCCCAGGAGGCGGCGCGGGGCAGGGACGACACGGAGGGCACGAAGCGGGCGAAGTTGCCGTAGACCGTGTCTTCCTTGGCGTAGTTCCAGGTCACACCCAGGCGGGGCTGGAGGGTATCGGCAAACTTGATCTCCTTCTCCAGATACTTGTTGCCCCGGGCGAGGACATAGCCCGAGAGGGTGCTGCTATCTTCCCGCAGCCCCGACCCGTACATTTTGTCGTTGCTGATGAGCAGGCCGACATTAAAGGTGAAGCTCTGCCACTTGATCTTGTCGTTGATCTCGTAGTTGGTGGCCACGTACTCGGAGTGGATCACGGGCACGCCGGAGATGCCCTGCTGGTTGACGGCCGCCACGTAGTTGTAGGGCAGGCGGGTGATGGGAGAGAGCGGGGGGTAGACGGCGGTGGCGCCGGAACCCGAGGGGGCTGCCAGGGAGATCAGGCCCCAGCCGTTGGAGATGCGGTAGAGGTCTTCCGCTTCCTTGGACCACTGGACACCCGCGTGGATCGTGTGGGTGACGCTGCTGCCAAAGACGCCGTCATAGGCCAGTTCATGGCTGCGGCGGAAGAAGTTCTGGTTGTTGATGGAATTGAAGCCGCCCACATAGCCGCCGCCAGTGGGCAGGCCCGTGGTGGGGCTGATGAAGCCGTACCTGGCGGTTATTGGAGCGATGAAGGCGTTGTAGGCTGTCTGGGCCGCATTAAGGGTAGTCGCAGGTGAGGTCGGGGTCTGAGGCACGGGCACCAGGAACTGCCCCTGGGTTTGGAGGGCTGTCACATCGAGGCTGCCCGTGAAGGAGGCCGTGACGGGGGAGCGGTAGTCCGGATGGTCTGCACCCTTCAGGATGAAGCTGGTGGTCTTGAAGTTGATGAAACTATTGGGCGTCACATTCCAGCTGGCCTCGATGGTGCCAATCTTCATCTTGCTCTCGGCACCCACGCCGGTGGTGTCGGCATAGGCGCTGGAGGCATAGCCCGAGTGCTGGACCGTCTCATTCGAGTCCCGGTAGCTGGCGTGGATCAGCAGGTTGGAGACCGGCGCATAGGTCAGCTTGCCGAAGTACTCCGTACGCTTGCTGTCCAGGTTGGGGGTGGGGCCGTAGAGGTTGGAGCTGTTCTGCTGGCTGATGGTGGGGCTGTAGATGGAGCCGAAGAAGAACAGCTTGTCCTGGAGGATGGGGCCACCCAGGTTGAACACCGCATAGGTCTTCTTCTGATCGTAGACCACGGAGGTAGCCGTGGCGCGCTTGGCGACCATGGTGTCCGGCAGGAGCTGGTAGGAGACCTCGCCGGTGAAGGCGTTGGTGCCGGACTTGCTGATGGAGTTGATGGTGTAGCCAGCGGAGCGGTTGAAGCCCACGGCGTCGGCGCCGCCCTTGCTGATGGTGACCTGGTCGATGTCGTGGCCCGAGGGGGTGGAGGACAGGGTGCCGTACATGGGGAGGTTCACGTTCACGCCGTCGAACTGGTGGACGTTATCCTGGCCGCTGCCGCCGGCGCTGGGGGCGCGAATCGCATCCTGGGAGTACATGACGCCGGGGATGAGCTTCACCAGGTCACGGTAGTCCTGGCCCACCGGGAGGCTGTTCATGATCTCGGAGCTGAAGGAGGTCTTCAGCTCGGCGGAGCTGGTATCCACCAAGGTGGTCTGGGCGGTGACTTCGACCGTGGCACCGACGGTGCTGGCATCGATCATGGTCACGTTGATGGTGGAGGTCTGCTGCAGTGCCACGGGGATGGCCCGCTTCTCCGTGCTCTTGCCGGTGGCGGTGAAGGTCAGGGTGTAGTCACCGGGGGGCAGGAAGGGCATGCGGTAGTCGCCGTTCTCGTTGGTGACAAAGCGGCGGGCCTGGGGCAGGACGTTGGAGGCCGCCTCGACCTGCACGCCGGCCAAGGGCTTGCCGTTCTTGCTCACCACCTTGCCGACCAGCGTACCGGCCTGCTGGGCCGAGGCCGGAAGGGCCACCAGGATCAGCGCCAGGGCGCTCCAGGTTTGTCTGCGCATGTATCTCTCCTAAGAAAAGAGGGGCTGCCCCCAGGTGTGATTGCCGTTACAACAGGTAACAATTTGGGAACTTTTGGCTAACTCCTGTATACCCTAAACTCCCGAGGTAGGACATAAATCCCTTGCGGCGTCGTGGTTGACCTGAGGTAAAGTCCTGGCCTGCGCTGGCTGAATGCCCTGCGCATATGCGGGAAACCAGACAAAATCGGCTCAAAAGATTGATGGGAGCCTGAGTGCTGGACCTTGCACTCAGCTGGCGGGTTGTGGGCCACCCATCAGGTGTGTCCGCCCATGCGCTCCCGGACCATGCGACTGGCGTTGCCGCACAGCAGGGTGGCCAGGCAGCCGATGAGGGTGTGCCAGGTGTAGTCGATGCGGGTGAAGGCCAGCACGGCCACCATGGCGGCCAGGCCGCAGACGAAGCCGAGGGTGGCATCGGACTGCACCGTGCGCTTGAAGAAGAGGCCGAGGAAGAAGGTGCCCAGCAGGCCGCCGTAGGTGACCGAGGCGATCTTCAGGCCCAGCTCCACCACGGGGTTGCGGGTGTCCGTGAAGAGCATGGCCCCGCCGATGAGACACACCCCCCAGACCAGGGTGAAGATGCGCGACCAGCGCACCTCTCCTCGCTCGTCCAGGGACTGGCCCAGGGCCGTGGCCTTGAACAGGTCCAGGTAGGTGGCCGAGGCCAGGGCACTGATGGAGGAGGACAGGGTGCCCATGGCAGAGGCCAGGACGCCAGCCACCACCAGGCCTGCGACGCCCGTGGGCAGGTTCTCCACGATGAACTTGGGGAAGACCTCGTCCGAAGTGGCGAGGCCCAGCTGCTGGAAGGTGGCGCCGCCATAGAAGGCGTAGAGGCAGAGCCCAAGCACCAGGAAGAAGGCGAACTGCACCAGGATGAAGGTGGCGTCCAGCATGAGGGCCCGCTGGCTGTCCCAGCGGCTCCGGCAGGCCAGGAGGCGCTGCACCAGCAGCTGATCCGTGCCGTGGGAGGCCATGGTGAGAAAGGTGCCACCCAGCAGGCCGCCGAGGAGGGTGTACGGGGCCAGGAGGAAGGCGGAGAGACTGCCCCCCGTGTAGCCGTTGATGAAGGCGAACTTGTTCTGGCCGTTGGCGGTGGCGAAGGTCACCACATCGGCCCAGCCATGGGGCAGGCGGTGGAGGATCAGGACCATGGATGCGACGGCACCGCCCAGGTAGATGAACAGCTGGACCACATCCATGGCCACCACGGCCTTGAGGCCCCCCAGGTAGGTATAGACCAGCGTGAACCCGCCGATGAGCAGGATGCTGGTGGGGTAGTCGAGGCCGGTGATGAGGTGCACCGGGATGGCTGTCGCAAAGAGGCGGACCCCGGAGGCCAGCACCCGCGTGACGATGAACACGGACGAGGTGAATCGGCGCAGGGAGAGGCCGAAGCGCTTGCCCAGGAAGTCGTAGGCAGTCTCGAGGTCACCCCGGTAGTAGGCCGGGATGAAGAGCACGCTGACGATGAGGCGGCCGATGAAGTAGCCCACCACCAGCTGCAGGAAGAACAGGTTCCCCTTGAAGGCCAGGCCCGGGATGCTGATGAAAGTCAGGGTGCTGGTCTCGCTGGCCACGATGGAGAAGCCCACCGACCACCAGGACATCTCCTTCCCGCCGAGGAAGTAGTCCCGGGGTGAGCTCTGGCGCCCCGAGATGAGGATCCCCGCCACCGTCACCCCCACCAGGTAGACGATGACGATCACGTAGTCCAGCAGCGCAAAACCCACGGGGAAGGTCCTTCAGGTGGCAGAGAAGAAAGGGGACTCAGGCCTGGGTCTCAGCCCGCGGCTTGGCGCACGCGGTGCACCCAGTCGGCCCAGCCGGTGGGGTCGAAGGGGGCGGGGTCGGGCGGAGGCAGGGTGCGGCGGTAGCGCTGGCCGGCGGCCACGGCCCGCTCCAGCAACTCATCGGGGAGGTCCTGCAGCGCCGCCACGGTGCTGTCCAGGGCCGCCTGGGACTGGCACACCAGCAGGGCCAGGTGGCCGGCCTCCAGGGCCAGGCGGATGCGCTCGGGCCAGGGCCAGTCGCCGCAGCCACCCATCTCCAGGTCGTCGGTGACCCAGGCGCCGGGGATGCCCCAGGGGTTATCCGCCACATGGCCCGGGTAGAGGCTGGCGGGCAGGTCCCCACTCCAGGGTGTGCGCACGTGGGCCACCATCATGAGGCGGTCCGGGCGGGCCAGGCTGCGGAAGGGGGCCAGGGCCCGCAGCACGGTGGCGGGGTCCGTCAGCTCCGGCAGGGCATGGTGGCTGTCCACCTTGGTGCCACCCAGGCCCGGGAAGTGCTTGAGGCAGCCCTGCACGCCCTCGGCCTCCAGGCCCCGCAGGAAGGCAGCGGCGGCCACTGCGGCCTCCTCTGGATCCCCGGAGGCCCGGCGGTCCCCCAGGCCCGTGCCCGGGATGCCGTCGTAGAGGTCCACCAGGGGCGCGAAGTTGATGTTGATGCCGAGCCGCCGGAGGCCTTCGCCCCAGAGGTGACCCCAGGCTTCGGCACCGGCGGCGCCCGAGGTGGTCCAGATGCGCCGGAAGGAGGGCGTCTCGCCCACCCAGCCCTTCAGGCGCGAGACCGGGCCGCCTTCCTGGTCGATGGCCACCGCCAGGGGCGTGGTCTGGCCCCAGCGCTGGTGGAGGGCCCGGATCAGCGCATGGCAGCGGGCCGGCCCTGCCACGGGATCCGGGTCCAGGTTCCGCGCGAAGAGCACCACCCCGCCCGGCACGATGGCTGTGGACACTTCGGCGGCGTCCTGGGCCTGGAATCCCATCCAGATCGGGGCGGTGAAGTCGGGGATCATGGGGCCTCCTGCAGGCCCCGGGCGAGGCGCATGGATGAACGGGGTCTGCTTCCGAAGCCTAGATGGATCCAGCCCCAGCCTCAAGGGAGGGCTGGCCATTCCTTCTCGCCAAGGGTTGGAAAGGCCAGTAAGGTTTGATTCGATGAGCCCCTGTCCACGCCAATCCCCGCCGGTTCAGCGTGAAGGAGACCGGTTTTGACCCGCATGCGTGAGGAGGCCCTGGAGGCACCGGCTGCCGTGGCCCGGCTGCTGGCCCAGGATGCCGCCCGCTACGCCGAGCTGGGGGCCTTCCTGAGGGCCACCCCTCCGGTGGGCATCCTCACCCTGGCGCGGGGCAGCTCGGACCATGCGGCCCAGCACACGGCCTACCTCATCATGGCCCGCCTGGGCCGGCTGGTGACCTCCCTGCCCATGTCCCTGGTGACCCTCTACCACGCCCACCTGGCCCGGCCCGACCTGCTGGTGCTGGCCTTCTCCCAGTCCGGCCAGAGCCCTGACTTGGTGGAGCCCGTGCGCTACTTCAGAGACAACGGCGCCACTACCGTGGCCCTGGTGAATGCGGAGACTTCGCCCCTGGCCAAGGAGGTCACCTGGGTGCTGCCGGTGCATGCAGGGCCCGAGCGTAGCGTCGCGGCCACCAAGTCCTACCTCGGTCAGCTGGTGGCGGGGGCTCGGCTGGTCTCGGCCTGGGGGGAGGATCCCGCGTTCACCCTGGGCCTGAGCCAGCTTCCAGACGCCTTGGCCGCCGCCGCTGCGGCTGACTGGTCGAAGGGCGTGGCTGCGCTCACGGGGGTGGATCGCCTCTATGTCCTGGGCCGGGGTACGGGCCTGGCCATCGCCAGCGAAGCCGCCCTCAAGCTGAAGGAGACCTGTGGCATCCAGGCCGAGGCTTTCTCGGGCGCCGAGGTGCGGCACGGGCCCATGGCCATCGTGGAGGCGGGCTTCCCGGTCATCGTCTTCGCTCCCCGGGGACCGGCCCAGGCCGGCCTGCTGGCCATGGCCCAGGACCTGCGGGCCCAGGGTGCACGGGTCCTGCTGGCGGCCCCGCCGGAGGTGCCGGGCGTGGACCTGCACCTGGTGCCAGCGCCCCATCCGGAACTGGACACGGTGACGGCCATCCAGTCCTTCTACCCCATGGTCGAGGCCCTCTCCCGGGCCCGCGGCTTCGATCCCGACCATCCGCCCCACCTGTCGAAAGTGACCCGCACCCGATGAGCACCCCGCCGCCCCTCCGCACGGAACAGCCCCACCCGGCTCATGCCGGCCTGGATGGGTACGCGACCCAAGCGCTGGTGGGCGCCTTCATCGACGACCAAGCCCAGGCAGCGGTGGCGGTGCGCGTGGCTGCGCCGGACCTGGCCCGGGCTGTGGACGCCGCAGCCCTGCGCCTGGCCGCCGGGGGCCGCCTGCTCTACGTGGGCGCCGGGACCTCGGGTCGGCTGGGCCTGCTGGACAGCGTGGAACTGCATCCCACCTTCTCCTGGCCCCCGGAGCGCAGCCTCGCCCTTCTGGCCGGCGGACCGCCCGCCGTCTACCGGGCCGTGGAGGGAGCCGAGGACAACACGGAACAGGGTGCCCAGGACCTGCTGGCCCTGGCTCCCGGGCCCCAGGACGTGGTGATCCTGGTGGCGGCTTCCGGGGCCACGGCCTACACCCTGGGTGCCCTGGCGGCGGCCCGGGCTGCGGGGGCCTGCACCATCGGCATTGCCAACAACCCGGGCTCGCCCCTGGCCGCTGGTGCGGACATCGGCATCACGCTGGACACGGGCCCCGAGGTGATCTCCGGCAGCACGCGCCTGAAGGCAGGCACCTCCCAGAAGATCGCCCTCAACACCCTGTCCTCGGCGGTGATGGTGCGGCTGCACAAGGTCTTCGGGAACCTCATGGTGGATGTGCGCCCCACCAACGCCAAGCTGGTGCGCCGGGCTGTGCGCCTGGTGGCCCTGGCTGCTGGGGTGGAGGAAGCACTGGCCCGCACCGCCTTCGAGGCCTGCGGGAATGAGGTGAAGCCGGCCATCGTCGCCCTCCTGCTGGGCCTGGACCCCGAGCAGGCCCGAACACGCCTCGCTGCGGGCCAGGGCAGCGTCCGCGCCGCCCTCCAGGGCTGAGCATGGACACGGCCAACCCCGCCCGCGCCGAGCGCCTGGCCGCCTCGCCCTGGTCCTGGGTGCCTTCGCTCTACTTCGGCGAAGGCCTGCCCTACGTCACGGTGATGGTCCTGTCCGTGGTGTTCTACAAGAACCTCGGCATCGCCAACACCGACATCGCCCTCTACACCAGCTGGCTCTACCTACCCTGGGTGGTGAAGCCGCTCTGGTCGCCCATCGTGGACCTGCTGGGCACCAAGCGCCGCTGGGTGGTGCTCTCCCAAGCCGCCCTGGGAGTGGCCTTCGCCCTGCTGCTGGTGGCCATCCCCATGCCGGGCTTCTTCCGCCTCACCCTGGGGGTGTTCTGGGTGGCGGCCTTCGCCTCGGCCACCCACGACATCGCTGCAGATGGCTTCTACCTCCTGGCCCTCTCCGAGAAGCGGCAGGCAGCCTTTGTGGGCCTGCGCAGCGCCTTCTACCGCGGAGCCATGATTGCGGGGCAGGGCGGGCTGGTGCTGGCGGCGGGCCGCCTCACGGAGCGCACGGGTGATCCCAAGCGGGCCTGGATGGCGGTGTTCGGCGCCCTCGCGGTGTTCTTCTTCGGGCTCTTTGCCTGGCACCGAAGCGTGCTGCCGCGGCCCGCCGTGGACGGGCCTTCGGATGCGACCACGGGCCTCTTCCAGGGTGCGCTCTCGACCTTCCGCAGCTTCTTCGCCCGCCCCGACATTGCCCTGGTGCTGGGCTTCCTGCTGACCTTCCGGCTGGGCGAGGCGCAGGTGATGAAGCTCATGACCCCCTTCCTCCTGGACCCCGTGACCAAGGGTGGCCTGGGGCTCTCCACGGCCAGTGTGGGACTGGT
>CAIRQL010000050.1 GCA_903880675.1 uncultured Holophagaceae bacterium | reverse complement strand
TGTGCGGCTGGCCATGAAGGGGGCGGATCAGCCCGGGTCTGGGCACAACCCCGGCTCCAGCTATGCGATCTACGCCATGCTCCTGCTGCCCTTGGCCCTGGTGGCCACGGGCCTCCTGAAGAGCTCAGGCCGGGAGTGGGCCGAGGAGCTCCACACCGTGCTGGCCTACGGCATGCTGGCGGTGGTTGGTCTGCACCTGCTGGGGGTTGCCTGGCACGCCCGGCGGCACCGGGACGGCATCGCCCTGGCCATGGTGCACGGCCGCCGGCCCGTGGCCGCAGGGGAGGCCATCACCTCCCACCGCAGCTGGGCCGGGGCGGTCTACCTGGTGCTCCTGGGGGCCTGGGCGGCAGGCTTGGGAAACGGCTTTGAGGCCCAGCGGCGGCAGGTGGTGCTGCCGCTGGTGGGCACGCTCCTGCCCCTGGGCGAGGGCAAGGAGGGCAAAGAGGGCAAAGGACGGGGCGCTCGCCAGGAAGGCGGGAAACGGCAGCACGGTGACGACGACCACTAGGGCGGCAGCGCGGCGCAATGCCCAGTAGACTGACCCGTGAACGGCCCTGCGCCCAATGGAGGAACCCCGGCCCATGCTCAGCCAGATCGCACGGCACATTCCCAAGGCGCATCGGATCTTTTATCGGGTCCTGCCCCTGCTGGGGGCTCTGGTCATCGCAAAGCTGGTGATGCATCGCTTCGGCGTCGAGGTGCTCTCCATCAACACCCTCTTTTCGGGGCTAATCGGCGCCAATGTCTTCCTCATGGGTTTCCTGCTGAGTGGGGTGCTCTCGGACTACAAGGAGAGCGAGCGGCTGCCCGGGGAGATGGCGGCCATCCTGGCCACTTTGGCTGATGAGATGCAGAGCATTCACCGGCGGTCCCACGCACCGGTAGCCCTGGCCGCCCTGGCCCACCTGAGCCTCCTGGGGGCCACCCTCCACCGCTGGATGCACAAGCAGGAGCGCACCCGGGTCGTCATGGGCCTCATCGGCGACCTGAATGACCACTTCCTGGCCGTCGAGGGGCATACCCAAGCCAACTTCATCGCCCGCCTCAAGCAGGAACAGAGCGCACTGCGGAAGATCGTCATCCGCATCCACACCATCCGCGAGACGGACTTCATCTCATCTGGCTACTTCATCGCCCGGACCACGACCCTGCTGCTCCTGTTGGGCCTGGTGTTCGCCCGCATCGAGCCCTTCTACGAGTCCCTGTTCTTCCTGGGTCTGGTGAGCTACCTGCTCCTGTTCCTCCTCTTCCTCATCCGGGACCTGGACAACCCCTTCGGCTACTACGAAAACGAGTCCTCCGAAGATGTGTCGCTGAAACCCCTGGAGGACGCCATGGCGGACCTCGAGGCGCGGCTGACGCTGGAGCAGGGGAACGCCGCAGTGCCCCCAAGCTGAGGCTGACTGGCTCCGAACGACCGCAGCTGTGCGGTCACCGGGATGATGCCGCACCCCTGTTCAACGAAGGCAAGGCCTCACCCGGTGGGGCCGGAATCTTGGAACCGGATCTGGCCACCCTGTGGGCGATGGCGAACCTGAATGGGAACGCACGTCCATGTCGCCGTAGGGCGAAGGGGGTCCCATGAAGCACCTCATCCAACTCACAGCGGTCTCGGTCCTCACGGTCCTGGTGGCCTGCGGGGGTTCGTCCTCAGGGGGCAGCTCTGCCGGTCCCACGCCGCCTGCCGCCGCCCAGTTCGTCACCGGGACAATCACTGCGCAGTCCCCGGGCACCATCCAGGTCAACAACCTCCAGCTCACGACCGCCAAGGCCTCGGTCCTCATCGAGAAAGCGCAGGCCTCCGCTGCTGAGCTCAAGCCGGGCATGGTGGTGCGGGTGAAGGCGCACCATGACGGCCATACCGGCGAGGCCCTTGAGGTGAGCTTCGAGGATGCGGTCAAGGGCAAGGTCGGGGCCGTCGGCAGTTCCACGCTCTCCGTGGGGGGCCAGACCGTGCGGGTAGATGACAGCACGGAGTTTGAGGACAACACGGCCCGACTGGGCGGCATCCATCCGGAAGACCGGGTGCGGGTCTCCGGTGTGCCAGACAGCCGGGGGGGCATCCGGGCGACGCGGATTGAAAAGAGCCAGGCGGGGCAGGGCGACAGCTTCGAACTCAAGGGCCTGGTCTCTGGCCTCACGGCCACCGGCTTCACCCTCAAGCTCACCCCGGATGCCGGTGCCGCTGACACCTACACCGTGAACCTGCTGGGCGGTGCCACCCTGCCGGCGGGTCTGGCTGATGGCGCCTTCGTCGAGGTGCGCTCCCTGAAGTCGGTCCAGGCCGGCAATGTCGTCGAGGCCTCCAGCATCTCCCTGGAAGACGACAGCCCCGGCGAGACCGGGAGCGAGACCGAGGTGGAGGGCCTCGTGACGGCGGCAACGGGTTCCACCCAGTTCACCGTGGCCGGGGTCACCGTCACCACCACTGCGAACACCGTCTGGAACGGCGGCGTCCCTGAGGACCTGGTGCTGGGCGTGAAGGTCGAGGTGGAGGGGGTCCTGGGGGCCACGTCCCTGGCGGCCACCAAGGTCAGCTTCCGGGCCAACAGCCGCCTCCAGGGCGCGGTGACAGCCCCCCTGGCTGGATCAGACGGAACGGGCACCCTCCTGGTGAACGGCGTCCTCGTCCGGGTGGATGCCCTGACCGACCAGCGGGTGCGCCTCTCCAGCCTGGTGGCAGGTCAGCTGGTGCAGGTCCGCGGCACCCTGGGCCGAGATGGTCTCTCCATCGTGGGCACCCGCCTCGAGACCACCAACGACGACCGGCCCATGCTCCAGGGCGTGGTGACCGCCAAGGACCCCGCCAGCCGGACCCTGACGGTCCTGGGTAAGACCGTGGTGGCGGGCCAGGCCAATGTCTCGGGGCACTCCAGCCAGTCCGGGGTGGAAGGGCCGACCATGACCACCGATGCCTTCTTCTCGGCTGTGGTGGTTGGAGAGACGGTGGTCCAGGCCCGGGGCAAGGATGCGGCCGCCTTTACGGACCCGGTGTTGACCGCCAAGGAGGTGAGCCTGGAAGGACAGCGGTAGGCGACAGATGACCTGGGCTGGCAACGCCTGGGGCGGCGCCTCTCGCGGCGACTGTGCCGTTACTCCACGCTGAGGTTGCCGCGGTGATTAAGCACCTTAATTGAAATTAATTAAAATTTTTATTGGAATTCCCGTTTGGTGGGAACCCGACACCTAATTAAAAACAATGGAACCCGTGTGGCTCATGACCTTGAAGCGCCCACTACCCACGTAAAGCAACTGGATGGAAGCATCCGCATCTCCAACCAAGCCACCTGTCGTCCCGGAAGTCGTGCTTCCACCACCCGTTGAGAGGTAGATCTGGTCGCCCCCCCCGGCCGCCGCGACCAGGCCGGCCGCCGCGACCAGGCGCTTGCCATCGCCTGAGGAGGCCACGGCTTTCCAATCCCGACTGCTTTCCCGGATCGCCCAAGTGCTGCCCCCATCCGTGGAAACGAAGATTTGGCCGTTCCATTCAACGCAGGCTGCGAGGGTCATACCATCACTGGAGGACGTGATTGAAGACCAATCCCGTGTAGACTCCCGGTGCCCCCAGGTGGACCCTCCATTAAAGGAACAAAAGATCCAGTTCCCGGGTGCTACCGCAGCCAGTCGCATCCCGTCGCTGGAGGAGGTGATTGATCGCCAGGAGGCGGTGGCATTGTATGCCGTCCAGGTGACCCCACCATCCGGAGAGGTGTAGAGCAAGCCGTTATCCACGCAGGCGGCCAAGCGCTGGCCATTGCTAGAGGAGGTGATGGAACGCCAATTCCTGCTGGTCTCTCGGGGCGTCCAGCTGGCTCCCCCATCTGTGGAGGTGTAGATCTGTCCCCCATACACCGCTGCGGCGAGGTTCACGCCGTCGCTCGACGAGGCAACAGAGAGCCAGTTCCGGGCGCTCTCCCGGGGGGTCCAGGTGATTCCCCCGTCGGTGGAGGTGTAGATCTGGCTGGATTGCGCACAAGCAACCAAGCGCATGCCATCGCTGGAGGAGGCGATGGAATACCAGGAGCGACTGCTCCCGCGGGCGGTCCAACTGGCGCCACTGTCTGTGGAGGTATGGATCTGGCCGCCAATCTGGCAGGCTGCCAAGTACGTGCCATCACTGGATGAGGCAACGGACATCCAATAAGCGGCGGGCCCTACGGCCATCCACTGAAATCCCGCCGCACCCAGACTGGAACGGGTGACCCACTGCCCGGCGTTCTGGACCAGGCTCCAGCCACTCCCCACCCCCGCGATGGCGATGACATCACCAACGGCAGGTGAAGCGGGGAGGGTAAAGGCCACAGTGCTGCTGCCGTTGGCAAGGTACCCTTTGTTCGCCAGGAGAGTGGTGCCTGCGGTGGCCGAGATCCAGGGCATCGGACCACCTGCTGGACCTTGGGGACCCGTTGGTCCCGCGACCCCCGTGAAACCTTGAAGACCTTGGGGGCCGGCAGGTCCCACCGTGCCAGTCGCGCCTGTGGGACCGGTCGCACCGTCCCCGCCCTGGGGGCCCACCAGGCCGACGCCTGGGCCCCAACCCGTGGCGGCACTCTTTGGGCCGTAGAGGGTGTTGGTGGTGGTGTTGAGGTAGAAGTCGTCTTTCGCCCCGATCACTGCTAGGGGTGCAGTCGTTCCGTTGAGCAGGGTCTTACCATCCAGGCCATTCGTGCCAACCGCACCGGTGGCTCCCTGGACCCCCGCTGTGCCAGGTGCTCCGGATGCGCCGGTGGCACCCGTCGCACCCACCAGGCCCGGGGCGCCGGTGGCGCCTGCTGGCCCGAGCAGGCCCTGAGCGCCGGTGGCACCCGTTGCGCCAATCAGACCCTGGGTGCCTGCGGCGCCCGTGGCGCCAACGGGACCCTGGACGCCCGTGGCCCCGATCGGGCCCTGAGCGCCGGTGGCACCGGTGGCTCCCGCTGCACCCGTCGCGCCGGTATCACCCTTGGGGCCCGTGCTGCCACCGATGGCCCCGGCGATCCACTTGGTGCCGTTGTAGACCAGTCCCTGGTTGGCGGTGGGCGGGGTGGTGGTCAGGTCCAGGGGAATGCCCTGCAGGCGCAGGAGTGTGATGGCGTTCTGAGTGCCCCCGATGTCTCCGGCGAAGTCGCCGCTCACTTCGAAGGCACTGCGGGCCTGCAGGGCTGGCACCAGGTCGGTATCGGGGGCCAGGGCAATGCCCGAGACCACGACGTGCAGCTTCAGGCTGGGCTGAGCCAGCACCGAGGTGGGGATGGCGCTCATGGGCGAGGCCCCCAGCACCACCCCATAGAGCCCGGTGTTCACCGAGACGGACTGGTTGCCGGAGGTCCACAGCTCCCGCCCTGAGGCATCCAGGAGGGAGAAGACGAAGGTGCGCGTTCCAGTGACGGGGAGTGTCGCCTCAAGCAGTCGCCCTTGATAGGCGAGAACGGGGGCTGGGGCCTGGCCCCGGAGTGTCCCTCCGGCAACGAGCGAAAAGAGGGCGAAGGGAATGATCGGAACGTTGCGCATGGGGTCTCCCGGTGCGGATGGACTCAGTGATCGGTGGGAGACCCGGAGGGCAGGAAACCGTGCTGCAGCCGGATCGTGTCATTGGCGTCTTTGCTCAATACAGGGCGAACATTCTCACGGGCGACTGCGTGGTTCTCGATGGTGCCGCCCACCTGTTTGCCACCCGGTGCCTGGACCAGGTCATCGCGGAAGTGACTGGGGGGGAGGGCCGAGGCCACGGTGAAGCCGAAGGCGGCATCGTGGGTCAGGGCGCCTGACTGGCCACGGATGCTAAGCCCGGTGTAGCTCGCCACAGTGACGCCGGGTGCG
>CAIRQL010000049.1 GCA_903880675.1 uncultured Holophagaceae bacterium | reverse complement strand
GCGGATCACCGCCAGCTATACCCTCACCCCGGCGGAGGCCCTGGATGGCACCCGGGCCTTCAAGCGCACGTGGTACGGCCTGTCCGTGGCCTCGGGTGGGCTGATGCTGCTCATGGGGTTCACCAGCCTGAACCTGGCCCCAGGGCCCATGGGCATTTTCATGGTGTGCAACGCGCTGCTGTTCCTGGTGCTGCCCGAGGCCGTGCTGCGCTGGGGTCGCCACCGCCGCGGCACCACCGCCTACGCCCCCGTGGAGCTGGAGCTGGATGACGAGGGCCTGGTCCTGCGCACCGAAGGCAACACCGGCGGCCTGCCCTGGCCCGCCTTTGCCGCCGTCCGCCGCCAGAGCGGCTTCTGGATGTTCCGCATCACCCACAGCCAGGCCATCCTGGTCCCCGAGCGGGCCCTGGCCGAAGCCGACGCCACCGAGCTGGAGGCCTTCCTGCGGGGCAAGAAGCTGCTGAAAGCCTGAAGGGACCGCCATGCCTTATGTGAACATCCGCATCACCCGCGAAGGCGCCACCGCCGAGCAGAAGGCCGCCCTCATCCAGGGCGCCACCCAGCTCCTGGTGGACGTGCTGGGCAAGAACCCCCAGACCACCGTGGTGGTCATCGACGAGGTGGACACCGACAACTGGGGCATCGGCGGCGAGAGCATCACCGAGCGGCGGGAACAGGGAAAGTGACCGTGCCATGAGTGCGTGCTGAGCCTTGCAGCACCCAATCCCCTTCTTCCCCATCATCCCTGTTCAAAAAACAGCAACAGGGCTAAAAGCGGATGAAGGGGAGAAGGATTGGCCTTGTTTTGAATTTGGGTGGACCGGCGCCCAACCCATGCAACGTGAGCATTGGCCGTTCCTGTTAATTGGCGTGGTCCCATGTGCCAGGAGTTCCCAAAGCGCCGAGCCCTTGCGGACCCCCTCCCCAACGCCCATACTCAACCTCCGCTCGATCCGAGCCCTTGAGGGGGCAGGGAAGGCGGTACTGATCGCACCACGATCAGGTTCAGCACGTAACACATGGGGGTGACCGGTTTCGACAGGTCGTGATCCAGGTGCACGGTGCAGGCGGGGGTTGGACGGATGGCCCCCTTATCAATCCGCCCAAACCAAACTGCCAACGATAACTTCGAACTGGCTCTCGCTGCCTAGGGCAACCTAGGCTCCGAGCGAGTCCTCGGGATCTCTGGGTACCGAGCTCGTTAAACCCCTGAAAGGGTGGCTTCGGCCTGCCGGACGGGGGTACCAGATAGGCTGCTGCGACGCCCCCTGACCGCAGCCGAGATTAGGAGGCACACGTCCCGAGCGGCTCGTCCGTTCCCCGCCGGGAGGTTTCAAGAACGGACCAAGCCTGTGAATGAGCTGCCACCTGGCATTTCTTGGACGTGGGTTCGACTCCCACCACCTCCACCATTTCAGTATTCAGCACCGTCCATCGCCATCCGGATTCCACCGAAAAATCAGCTACTTACGTGATTTTCGAGTCCGATAGCGTCCGAAGAGCCGCATTGCCAGCCGGGGGCAACTGGGGGCAAGATTGGGGGCAACCGCAGTGGTGCCCGCAGGAGTTGCCCCCATGCCCCTGACCGATGTCAAGATCCGCCAGGCCAAGCCAGGTCCGAAGGCCACGAGGCTCTCGGACGGAGGGGGGCTCTACCTGGAGGTGGCCCCCAGCGGGGGCAAGTGGTGGCGCCTGAAGTTTCGTTTCGAGGGCAAGGAGAAGCGCCTCTCCCTGGGGGTCTACCCGGACGTGGGCCTCAAGGAGGCTCGAGAACGCCGGGACGCGGAACGCAAACAGTGAGCATTTCGTCGGTGGCGGGACCGGGTTGATGGTGTGGGTAGGCGCGGCGGTGCCCACCGGCGAAATGCGATGTTGAACAAGCCCGTAGCGGCGAGGGCCGAACTGACCGTTATGGGGAAATCGGGTCTGGCAT
>CAIRQL010000048.1 GCA_903880675.1 uncultured Holophagaceae bacterium | reverse complement strand
CTACCTGCCCGACGGCCGTCCCGTGGACATCGTGCTGAACCCCCTCGGCGTGCCTTCCCGTATGAACATCGGGCAGGTGCTTGAGTGCCACCTTGGTTGGGCCGGCAAGACCCTCGGCGTCCACTTCTCCACGCCCGTCTTCGACGGCGCGCGGGAAGCTGACATCAAGGGCTACCTGGTGCAGGCCTGGGAGAAGAATGGCCGCAAGGGCCCCGACGTCACCGGCAAGACCATGCTCTTCGACGGCATGACCGGCGAGGCCTTCGAGCAGCCCGTGAATGTGGGCTGCGTCTACATGCTTAAGCTGCACCACCTCGTCGACAACAAAATTCACGCCCGGAGCATTGGGCCCTACAGCCTCATCACCCAGCAGCCTCTGGGTGGCAAGGCGCAGTTCGGTGGCCAGCGCTTCGGCGAGATGGAAGTCTGGGCCCTCGAAGCCTACGGTGCGGCCCACGTGCTGCAGGAACTCCTCACCTACAAGTCCGACGACATGCATGGCCGCACCCAGATCTACCAGGCCATCATCAAGGGCGAGACCATCAAGGATCCCGGCCTCCCCGAGAGCTTCAACGTCGTCAAGAAGGAGCTCAACGCCCTCTGCATCGACGTGGAAATGCTCACCCGCGAGGAACTGGACCCGGATCTGGTCGCTGTGGATCCCACGGCCTTCACCATCGAAGGCTGATCCCAGCACCGTCTCCGTCCTCTGTCTTTCCGTGGTGAATTTTTTGAGAGGCCCCCATGTTTCCTGAGCAACAGAACATCAACGCCTACGAGTGCATCCGGGTGTCCCTGGCCAGCCCGGATCGCATCCGGTCCTGGTCCAAGGGCGAAGTTACCAAGCCCGAGACGATCAACTACCGCAGCCTGAAGCCCGAGCGCGACGGCCTGTTCTGCGCCCGGATCTTCGGACCCGTGAACGACTGGGAGTGCCTCTGCGGCAAGTACAAGCGCCAGAAGTTCAAGGGCGTCACCTGCGACAAGTGCGGCGTGGAAGTCACCAAGAAGTCCGTGCGCCGCGAGCGCATGGGCCACATCCAGCTGGCGAGCCCCGTCAGCCATGTGTGGTTCTTCAAGGGCGTCCCCAGCCGCATCGGCTACCTGCTCGACATCCCCCTCAAGAACCTGGAGCAGGTGCTCTACTTCGAAGCCTTCGCCGTGACCGAGTCCGGCCGCGGGGGCCTGGAGTTCAACGGCGACACCGGCACCTGCTACTGGAAGATCGGCCTGGACGAGCGCATCCTGCCGGCCAACGGCGGGGGTCTCCTCCTGCACAAGTCCAGCAATGACAAGGGTCTGCTGCCCCGCTTCAAGGTGACCGAGGGCGAGCGCTACATGCTGCTCATGCCCGGTGACGTCATCGCCCAGGACCTCCTGGAGAACCTCAAGAAGACCAATCCGGGCGCCGACTTCCAGGCCCAGATGGGCGCCGAGGCCATCAAGGAGCTCCTCAAGCAGGTGGACACCGGGTCTCTGACCATCGAGCTCCGGGACCTCATGAAGCGGGAGACCAGCACCCAGAAGCGCAGCAAGGTTGCCAAGCGCCTCAAGGTGGCCGAGTCCTTCCAGCGCTCGGGCAACAAGCCCGAGTGGATGATCCTCGATGTGATCCCCGTGCTGCCCCCCGAGCTGCGCCCCTTGGTGCCCCTCGACGGCGGCCGCTTCGCCACCTCCGACCTGAACGACCTGTACCGGCGCGTCATCAACCGGAACAACCGCCTCAAGAAGCTCCTGGAGCTGAAGGCCCCTGACGTCATCGTGCGCAACGAGAAGCGCATGCTGCAGGAAGCCGCCGACGCGCTCTTCGAGAACGGCAAGCGCGGTCGCCTCCTGCGCGGCGTCAGCAACCGCCCCCTCAAGTCCCTCAGCGACGCCCTCAAGGGCAAGCAGGGCCGGTTCCGTCAGAACCTGCTCGGCAAGCGTGTGGACTACTCGGGCCGCTCCGTCATCGTGGTGGGTCCCGACCTCAAGCTGCACCAGTGCGGCCTGCCCAAGAAGATGGCCCTGGAGCTCTTCAAGCCCTTCATCTTCAACCGGCTCGAGCACAAGGGCTATGCCGCCACCATCCGCCAGGCCAAGGAAATGGTCGAGGAGGGCCGCCCCGAAGTGTGGGACGTGCTCGAAGAGGTGATCAAGGATCACCCGGTCCTGCTCAACCGCGCCCCGACCCTCCATCGCCTCGGCATCCAGGCCTTCCAGCCTGTCCTGGTCGAAGGCAAGGCCATTCGCCTGCACCCCCTGGTCTGCACCGCCTTCAACGCTGACTTCGACGGCGACCAGATGGCCGTCCACGTGCCCCTCAGTCCCATGGCCCAGATCGAGGCCAAGGTGCTGATGATGTCCACGCAGAACATCCTCAACCCCGCCAACGGG
>CAIRQL010000047.1 GCA_903880675.1 uncultured Holophagaceae bacterium | reverse complement strand
TTCCGGGGGGCGGCAGCGCATGCCGGCCGCTCCCCCCTTCTTACCTTCGGTAGGCCTCCACACGGGGGGTCTCCATCGGAACGCAACAGCAAGCCTGGCTGGGGCCCTCTGGGCCGACAGCACCCCAAGGAGGCAACATGAAGCTTGATCCCAAGACCCTGTTCCGGACCGCCGCCGCCCTCGCCTTCAGCATGGGCGTGGCCGTGGCCCAGGACATCAAGATCGCCCACGTCTACGACAAGACGGGCGTGTTGGAAGCCTACGCCAAGCAGACCCAGGCCGGCCTCGTCATGGGCCTGGAGTACGCCACCGGCGGCACCATGATGGTGAACGGGCACAAGCTCGTCCTCATCGAGAAGGACACCCAGGGCAAGCCCGATGTGGCCAAGGCCCAGCTGGCCGCCGCCTATGCGGACGACAAGGCGGTCCTCGCCATCGGCCCCACCAGCTCCGGCGTCGCGCTGGCCATGCTGCCTGTGGCCGAGGAGTACAAGAAGATCCTGCTGGTCGAGCCCGCCGTGGCCGACTCCATCACCGGCGAGAAGTGGAACCGCTACATCTTCCGCACCGGCCGCAATTCCTCCCAGGACGCCATCTCCAACGGCGTGGCTCTCGACAAGGCCGGCGTCAACATCGCCACCCTGGCCCAGGACTACGCCTTCGGCAAGGACTTCGTGAAGGCCTTCCGGGGCGCCATCAAGAACGCCAAGCTGGTGCACGAGGAGTACCTCCCCGCCACCACCACCGACTTCACCGCCGGGGCGCAGCGCATCTTCGACAAGCTCAAGGACCTCAAGGGCCGGAAGATCATCTTCATCAACTGGGCCGGCGGCGGCAATCCCTTCAAGATCGCCGACCTGAACCCCGGTCGCTACGGCATCGAGATCGCCACGGGCGGCAACATCCTGCCGGCCCTGGCCGCCTACAAGGCCTTCCCCGGCCTCGAGGGCGCCGCCTACTACTACTACGAGATCCCCAAGAACAAGGTCAATGACTGGCTGGTGAAAGAGCACCAGAAGCGCTTCAACGCGCCTCCTGACTTCTTCACCGCCGGCGGCATGAGCGCAGGCATCGCGGTCGTCGAAGCCCTCAAGAAGACCAAGGGCGACGCTGGCACCGAGAAGCTGATCGCCACCATGGAGGGCATGTCCTTCGAGACGCCCAAGGGCAAGATGACCTTCCGCAAGGAAGACCACCAGGCCATGCAGTCCATGTACCACTTCAAGATCAAGGTGGATCCCAAGGTCGCGTGGGCCATCCCGGAGCTGGTGCGGGAGATTCCCATCAGCGAAATGACCATCCCCATCACCAACAAGCGCTAAGTCACACCGGCTCCGGCCACCTGGCGGCCCCCGTCCGCGGGTGGCCGGAGCCCTGCAGTACCCCCGCAACCCACCGTCCCCGAGTGGCCATGACCCTTGCTTTGGAAACCCAAGACCTCACCATCCGCTTCGGCGGCCATGTGGCGGTCAGTGCCGTGTCCTGCGGCTTCGAGCCCGGGACCCTCACGGCCATCGTCGGGCCCAACGGCGCCGGCAAGACCACCTACTTCAACCTCATCTCGGGCCAGCTGAAGGCCAGTGCCGGCAAGGTGCTCCTCCACGGCAGGGACATCAGCGGCCTCTCGGCCCCGCAGCGTAGCCTCAAGGGCATCGGGCGGGCCTTCCAGCTCACCAACCTCTTTCCCAACCTGAGCGTGCTGGAGAACATCCGCCTCGCCGTGCAGTCCCGCAGCGGCCTGGGGCACAACCTCTGGAGCATCTGGAGCAGCCACAAGGGCATCATCGCCCGGGCTGAGGAGGTCCTGGAGGCCGTGGCCCTCACCGCCAAGCGAGACCTGGCTGCCGCCTCTCTCCCCCACGGCGACCAGCGCAAGCTGGAGGTGGGCATTCTCATGGCGCTGGAGCCCGACATCTTCATGTTCGATGAGCCCACCGCCGGCATGAGCGTGGACGAGGTGCCGGTGATCCTGGACCTCATCCGCGGCCTCAAGGCCCGCAGCGACAAGACCATCCTGCTCGTGGAGCACAAGATGGATGTGGTGCGGGAGCTGTCGGACCGCATCATCGTGCTGCACAACGGAGCCCTGGTGGCGGACGGCGACCCCGCCACGGTGATCGCTTCGCCCATCGTGCAGGAAGCCTATCTGGGCGTGGAGGTGGCCAAGTGAGCGAACCCTTGCTGAAGCTCGAGGGCGTCCACACCCACATTGGCGCCTACCACATCCTCCACGGCGTGGACCTGCAGGTGGCCCAGGGCGAGCTCACCGTGCTGCTGGGCCGCAACGGCGCCGGCAAGACCACCACCCTGCGCACCATCATGGGCCTCTGGCAGGCCTCCCAGGGCACCATCCACTTCGAGGGCACTGACATTGCTGCCAAGCCCACGCCGGAGATCGCCCAGTCCGGCATCGCCTATGTGCCGGAGAACATGGGCATCTTCTCGGACCTCACCGTGGCCGAGAACTTTATCCTCGCCGCCCGGGGCTCCCGGCGCATCGAGGACATGGACGCCGAGCGTCTGGAGTGGGTCTTCGGCCTGTTCCCGGCCATGAAGCGGTTCTGGCAGCACCCGGCGGGCCTCCTGTCCGGTGGCCAGAAGCAGATGCTGGCGGTGGCCCGGGCCATCGTCGAGCCCCGCAAGCTGCTGCTCATCGACGAGCCCAGCAAGGGCCTGGCGCCGGCCATCATCCAGAACATGATCGTGGCCTTCCGCGAGCTCAAGCGCACGGACACCACCATCCTGCTGGTGGAGCAGAACTTCAACTTCGCCCGACAGCTGGGCGACCAGGTGGCGGTGATGGACGGTGGCCGCGTGGTGCATGCGGGCACCATGGCCGACCTGGCCGGTGATGAGGCCCTCCAACAGAGCCTCCTGGGCCTGTCCCTGGCTGCGCACCAATGAGGAAGGAGACCCGATGACCACCCCTTCCGAAACCGCTGCTGTCCAGGCCCCCGAAGCGTTGCCTGTGGTCCACCCGGACCGCCTGCCCCTGCTGCTGGTGCCAGCCCTCGCCCTCCTGGCCCTGCCCTTCGTAGGCTCGTTCTCCACCTGGGTGACCCTCACCTTCGCCGGGCTGGCCATGGGGATGATCATCTTCATCATCGCCTCAGGCCTGACCCTGGTCTTCGGCCTCATGGACGTCTTGAACTTCGGCCACGGCGTCTTCATCACCCTGGGGGCCTTCATGGCCACCTCGGTGCTGGGCCTCATGACCGCCTGGACCGTGAGCGGCAGCCTGCTGCTCAACCTGGTGGCCGTGCTGGCCGCCATGCTGGTGGCCATGACTGTGGCTGGCGGCGTGGGCGTGGCCTACGAGCGCCTCATCATCCGGCCGGTCTACGGGCAGCCCCTCAAGCAGATCCTCATCACCATGGGCGGCATGATCGTGGGCGAGGAGCTCATCAAGGTGATCTGGGGCCCCCAGGCGCGGCCCCTGCTGCTGCCCACGGCCTTCCAAGGCTCCATCCTCATGGGTGATGCCGCTGTGGAGAAGTACCGCATCATTGCGGTGATCCTGGGCCTCCTGGTGTTCGCCGCCATGACCTGGGTGCTCAGCCGCACCAAGGCGGGCCTCCTCATCCGCGCCGGCGTGCAGGACCGGGAGATGGTGGAGAGCCTGGGCTACCGCATCCGCCGCCTCTTCATCGGTGTCTTCATCGTGGGCTCCGCCCTGGCGGGCCTGGGTGGCGTCATGTGGGGCCTCTACCAGCAGAGCGTCATCCCGCAGCTGGGCTCCCAGGTGAACGTGCTGCTCTTCATCGTCATCATCATCGGCGGCATGGGGTCGGTCACCGGCTGCTTCATCGGCGCCCTGCTGGTGGGCCTGCTGGGCAACTACACGGGCTTCCTGGCCCCCAAAGTGGCCCTGTTCTCCAACATCCTGCTGATGGTGATCGTCCTCCTGTGGCGGCCCGAGGGCCTCTTTTCCCTGGGGAAGAAGTGATGCTGAACCACCTCCTTTCCGGGGACCTGCCCCGCAGCCGAGTCCTGGCGCTGATGCTGGTGCTCATCCTGGCCGGCCTGCTCCTCACGCCCTTCATCTTCCCCGGCGCCAAGGCCCTCAATGTCGCCGCCAAGATCTGCATCTTCATCGTGCTGGTGTCCAGCTTCGACCTGCTGCTGGGCTACACGGGCATCGTCTCCTTCGCCCACACCATGTTCTTCGGCATCGGCGCCTATGGCATCGCCATCGCCCTGACCCGCTTCGGCCCCACCTGGAAGGGCGTGGCCGTGGGTGTGGTGGCGGCTCTCGGCGTGTCCCTGGTCCTGTCCCTGCTCATCGGCCTCTTCAGCCTGCGGGTGAAGGCCATGTTCTACGCCATGATCACCCTGGCGGTGGCCAGCGCCTTCATGACCATGGCCTCCCAGTTCTCGGAGTTCACGGGCGGTGAGGACGGCC
>CAIRQL010000046.1 GCA_903880675.1 uncultured Holophagaceae bacterium | reverse complement strand
CTGCCTGCCCTTCGGCCGCAGGGCTTCCATCTTCGCCAGGGTCTCCCCGGCGGTATCCAGCACGCCGGGGTGCTGTTCAAGGTAGAAGCCCACCAGGGCCGAGGTCGTAGCGTTCCCCAGCCGCTCCAGGTAGGCCAGCGTCTCGGCATCGTCCACGACCTTCAGCGTCTCCAGGGAGCGCCAGACCTCCTCCCACCCGCCCGACAGGTCGGGGCGGTCGAGGACATCCACCAGAGTCCGACTCACCGAGGTCACCCGCAGGTCGAGGCCCTGGCGGTCCATGGTTTCCACACCCAGGGTCAGCGCCAAATCCCCCAGGCCTTCCCGGGCTTTGACTGGTCGGTAATCTACCCCCCGGAACGACCAGCCCCGCTGAAGCCGGGGGGAAAGGACCTGGACTGCTTCAAAGGTGGAATAGGCCAGCCCGTGAAGTTCCAGGGCCGTGTGATAAGCAAGCACGCCGCCGGGGCACCCCAAGGCCCCGACCAGATAGGCATCCACGGGCGCTGAGGAGGGGGTGCTGCCTGGCGCCACGCTGGCATACAGGCCCCGCCGCACCGACAGGATCCTTCCCGTGGTCTGGTGGTAGCGCAGAAGCGCCCGGACGGTGGAGGCATTGGGCTCCCTTCCTCCCGTTTCGGCGAGGTGCCGCACCACCTCCTCCCGGGTGAAGACGGGGTGGACGGCGAAGAAGTCAGGAAGAGACATGGTTGAACCCATATGCGCCAAGGCCTAATTAATTTAGGTCCTTCGTTAATTATTTTCAACCTTTATTTCAAATTCACTTGGACTTCATGCCGAGATTTCTTTGCGGCAGGTACGCAGCGGACTAATGCGCGGCGAAATTGTAGCGAGCGAGGGGGAAATCTAGTTGGCGCCAAGGACACGGGTTCAAATCCCGTTAGCCCTACCAAAACAGAGAGGCGACCGCCAACCGGCGGTCGCTTCTCTGTTTTGGTAGAAGAAAGTGGCGGGATTTGAAGTCACTGAATCGCTGGCAGGCTGACTCGGGCCGATGGCCCTCGCCCTGCGGGCCGTCGCCTCCGGCGCCGGTCCTATTTGCCCTTTCGGGCAAATGGTGGGGCCCTCAGGGCGCCACTAGATGTGGCGTCCTGAGGATCAGGCCCGTGCCAGCGATTCGTGCGGCCGGAGCGTTACTCCGGAGGCGTAGCCGCAGGCATGATGCGGAGGAAATCCCGTTAGCCCTACCAGCACTAAGATCTGAGCAATCAGGTCTTAGTGTTTGTTTGTGGGTCTGAAAATGACGGCCCAAAAACGGCAAACTCACTCCGAAAAGCAGTCAACAGCTCGCAAGCCGCGAAGCGACTGCTCTCGGTCACCCCTAGAACCAGAGGGACTCGATGTAAGCCGCTTCATTGAGTCACAAGACGCCTTCCTTCACGCAGATTTCCATGAATTCCGTTGAGCTGCGCTGGCCTGCAATGCGGATCCACCGCTGGTCCCGGGGTGAGCGCATGAAGGTGATTGGCATGAGCGGACCTTCCCCAGGCACCCGGTCCATGAATTCGTGCCTGATGCGCCGCAGGTCGGCGTCGCTTCCCGTGTAGAAGTCCCAGCCTTCCTTGGCCCGAAACTGGGCCAGGAAGGCCTTCATGGCCTTGGGGGTGTCATGCGCGGGGTCGAGGGAGATGGCCATCAGCCGGACCCTGCCCGTTCCGCTCCCAAGCCGGGCTTGAAGGGTGGCGAAGGAGGCCGCCAGCTGCGGACAGTCCGTCTTGCAGGTGGTAAAC
This sequence comes from uncultured Holophagaceae bacterium, assembly GCA_903880675.1. Lineage (GTDB taxonomy): Bacteria > Acidobacteriota > Holophagae > Holophagales > Holophagaceae > Geothrix. The sequence goes on along the minus strand of CAIRQL010000046.1, from coordinate 44,426 downwards.
ATGAAGGTGAGCACAACGGGCCGGTCCGCAGGAAAAACCCCTTCCAGATGGACGGCCCTGCCCTCTTGATCGATCAGGGTATAGGCCGACACGGGGAAGTCCAGAGCCCTCGCAGGCTCCGAGGGCTTTTGTGCGCACCCGGCCAGGAGCAGGATGCAGAACATCAGGCTCGCCTTCATGGTCCAAGCCTCCGCCTGGCGGTACGTCAACGCTTCCCTTTGAAGTCCTCCCGAGCCGCCGCTTCCGCCTCGGTGTAGGTGGCCAGTCGGCCGCCGTTCAAGGCGATGAAGGCTTCCGCAGAGGCCTTCGTTGCAAACGCCCACTTGGCAACGGGGGTCATGACCCCGCGGAGGTTCCCACCGATCACCCAGGTGGCCGTCTGGGCATTGATCAGGGGATTGCCTTCCACGCCGTAGTCACCAACGAGCAGCGCAGAGACGGTCTTCGGCCCCTTGGCGTTCAAGTCGACCACCAGACAGCGGATGCTGCAGGTCCCTGCCTGCGATGCATCGGAGTACTTCACCAGCATCCGGCTGCGGGAGAATCGGATCCGGTTCATTCCGCAGTGTTCGCAGCCCTCCGGGGCTTCGACCTGAACGGAAGCAGGCCCCAGGGCAACAACGGCGGAAGCGGGCTTGTCCCCGTGCTGCCCCATGAGACTGCTGGCCCCAAGGACCAGCAGGGCCAAGGCTTGCCTAGATCGATACAAGATCGCGTTCATGCCGTGGCTCCTCGGTATCCATTCGTTGTGATTGCCTGGCTGATGGTCTCTGCGCAAGCCTACCCTCAACCATAGCTAGCGTCTTTCCTGGGGCAGTTGCGTCAAATTGACGCGGGCGCCCCTGGTGGTGACCCCCGCTGCGCCCACTACGGGTTCGAATGGCGCTGGAAGGCTGGCAGGTGGCGCTCTTGGCTGGCCCACCGGAGGCGCTCGAAGACCGCCAGCAGGTCGGGTTCCACCACCGTCTTCATGAGCTGATCGTAGAGTGCGACATTCTCGATCTCGGCTTGGGCGCTAGCCTGACAGGCCGCTGCAAACGAGTCCGGCGATTTGGCCGTCTTCGCCTGCCATAGGTTGGGGGGAACCTCAACGCCATGGGCCTGCATGAGCCCTTCCAACGCCCTCTGGTGGTGCCGCTCCGCCTGAATGATGTTGCTGAAAGGCCGCACCTCACCGTGCTTCTTGATGACCGCGGCGTACAGGGCCTCCGTCTTGCGCTCATCCTCCAGGAGGACCTGCAGGGCCTCCACACTGCTTTCCCGAAGCGGTTGAGGGGGTGGTCCTTCTGCTGGCAGCAGGGTCGGGGCAAGGATCGCTAGGGAAAGGACAACGGTGCGCAACATGGTCACTCCTATTTCAAGCCATCTCGGATGACGGTGTAGAGCTCGTGGGGGCCGATGCCATTGGCTTCGGCCAGCGCTCGGAAGGGCTGGTCCACCTCCACCTTGAGCCTGTGCGCCCTAAGGATGCCCTGCACCCGCACAATGTCCAGCCGGTAGTCCTTGCAGAACTCCTCCAAGGTCTTGCGGCCCAGACCTGGTGCCACCTCCTCTGGAAGCCCTTGACCTGCGGCTTTGGGAAGCTCCGCCGGTTTCATCACCTGATAGACCTGCTGGGGTGTCATCCCGTGCCGCTTGGCGATGTCCTGAAGGCGATCTTGATTGCCGGTGACCTTGATGCCTGCCTGGAGGAGCAGCTCCTTCGCCCGAGGAAGGTCCAAGGACGTCTTCTGGGCAAAGGACTGGAGGGTGCTCTGTTCCGCATGGCCATAGGGCGGTTCCCCATAGGTGCGGCTCGCCTGGTCCTTCGCGAAGGTGTTGAGATTCAGCACCCACTTGAAGGGTGGCCAACCGAGGAGTGGCCCAGCGGTAAAGAGTGCCGTTAGCCCCACCGCCACCAGGAAATCTGGCCTGGCCAGGCTGACCCGCTTCGCTCGATCCCGCAGGTATTGGACGATCGCTCCCCAGTTCAGAACGATGTGAATCACGCTCATCACGAGGAAGAGGAGGCTCAGAAGGATGTGCATGGCCCCCCAGGCTTCCTTGGTGAAGCCCCACAGACGCCACTCGGACCAGTACGCGACCCGCCCTTGGGGAGTCAGGAACAAGACTGATCCCGTAATCACCAGCACGGTAAAGGACAGCAGGGCTGTCAAAGATGTCATCTTCCTCAAGTTCATCGGACCTCTCCCGTTCTCCCCATGGAGACAGGAGAGGCCGCTCGAAGGCCTGGCTCATCGCTCTGATGCAGAACCATTCGGTCCAGCCGCAGATTCGGGGGGCGGAGCATCAGGCAATCCCGGGCCGTACGGGGAAGAGGCGGTCAGCGAGACGGGCATTCCAGGCCGCAGCTAAAACCTGCAGCACATAGGCCAGGTTGATCACCACTGCCGCCTAGGCACCTTTGGGGCCGAAAACCGAGTTGTTCGCGGCGATCTGCCGGCAGGCCATGGAGGCCGAGAACCCGGCTATCCACATCCACGTGATTCCACACTATCAACACCCCTGGCCCACAACCTTTTGGAGGTCTCACTTATTTTTACAAGCGCTCCTTCAGTAATCATTGGTGATTCACCTTTCTGCGTATTAGGATGTCTGCGAGCCAGCACCCTCAGAGGAGAAAACATGTCCAAACACCGCTTTTTCGCCGCAGCCGCCCTCGTCGCCCTTTGCGCCCCTGGCACCTGGGCCCCGGCCCAAGACGTCCGCACCGAAAAAACCATCTCAATGGCGATGGCCAGCGAGGCCGCCCTGGCGGCAGTGCAGTTCGCCCAGGAGAAGGGTTGGACCGTGACCGTCGCCGTGGTGGATCGGGCGGGCCAGGTCAAGGTGCTGCTCCGGGCCGACGGAGCCGGGCCTCACACCCTCGACGCCAGCCGCCGCAAGGCCTTCACCGCCGCCTCCGCCCGCAACAACACCAGCGCCATCCTGGAGACCGTCCAGAAGAACCCGGCCGCCGCCAACCTGCCCATGATCGATGGTTTCCTCGTGCTGGGAGGCGGCATCCCGATCCGGGTCGGCACCGAGGTCATCGGCGCCATCGGTGTGGGGGGCGCTCCCGGCGGCCATCTGGACGACCAGTGCGCCGAAGCGGGCATCAGCAAGATCCGCGATCGCCTGAAGTAGGTTCCCCGGGGGCCTGGCCAGCGCATCGAGTTTGAGGACCTGCTCAACCAGCAAGCACCCTTGAGAAATCAAGGGTGCTTTTGTTTCAAATCGGCATGCGAGGCCCAGAATCAGGCCAAGCTGGTGCACCCCTGCATCTGTCAGATCTACGATGTGGGCCAGGCCACTACGCCAAGGCCCTCGAGGAAGCCCCCTGGCTCTATGAAGCCTGGAGCAGGCGGAGTGGGAATGGACCCACCGTCGGCAAGCCGCAGTCGCCACAGCCAGACAGGGTCAGGCAATCAACCCAGGCAGTGCCCAGCTGCACCTCGCCGCAGCGGATGCCCAGCTGGCCGAAGGACTGGCCATCAAGCGGGACGAGCCCCGGTTCAAACAGCTCCTGTCCCAAATGGCCGGCACACACACCGGACAGCCCTGATTTCCAGGCCCCCTTCTGCTGACCATTCCCTTCGATCGGCGGTGTCAGGGGCCCCTAAGGTTGGGAATGCAACGCCCTCCCTTGATCCACTCAGCCGTGAAGTCCCCCATCTCCGCGCGATGTGGACTTCTTCCCGGAATCCTGGATCGGCGACCTGGGTGGTCGAGAAATGCTGAAAAAGCTCTGTGGCCTCCCCCCCAGGAAGGACTGATCACCTCTGCCCCCCCAGATCCATCGGCAAGGGTTGCTCTGTAATTATTGCCATGAGACTAACTTCGCCACCCCATAAGTGTGGTTGCGCTGAGGCATCTAGGGGGACTGGGCGGCGCCGAAGGACGGGGAAAAGGACTCCCGAGGTCCTCGAGGGTGCGGGTGGCCCGGAGCCGACCCGGAGGAGAACCCATAGGATGCAAATTGAGCAACTTAGCCGTTTTTTACCTAATCATCTCTTTTGCGTCAAGAATGGTAATGAACTAATTTTGCATGTTTTTTCTTATCATTGCTTTTGTTTTTCATGAGTGGTATCACCCTCCTTGTCAATCCATAACCAGGAGGAAGACTTGGCGTCCCACCGAGCCATCATGGGTGTGTTGTTGGCTCTCAAAGAGCGCCTCTCCCAGCGCATGGCCGTCTCCCTGGGGGGGAATCCGAAGGTCGTCATCCTCGGTTCCAAGGATCTGATGTCGCCCCCCTCGACGGAGACCCTGGGCATCTACCTGCATCGGCTGTCCGTGGATCCCTTTGGCCGCAACCGCTATCTGCCTGCACCCGAAGGGCGCCATTTGCCCAGTCCGGAGCTCCCCCTCAACCTGCACATCCTGCTCGTGGGTTGGAGCACGTCATCGGAAGCCGAGATCACCTACCTGTCGGCGGCCATGCAGATCCTCGGCGGCGCGCTCGTGCTGGATGCGTCGCATCTGAGCCTGTCGGACCCCACCTGGGGGGATTCGGATTCGGTGCAGGTCATACCGGACGACATGAGCACCGAGGATCTGATGCGCCTGTGGGATAGCATGCCCGGCGACTACTACCTCTCCAGCCCCTACATCATCAAGACCGTGCGCCTCTCTCCGGACCAGGAGCCCCCGGAAGGCCCCCTGGTGAAGACCCAGGTCTTCAAAATGGATGGAGGTCCGTCATGACCGCCGAGACCACCTACCGCCATGGCAGTGACTGGATCGAGTGGACGGAGGCCACGGGCCGCGACGGGGCGCGGCGACGGCCGGTGGCGCCAGACACCCTCTCCATCGCACTCTCCAAGGCTCCCGCCGATCTCCGCCTGGTCCACGGCACCTCGAACACCAAGCTGTGGCGGGAACGAGTGGCCGGGAGCACCGGTCTCCAGACCGCTCTGCTTGATACCAGCCTGATCCCGCCGGCTCCCGCGACGCTCTATGAGATGGCCGGCGTCCTGAGTGATCCGGCGGGGATCTTCCTGCCGCGTCGATTCTCCATCATGGCTGGGGGTGGCAATGGCCACGCAGTGGCCCTCTACCGGTCACCCGCAGGCACCAAGGGGGTCTCGAGATGCGGCATCCGAGGCAGCCTTGCCTGGATCGACGGCACACCAGCGGCCTGGGCTCTGGTGCGGGTCCAGGTCGCGCCTTCAGTGGGTCCACCGCTGGATTTCAGCGCACAGGCCGATGCCTTTGGCGACTTCCTGCTGCCTCTGGACCGGGTACCAGCCCTCACCAAAGATGCGCCCTCCGGCACCTACACCACCCGCCTCAGGGTCTTCGCCCTGCCCCACGTCGGCAGGGACTCACCCCTGGACCCGGACACCCTGCCCACGGTGAAGGTGGCGACGGGCGTGAATGGATCCGGCAAGCCCGTCTTTGCTCCAAAGCTCACCTTCCAGCTCACTCCCGGAGTCCTTACCCCCGTGCAAAGCCCTGGACTTGGGCGTCTCGCCGTTCAGGCAGGCTGACCCCGCCAGTTTCCCAAAAGGAGAAGCAGACATGCCCGAGTATCTCGCGCCAGGCGTCTTCATCGAGGAGACCAGCTTCCGCAGCAAATCCATCGAAGGGGTAGGCACCAGTGTCGCCTCCCTGGTGGGGCCGACCCGCACCGGCCCCCTGAGTGGGGTGCCCGAGGCCCTCACCAGCTTCGCCGACTTCGAGCGCACCTTTGGAGACGCCGCGGATCTGACCTTCAAGGTGGACGACACGACCACCACCACGGTGCCCAACTACACCTCCCACGCCGCTCGCGCCTTCTTTGACAATGGCGGCAAGCAGCTCTTCGTGGCCCGCGTCAGCCGGGCCGCCGACGATGGCAGCGGCCCCACCGCACTGACCGCCGCCAAGGCGGATGACCAGACGGATGTCACCTTCACCAGCCGCTTCCCCGGCGCAGTGGCCAACTACGCCCTGGAGCTGCACTGGAAGTCCACGGAGCACCTGCTGGTGGAGACGGTGCTGAACACCGTGAGTGAGGGGGAGGTGGTGTTCCTGGTTGCCAACAGCGTGCCGGTGGCCGCCAAGAGTGGCGCCAAGCCAACGGCGGACAAGTTCCCCATGGACGTGAAGGCCATCGTGAAGCGAATCGGCGCGGACTTTGTGGTACAGAACACCGCCGTCGCCTTGAAGCCCGGCACCACCGATCCCATCGGCGGCGCCGATCCACTCACTGCCCTCAAGATCGCCGCTCTGCCGACGGATGCGAAGGTCTACCGCGTGAGTGCCCGCCGGCCTCAGCAGAGTGCGCTGGCGGACGGAACCCTGGCGGTGCTGAAGCTGAAGAAGTCCGGCGGGGTGGGGCTGAACCTGAGCGCCTACGATGCCAGCTTCAACTTCAGCACCTTCTCCACCCTGGTTGGCTTCCTGGACGCCAAGGGGTCCATCCTGACCCTGCCCGCCGCACGGAATGCTGGGCTGGCCACAGACGTGAGCCTGCCCCTGGCGGTGCTCCAGGGACAGTCGGCCTTTATCGAGAGCCTTTCCGTCAGACTGTTCGACCTCGATGTCCACCGCACCGGCAAGGACGGCGAGATCATCTGGCGCACCGGCAGCCTCACGGTTGCACCGGGGCTGGGCAACAGCCTGGACGCCCTCCTGCCCGTGACCCCTGCCCGCAAGATGGATGAGCTGACCCAACCCGTCGCCTGTGCCCTGGGGACCAGTCCCACCGGCACCAAGGTTCTGGCGGCCCTGGAAAAGCTGTACGATCCGGCGGACCTGGCGCCGCCGGCGGGATCCCTGGACGGCCCGCGCTGCATCATCAAGCTCACGGGCGGAACCGATGGCAGCGTTCCCGCCGCTGTGGATTACGCAGGTACGGAAGACCTCATCAACGGCAGCACCGGACTCGCCGCCCTCGAGAGCGTGGAGGACATCTCCATCGTCATGGTGCCCGCCGCCGCCGCCCATGCGACCACCCACAAAGCCGTGCTCATGGAGATGCAGAAGCACTGCCGCAAGATGCGCTACCGCGTCGGCATCGTGGATCCCCGGGAGGGCATGTCCCTGGGCGAAGTCCGGGAATTCCGCAACGACTTCGACGACACCCGCCTGGCCCTCTACTACCCCTGGGTTGTGATCAGTGATCCCACGGGCGCGCGCCTGGAAATGAATGTGCCCCCCTCGGGCTTCATGGCGGGCATCTTCGCCCGCACCGATGTGGACCGCGGCGTGCACAAGGCTCCGGCCAATGAGGTCGTCCTTGGCGCCCTCAAGTTTGAGCAGGACATCAACAAGTTCCAGCAGGAACTGCTGAATCCCAATGGCATCAACTGCCTGCGCTCCTTCCCGGACCGGGGTCACCGGGTCTGGGGGGGCCGCACGCTCTCCAGCGATCCCGAATGGAAATATGTCAATGTGCGTCGCTACTTCCACTTCCTGGAGCGCTCCATCGAGAAGTCCACCCAGTGGGCCGTGTTCGAACCCAACGGGGAAGGCCTGTGGGCCAACATCCGCAGCTCCGTGGAGGACTTCCTCTACAACGAGTGGAAGTCCGGCCGACTGCTGGGAGGCACCGCCAAGGACGCCTACTTCGTCCGCTGCGACCGCTCCACCATGACCCAGAACGACATCGACAACGGCCGCATGGTCTGTGTGGTGGGTGTCGCTGCCCTGAAACCCGCGGAGTTCGTCATTTTCCGCATTGGCCAGAAAACGGCTGAAGCCTGAGACCGGGAGAACTGAGCAATGGCTACTTTCCGTGAGACCCCCTACGCCGCTTTCAACTATCTGGTCGAGCTCGAACCTGGACAGGGCACTGAAGTCCAGGCCGGCTTCTCCGAGGTATCAGGCCTCAACACCGAGGTCACCGTCGCCGAATACCGGGCAGGCAACAGCGTGGTGAACCACGTGCGCAAGGTGCCAGGCATCCACAAGTCCGGGGATGTCACCCTCAAGCGCGGAGTCATCGGCGCCAACAACATCTACGAGTGGATCGAGAAGTGCCGCGACGGCAAGATCGCCGAGGCCAAGCGCACCATCACCATCAAGCTCCAGAGCGAGGACCGGAGCAAGACTTCCGTGACCTGGAAACTGATCAACTGCATGCCGATCAAGTGGACGGGTCCCACCCTGGCAGCCAAGGGCGGGGGCGATGTCGCCATGGAAGAGCTGGTCCTTTCGGTGGAACACATCACCCAGGAGTAGCCCGGTGCTCCTCGCCGACAACCGCGTCGAACTGGACGCCCGCCCCGCGCTGATCAAGCCGCCCCTGCTGGAGGTGGCCCTGATTGGCCACTGTCCATCCCGGGACGGGGCGGCGCGGTGGCGGCGTCTCGCGGGTGATGCACCGCTGCTGGCCGAGGTGGCCGCACTGGGGTTTGCTCGCAGCGCGGCCTTCCTGAGGGCCATGAACCGGGACCCGGAGCTGGTCTCGAGCCTGGGCGCCCACCCGAAGCTCGGCAATCTGCTGCAACAGGCCGATGCGAATGACGCTGCCATCACCGCGATCCTGCAGGGCCTGGGTCTGACGGAGCGCCTGCTCCGGCTCTACCTGCCCGAAGGCATGGGCAACCCCGCGGACCAGGACCGCTTCCTCGCAGCCCTGCAGGCTGAGCCCGTGACCTTGGCGGCGAGGCTGCACTTCCTGATGGATCACCGGGCCCTGTACAACCTGCCCATCCCGCTCTTCAGCTTTGGGCAGTTCCAGGCCCTGTTCCCTGACGCCTTCGACCAGCCCTGTGCCTACCGGAGCTCCCTAGCGGGCGGCCTGGCCTGGCTGCCGGCCGCAGTACAGGATTTCTTCGATGGCGATGCCACCACCCACGGCGCCAAGAAGCTCTGGATCCTGCGCGTACCCGAAGCAAGCGGCCAGGCGGCCTTCCTGCCCCGGCCCGGAGCGGATCCGGTGCATGTGGAAACCCTGGGCGCCTTTGATCGCGCCCTGTTGATTCCACGGATCGGGGTGCTGGCCCTGCCGGACCTGGAGCGCCTGCAGGTGCCTGTCGACCTGCCGGACATCCCGCGGCTGCGCCTGGACAATCCTCCCCCCAGCTTCCGTCCCGACTGTGAAGTGCCGGACGATACCCACCGGGAACGGCGCTACTCCAGCGAGCTGCCTGCGCCGTCGACGCTGCTGGCCCCCGAGGCGATCGTCCTCCCCATCATTCGGGCCCTGGCACAGCGCCGCCCTGACCTGATCTGTCTCCTGAGCCTGCCCCTGGACCCGCTGCTGCAGGGCGAGCACCTCACCCCTTCCCCTGATTTTCTGCAGCTGCTGGGACGGATCTCCGGTCAGAGCGGTGAAGGAGTCCATGGCGAGCTGGGGGAGAAGCTCCGCCACCTCCAGCTGCTGTACCCCTACCTCCGAGGCCCGGGACGACCCCTCTGTTCCGCCACCGGACTGATTGCCGGGATGCAGGCCACCGTGAGCCACCAGCAGGGCCCCTGGCACTCCATGGCCGGTCGGCCCATGCCTGGCCTGCGGCTGCCCTATCCGGCCCTCAACCAGCAGCAAGCCACGGCCCTGCGGCAAGCCCCAGGCATCAGCGTGCTGCTCAACCACGGAAAGGGTCCCCAGCTGGATGACGAACGCCTCTGCGTGCCCTGCCTGCCCAGCCTTGCCCTCCAGCAGCTGAGTCCGCTCGGACGCAGCCTGGAGCACTGGCGTTCTGCCGAGGTGATGCGCTTCATGGGCTGGATCCGGCGGGAGCTGCAGCGGCTCGGCGAGCGGGTGGTCTTTGACCTCGACCCCCGGGATCCGCGCCTCGACATGGCCCTGCGGAGCTTCTTCACCCGCCTGCATGCCAACGGCGCCCTGCGCGGCGCGCGACCGGAGGAGGCCTTCCGTCTCACTTCCCGGCAGGAGGGGGAGTCCACCATCATCTTCGACATCGAGCTGGCGCCGGCCTATCCCCTGGACCTGATCCGCATCACCTTCGCCCACGACCGACATGCGGGTGGCGTCGAGACGGCCATCGAGGCAAGCCATGGCTGAGGGCACCTTCGCTGGGGAGTTCATCCCCTTTCGCTTCCGGGTGACGCTCTCCGATGACGGCGGCGCCCTCCTCTGCCAAGGGGCCTTCAGTGAAGTGACGGGCCTCGAGGCCACCATGACCCCCAAGGCCATCAAGGTGGGTGGCAACAACTGGGGCGAAGTGCAGCTCTCGGGTCCCACCTCCTTCCCACCCATCATCCTGAAGCGAGGCATCACCCAGGTCGCCGATCTGTGGACCTGGTTTGATCTCACCACCCGCCAGGCGAACTACGCCCTCCGCTATGACGGCGTGATTGAGGTACTCAAGCCCGGCGAGGACAGCCCCCTGCTCCGCTGGCGCATCCACCGCGCCCTGCCCACCAAGTTCAAGGGCTCCGATCTGTCGGCCACCGCCAATCAGGTGGCCCTGGAAGAGCTCCATCTCGTGCACGAAGGTCTGGAACTCGAACGCAACCCCTGAGGCTGGCTCCCATGGCACAACTTCAATTCGCTCGCGCCAAGCTGATTCCCATGAACGGGGATCAGCTGGAAACAGATGTCGCCAAGCACATCCAGGTCCAGTTCAATCCCGCGACCCTCCGCGTCACCCTGGCCAACACCATGCGAGCCGAGAACCGCTCTGCCTCCGGTGGACCGAGTGGCGCTGCCGCGCAGTTCGTGGAGAAGAGTGAGTCCACCCTGGCGGTCGAGCTGGTCTTCGATACCTCCGCACCGACCCAGGACATCCAGGCCAACTCGGATGTCCGCAAGCTCACCCAGAAGATCGCAGAGACCTTCATGAAGCCGCAGGAGGGCAGACGCAATCAGCCGCTGGCACCGAAGAAGTGCCGCTTCCAGTGGGGCACCTTCATGTTCACTGGCATGCTGTCGGCCTACAACGAGACCCTGGATTTCTTCGCCCCCGAGGGGATTCCTCTCCGCGCCACGCTCGCCCTCACCTTCAAGGAGGACCGCTACCAGTTCGAGCTGGATCCTGCCGTCACGGCGGCCCAACGCGAGGTGCCCCGGTTCGTGCCCACCACCGCGTCCACCAGCGTGGACCGGGCCGCTCAGGAGGCCGGTGTGGATCCGAAGCAGTGGCGCCTCCTCGCCAGCTACAACGGCCTGGAGAACCCCCGCTTTACGGTGGATGGCGGCATCCAGTTGCCCTCCCTGGGAGGCCTCTGATGGCCGTTGTCATTAACGAACTCACCATGACGACCGTGCCTGAAGCCTCGAGCCACGGACCCGAGACCGCCGTCCAGCCCACGGGGGGAGCTTCCATCGAGACCCTCTTCGAGCGTCTGGCCCTGAGCCGGGAAAGGGAGGCTCGTCTTGCCGTCGACTAACAGCGCTTCCCTGGTCAGCGCCCGGCCCCGGTTCATGGTGGACGGACAGGGCAAGCCCAACCTCAACGAGGCCGCACTTGCGGTAAAGGTGAGGCTGCCTCAGACGGGGATGGCCAGCGCCGAGGTGGTGCTTCTGAACTGGGGTAACACCGGTGGCCGTGACCCGGGCTTCCTTTTCCAGGACCTGAGCCTGGGCAGCAAACTGGACATCACCTTTGGGGGAAGCGACGCGCCGCCATGCTTTACGGGCGAGATCACAGCCCTGGAGGAGCGCTTCAGCGAGGCTGCGCCCCAGCTAACCATCCTGGCCGAGGACAAGCTTCATCGCCTGGCGAGGGGGCGCGCCAGCCAGGCCTTCGCAGACATGAGCCTGAATGATGTGGTCCAGCAGCTGGCCAGCCAGGCCGGTCTTTCGGCCGATGTCTCGGTGTCTTCTGCTACGGGCACCTGGCTGCAGTTGAACGAGAGTCCACTGGCTTTCCTGCTGCGGGAGCTGGCCCCCTACGACGTGAGCCTCCGCATGGTGAACGGCTCCCTCCGGGTCAGGGACGAGGAGCCGGATCCGGAGCCATTCCCGCTGACGCCGGAGCGGGCCCGGCTCATTGCCGACCTGAACCACCAACCCACGGCACTGACCGTCAAGGGCTACAACCTCAAGGAGGACGCCACCGCCGATGGCACCAAGTCCAGCCTGAGTTTTGCCCCAGCTGGCCAGACCGCCTACCAGGAGCTCCAGAGACTGAGCTGGGCCAGTCCTTCCTTTCCGCCGCATCCCTTTGCCCGCAGCCAGAGTGAGGCCGAGGCCCTCGCCGAGAAGCAGTTCCGCCAGAAGGCCTCCCGCTTCGTCCACGGCGATCTCTCCTGCAGTGGCAACGGCTCCCTCCGCAGTGGCCGCGAGGTCGATGTGACCGGTCTTTCGTCCCGGTTCAACGGCAAGTACCGGGTCATCAACTGCGAGCACAGCTTCGACAGCACCCAGGGCTTCCACAGCCACCTCCAGGTCCAGCGACCGGATTGGGCCATCTAGCCATGAGCGGCCACTCGCTGGGCTCCCTCCGTGATCTCCACCTGGGTCAGGTGCTGGACAATGCAGACCCCGAGTCCCGGGGCCGCATCCAGGTCCGCCTCCATGCCACGGGCCTGGAGGTCTGGGCCTCGGTGTTGGTGCCGAGCGCCGGCAATGGCTACGGCATCTCCTGGCTGCCTCGGCAGGATGAGCAGGTCGTGCTGGCCTTCATCAGTCCCGATCTGCCCATGGTGCTGGGGGCCGTATGGAGTGGCTCGAGCAGCATCCCATACGGTGCGGACAGGGTGGAGCAGCGCTACTTCCTGCAGACACCGCAGGGCATCAAGCTGCTGCTGGATGACGAAGCCCCGAAGGTAAAAATTGAGACCCCGAATGGGTACCACATCACCCTGGATGACTCCGGTCAGTCCGTGAAGATCGAGCGGGACTCCGAGAAGATCGAGATGACTCCTTCAGGCATCACCATCTCCTCGGCCGCCAATGTCAAAGTGCAGGCCTCCCAGGTGGAGGTCAACGCGAGCATGGTTCAGGTCAACGCGGGCATGAGCCGGTTTTCCGGCGTGGTCCAGTGCGACACCCTCATCACCAACAGCGTGGTAGCGGCTTCCTATACTCCCGGTGCGGGGAACATATGGTGAGGACCGCCGTGCGAATCCCCGGGGGCACTGTGCGCCATGCCCCCCGCCTCCACCAGGGCTTCTATGCCCGGGGCCCAGAGACCTCCCTGCACCGCTACCTGGACGACCAGTTCGTCCCACGGTTCCTGCACGATGCCCAGCAGGGGAGGCTGACGGGAACACCGGACCAGCCTTGGTTCACACAGGATCGCTTTGGCCGGTTTCAAGACCACCCGGCGCTGCGCCTGCCCATGCATCGCGCCTTCTACCTGGCCTGCTGCGAAGTAAGCTGCCTGCGCTTCCGCCAGCCCGCCTTCGATCCCCAGCGGATCACCTCCGCAGGGCTGGTGGTCCGCCGAGTGCTGCGGGATGGCACCATCCAGCGCTGGATGCTGCAGGATGGCCAGGCCCTGGGCTGGTCCGCCGGGCCGATCCCCACCTACGAGCCCTCGGACTACCGCCGGATGCTCAACCACCGGCTGGTGCAGCCGCGCTTCCCCGAGCCGTCCTACAGCGGCGAGGAGACCTACCCCATGCACCCCCTGCCGGTCCAGCGCCCGGGCGCCGGGGGCAAGCTGCGGCACCATACCCTGCTCTGGGGCTACCTCCCCCTGGGGGGCAGCTACCGGGAGCAGCAGCAGCCCGTGATCCCCGCGTCCGGTGCCGGGGCACCCACCCTGGCCATGGAGCACGCCTGGCCCTTCGGCCTCCAGCAGGCGCATCCCTGGCGCACCACCGATGGGCTCCAGGCCGATCATGGCCTGGCAACAGAAGGCCTGCAGCAGCTCCTGGAAACCCTGCTGTTCCGCTACCGCATCACCGAGGTTGCCAACCCGGACAATGGGCCGCTCCGGACGCTCCTCGGGCGGATCCACTTCTTCGCGCAGGGCACTAGCATTGGCCCGTCCGGCCCCGTCACCCAGTTCCTGGTTCCCACCCAGCGGAAGGAGTCCCTGCTCGAGTACCTGACCACGAGCGGTGACGCCGTGGGCCTCTGGCTCACCCAGCTGGCCCGCGGGGAGACCAGCCTCGCCAGTGCGCCGCTCCCCCTGCAGACGGGCAAGAGCCCAGGTGGCGAGCTCCTCTCGGCGCCGCGCCAGGACACGCTCTGGTGCACCCAGGCCGATGCCCGGGATCTCCGCGACCTGCTGGTGCAGCGGACCAAGAGGGCCATGACCGTGCTCGAGGAAGGCATGGCCCTGCCTCGCTTCGGCCAGGGCCAGGAGGACACCTTCATCGTGGTCCCCTTCGTGCGCTGGCTCGATGTGTGCGGCTGTGAGCGGATCAGCTGGGGGCCTGCCTCCACCCGCTTCAGGGTCGCGTCGCCCCTGGATCCGGATGCCCAGCGGCCCACCGCCATCCAGCTGCCCGGACTGGACGATCTGCGCCGGGGTTCGGCCAAGGGACTGGCCATGCTTGCGCCCAAGTCCCTGGCGGACATCCTCACCAAGATCAAGCCAGACCTGGGTCTGAAGGCCGGCGGAGGGGGCAACAAGGCGGGCATCTGCATGAGCTTCAGCTTCAGCCTGCCCGCCATCACGCTGTGCGCCATGGTCCTGCTGATGGTCATCCTCAACCTGCTGAACCTCTTCTTCTGGTGGCTGCCCTGGGCCTTCCTCGCCCTGCCCCGCCTCTGCCTGAAGTCCGAACAGGGAGCCTGAACCCATGAGCCCAGCCATCGTTCCCATGTTGAGTTTTCCGCTGCTGGACGGCATCGGCGAGAACGGCCGGATGCCCTGGCAGGCCGGGAACAAGAGCGTGCGCGAGGTGATGGTCAACATCCTCCTCACGCGGCCAGGTGAGCGGCTGATGCGACCGGAGTTCGGAGCGGGCATTCGCAACTTCATCCACCAGCCCAACAACGAGACCACCCGTGCCCTGTTGGCGGACGCGGCCCAGCAGGCCCTCAACCGCTGGGAGCCGCGGGTGACCGTGGAAGATGTGCGCGTCCTGCCAGATCCCCAGCGCCTCTCCCACGTGGACCTCTCCATCCACTACCGCCTGAAACAGGACGGCACCGCAGGAACCCTGGACCTCGCCCTGGAACTCGGACCACCCACCCGCTAGCCCCCGAGGGAAACCATGCCATTCCCCATCCCCAACCTGGACGATCGCCGCTTCGATGACCTGGTGGCGGAGCTGCGCGGACGCCTCTCTCGCCAGCTTCCGGAGCTCACCGTGGTCGCCCCCGGCGATCCCGTGAATGCGCTGGTGGACCTGTTCGCCTGGCTCACCGAAACCGTGCTCTACCGCGCCAACCAGATCCCTGAGCGCCAGCGCCTGGCCTTTCTCAATCTCCTGCAGCTCCCCCTGCGCTCCGCCAAGCCCTCCCGGGGGATCGTCGCCATCGATGCCCTCGGTCTGGACGGCCAGGGCGCCCTGCCGCCGCTCCTGGCCAAGGAATCCCTGCTGAAGGCGGGGCAGGTGAACTTCACCACCCAGGGAGAGCTCAAGCCCACCCCCCTGGAGCTGCGGGTGCTCATCAAGAAAACGCTGGATCCTTTGACCCTCACTGCCGAGGGGATCAGTCTCAGCCAGCTGCGGGAGCAGTACGGCGTGGAACCCGCCGCCTTCCGGCCGACCACCCTGGTGCCGGGCAAGGATCCCCTCGATCTGGCGCCAGCCTTTGACAAGGCCTTTCATCTGGCGGTCTGCCTGCCGGAAAAAGCGGTAAAGAACGCCGCCCGGATCCGGAAGCAGCTCGCCGGCATCATCCTGAACCTCGGACTGGCACCGGAGACCGAGCTGGACGGGGAGCTGGCGGCAGAACTTCAGCCCCGGCAGCTGCACTGGGATCTGGCCTGGTGGCCCGACAAGGAGCGACCCCTCGACGTTCAATACCTGCCGCTGGAGCAGGTGGATGACAGCTCCAAGGGAGGTCGTCAGGTGGGCGTCGCCCGTCTCCGCCTGCCCCGGGAGGCGGACTTCCTCAGCGTCCTGGACGGCATCGACCCGCAGTATGCCGGCTACGGCGACACCCCCCCGGAAGCCCCGGCAGACCTGAAGCCCGGTCAGCTGCTCTTCTGGCTCCGCCTGCGCTGCCCGAGCGAAACCCTCAGCCTGGGCTACCTCGCCGTGAACGCCGTGGAAGTCCTGGGGCAGGGCGTGGCTCGGGATGTGATGCTGGCCCTGGGTACCGGGCGCCCGGATCAGGTCGTCCAGCTGCCGGATGGCGACATCGATCCCAACGCCATCGCCATTGAAGTCTCCGAGCGCAGCCAGTTCGAGCCCTGGCTTCCGGTGGATCACTTCGCCAGCAGCGGACCGGCAGATCCCCACTACGTGCTGGACGCCTCCAGGGGCATGGTGCGCTTTGGCGATGGGGCGCGCGGGAAGCAGCCCCCCGCGGACGCCCGCATCCGGGCCGCGGCCTACCGCTACGGCGGCGGGAGCCGCAGCAACCTGGAGCCAGGGGCGATCAAGGACCTGAGCTCCCCCAGCAGCCTGCTCAAGGTCCGCCACGAGTGGCCCACCCGCGGGGGTGTGGATGCGGAGTCCCTGACCCAGGCGGAGCGCCGCATTCCCGCGTTCCTCACCCACCGGGACCGGGCCGTGACGGCAGAGGACTTCGCCACCCTGGCCCTGGACAACCCCATCAACCCGGTCGCCCGGGCTGAGGCCATCGTTGGCTTCTCCCCCGGCGCCAACCTGCGGGCCGTCCGCCGCAACCAGGCCGGGGTCATCAGCGTCTTCCTGCTGCCGCCGGGCCCCCCGGCCCTGGGGCACTTCCCCCGCCCCACCAAGCGTCTGCTGCAAGATGTCTTCGACTACCTGAAGACCCGCATCCTGGTTGGCACGGAGCTCTATGTCCTGAGCCCCCAGTACCAGCCGATCTCCGTGGCCATCTCGCTGGAAGTGGTGGATCCCGCCACCACCCAGCAGGTCTTCCGGGAGGTGGAGCAGGCCATCCTGGGCTACCTCTGGCCCCTGAGTCCCCTGGGCCCCCGCGGGGAAGGCTGGCCCCTGGGGCGGAGTGTGGAGATCAACGAGCTGCGGACCCAGGCTGGTCGCGTGGATGGTGTCGAAGCGGTCAACGGCGTACGCCTCTTCACCCAGAACCTGAGCTCCAAGGTCTGGCTGGAGGTCCAGGAAAGCCAGAAGCTCCGGCTCACGGACTACCAGCTCCCGGAACTGATGGCAGTGGCCCTGCAGTCCGGTGAAGCCATGCCCGCGCCACCCCGGGGCTTCGCGCCAGCCAGGCCCGGAGCTCCCGCCGGTCCCCAGCCCATTCCCGTGCCCGTCATCCCGGATCTGTGCTGAGGTCCCATGGACAGCAACGGCACCCGCTTCCTCCTGCTCAACAGCGCCGACGCCTTCCACTCGGCGCCCACGAAGTGCGCCTGGGACAAGAAGGCGCAGGCGTTTTCCCTGACCCGCCAGGATCCCCCGCGCCTGCCTCGGCTGGCCCCCGACCAGGGCATGGCCCTCTGGCAGGCCGCCACGCCCCTGGTGCTGGATGATCACGGCCAGCTGGGTCGGCTCTCGCCGGATCGCTTGCGGTTCGAGTTCTCCCTGACCTGGCCGGCCCCGGAGTGGCAGGTTGTGCGGGCGAGCCGGGCCGATTCCACCGCCGTCGCGGATACCGCCGCCGCGCTCACGCTGGACCCCGTCGAGGCCCCCCCAGGCACCACCTTCACAGATCTCCATCTGGGCGGCAGTGGCCTGGCGGCCCTCACTTATTCTGATGGCGGGACCGGGAATGGGCTTCTGCTGGTGCACCTCCGGAAGCGGTGGCAGGCCAGCTGCGACCTTCCGTTCATACCGGTGCGCGTCTGGGTGGACGTGGAGGACCAGATCTGGGTGGCGGGCCAGGCGGTTCTCGGCCTGTACCGGGGTGGGCCGCTGCCCCAGCCCTACCAAGCCAGAGCCGATCGCTTTGAGCCGGTCCAGATCAACCCTGATCCCCTGCGCCCGCTCTGGCCGGCGCCCGTGCCGCTGCCCCCGCATCGGGGTCTGATGGGGCTGGCCGGGAACCAGGACCACCTCTGCCTGCTGGCCCTGGACACCTCGGGCACTGCAGGCAAGCCCCTCCAGACCCTCCTGCTGCGCCCCCGTTTGGCCTCGCCCCAGACCCCCTTCGAGGCCCACCCCATTCCCGGCGGACTGCCGCTGGCCACGGACCTCGCCGTATTGGAGTCCGGCGAGGTCATGCTCCTGGTGCCCTTCGAGGAGGGTGCCACGCGGGGGAAGGAGCGGGATTGCCCCCTGGTGTCGCTGGGCCTGGACCGGCACGGCAAGGCCCTGCCTGCCGCGGTGGTCAACGAGCGCTGGCCGCGCCGCACCGAGGCCGGAGTGCGCTTCGTGCGGCACAGGGACGGCGCCGTTCGACACCTGGCCGAAGACGGCGTCCACCGCCTGTTCCGCCTTGCCCAGGCCCACTACCCCACCGAGGGCCACGGGACCCTGCGCCTGCCCCTGGATTCCGGCGAGCCAGGCACCATCTGGCACCGCCTCTACCTGGAGGCCCACATCCCCACGGGCTGCACCCTGCAGGTGGTGGCCCAGGCCCGGGACGCCGTTGAGGATCTGTCGGATTTCCTGGAAGACCGGACCCAAGATGCCGCGGCAGTATTCCTTCGGAAGTGGGACACGCAGCCCGAGCCGCTCCGCTCGCCTCTGGCCTCGGAGCAGCCCTTCGCGGCTGCGCGCGTCACCCCCGACCAAGGCCGCGCCGGACTCTACGAGATCCTGCTCCAGAGGCCGAATGGGGCCGTCCGGGACCTGGCAGGGCGATACCTGCAGCTGGGGCTGACGCTCCAGGGCGATGGCCGCCACACGCCAGCCATCTATGCGATGCGGGTGTACCACCCCCGCTTCTCCTGGCAGCGAAACTACCTGCCGGATCACTTCCATCAGCAGGAACTGGGGCCAATGCTTGGACCCCTCGAACCCGAGGCCGCCAATGCTGCGGATGTCAGAGAGCGCCTTCTGGCCTGCTTCGAGGGCGTCCTTACCCCCATCGAGGACCGCATCGCCGCCAGTGAAGTCCTCGTCTCCCCCCGCAGCGCCCCGGCCACACTCCTGCCCATGCTGGCCAGCCTCCTGGGCGCTTCGCTGCCGCCGCAGTGGCCCGAGCTCCGCCAGCGCGCCTGGCTGGAGAACCTTGGCTACCTGCAGCGCCACAAGGGAACCTACGGGGGTCTCTGCCGCGCCTTGGACCTCCTCACCGATGGCGCCGTCCGGGCGGGGCGTGTGGTCCCCGTCGAGAACTTCCGGCTGCGCCGCACCCTCAGCACCATCCTGGGCATCAGCCTGGATGACGAGAGCCATCCCCTGACCCTGGGCACGGGACTCTCCGGCAACAGCATCGTGGGCGACACCCTCATCCTTTCGGACGACGACTCCCGGGAGTTCCTGGCCCTGTTCGCCCCGAGCCTGGGCCAGGATGCGGATCGCAAGGCCGTGAACCGGTTCTTCGATGCGTACGCCAGGAAGCTCACCATCGTGCTCCACGGACCGGCCCGCCCGCTCCGGAAGGTCATCGAGGCCGCCCTTCCGGACCTCCTGCCAGCGGCCATCCAGTGGTCCTTCGTCGAGACCGATCACCCCTTCGTACTGGGGCTGTCGCCCCTGCTCAACATCGACACTTACCTGGAAAAGGAGCCTCCCTCGGGTCGCGTGGTACTGAACCAGACGCGCCTGGGTCGAGGTGACCTGCTGCAGAACCCCGTTGCCCTGTCCCCCGAGCACGCCGTGCCGGTGGCGGTCACCGATCTGGAAGGAGACTGGGGATGAGCCAGCCTGATGACCTCCCGTTCCTGGATGCCAGCCTGGGGCCCGACGGCCACTTCGAGGAACCCCTCAGGCGCGTCAGCTACCAGCCGGGCATGCTGCTCGGCCTGGAAGCCACCCGCGCCGAACAGGAGTACAACCGGCGGCGCTTGACCCGCCACGACTACTGGCTGCATGGCAGCGGCACCGTGGCGGGCCTGCGGGTCAGCTACAAGGGTGATGACCCCGGCAACGACACCAAGCAGGTGGGCGTCCATCTCCACGTGAGTCCGGGCATCGGGGTGGATGGGCTTGGCCGGGAGGTCACTGTGGCGGAGCCCTACTGCCTGGATCTCGGGGCTTGGCTGACCACTCAGTTCAAGAGCAAGGACGAGGAGGTGTGGAATGCCCTGATTCGGGATGGCTACTCGGTATCGGACAACCTCCTCTGGCTCAAGGTCACCATGCGCTACCAGGACTGTCCCAGTGGCCTTCAGCCCGTGCTGGCCACGGAGATCAATGCCGGTACGGATCCCGTCCAGCCCAGCCGCATCCAGGACTGTGTGCTGTTCGAGCTGCTGGCGGAGCGTCCCCCGGAGGCGGAGGGCACCGAGCATTTCTTCGCCGCCCACAACGCGGTGCCACCCTTCGATGAAGGCCTGACCACCACCCTCGGCAGGCTGGACCAGAAGCGCCTGGACGAGGCCGCAGGCCAGGGCAGGCGGCAGCTGGAAATGGGCGCCCGCCTCCTGCACGCCCTGGGAGACGACAACCAGGCCCTGCTACCCCGCCAGGCCTATGCCACCACCGTCGCAGAGCTGGCCCGGACGCTCCTCGCCCGGGTCTCCATCCGCCTCGCGGAGGATCAAAGCCTGATCGTCAACCCCAACCGCATCGAGATCGACAACCTTGCCCGTCCCTTCCTCTTCAACGCCGCCACGCTGGCCAACCTGGTCCAAGGCTGAGGTGAATGTCATGAGCACCGATATCAAGTTCGTTCCCATGTCCACCGGCACAACCAATGCCGCCCTCGAGCGCATCAGCAGCATCGATCCGCGCCTGAGCCGAACCAACTATTTCGATGGCCAGCTGCTGCAGGCTTCGGACCTGAACCGCGATCAGATCTACCTCGACGAGCGGGTCCTGGAGCTGGGCCAGGTGCTGGGCCAGGGCATCGCCCAGGGCCTGGAGACCAGCCTGGTGGACTTCCGGAGGCTCCACATCGAGCCCGGCCTCGCCGTGGCCCCCTCGGGCCGGGTGCTCCAGCTTTCCCGGGCCCTCGACCTCGATCTGCTGGACAGTGCCTTCATTGCCACCCTGAATCAGGGCAGCTACCGCCGCTTTCAGCGGGGACTCTACGCCGTCGTGCTGCAGTTTGTGGAAGTCGTCGATGGCGTGGCAGAGGCCTATCCGGCCGACCTCGCCACCCGGCGGAAGGCCCAGGTCAGCAGCTACGCCGAGGGCGTCGAAGTGACACTGGTACCCCTCAACGTGCCCTTCGTTGCGGCCGAGGGACTGACCGCCCGGGCCACCCTGGTTCGGCAGCTGCTCTCGGGGGGCAGCCCCCTGGCCCTGCCCACGGATGAGGCCGTGGCCCTTGGCCTGCTGGCCATCGACCGAACCCGGCCCCTCTGGCTGGACCTGGGGCTGCTGCGCCGCCCCCTGCGGGCTCCCAACACCCCCAATGCCCTCCAGCAGGATCTGGCTGCGCACTATCAGGAGCTTCTGGAAGCCGTGCTCGCCACGAGGCTCGCCACCAACCAGCGGGGCGGGTTCCCGGCCTCGAAGTATTTCCGGATGCTGCCCCCCTTCGGGTCCATTCCCAAGGAAGCCATCGACCCCATCGGCGGCGCCCAGACCTACTTCCCCAAGGACTACGACATCGTCATCGCACCCGTCCGTCGGGACGATGTCGCCGCCCTGATCGAGGAGTCCTCGCACCTGGCACCCATGGATCTGGAGAAGGATGCAGATGCCGATGTGATGGTGCTGGTACCCCTGGGCGACCAGGACTTCGCCCTCCGGGCCCGGCAGCTGGAGCTACCCCCAGAGTTCATCGAACGCTCCACGGGCAAGCTGGCTCGCATCAACGCCCTGGCCCTGCGCCTCTTCGCCCTGCCCCAGATCCACCGGGTGGATACGGACGCCGACACTTGGCGGGCCATCTGGGACGCGGTACGGCCCGAGGAGTTGCTGTTTGTGCGGCGACCGCCGCGGACGGCGGAGACGAATGTGAGTGCCGTGGTGCTGGCCACCGGCATGCCGCTGCCACCGGCCGGCGGTGGACTGCCCGTGGATGCCTCGGCCCTGGAAGCAGAGCTGAACACCGCACTGGAGCAAGCGGCCGGCCTCCAGGCCACCGTGGCGGTCCTGACCAGCAAGGATGCCGATCAGAAAAAGCGCATCGCTGATCTGGAGCAGTCTCTGGCCCTGGGCGGTGATGCCCGCCTGGCGGATGCGCTGAGCAAGATCACCAGCCTGGATGCCCTGGTGCTGACCCTGCAGGCAAAGCTCCAGACCCTGGAATCCGGCGAGCGCAACGCAGCCATCCTCGCCACCTCGCTCGCGGCAGCTGCGGACAAGATCACCCAGCTGGCCAGCGACCTTGAGCAGGCCAAGAAGAAGATCGCCGAGCTCCAGGCCACCGGGTCCGCCCTGCCGGATGAGGTCAAGCAGCGGCTGGAGACCTTGACCAAGACCGTCGCCGACCTGACCCAGAAGACCACCGACCTGCAGGCAGGCCTGGCTGACGGCACCGCCCACCTCAACGAAGCCCGGCTCAAGATCGAGGAGCTGTCGGCGAGCCTAAGCAAGACCAACCAGGCTCTGGACGGAACCAGCGCCGCGCTGGTGACGCGCACCGCCGAGCGGGATGCGGCCCAGCAGGATGCCACCAAGCTGAAGACCGACCTCAGCTTGGCTCTGGACCAGGCCGCGAACCAGCAGGCCGCGCTGGCGGAGGCTCAGAAAGCAACGCAGACGGCCCAGCAGGACCGGGCTGCCGCCAACCTGGCTCTCTCTGGCGCCCTCAAGAATGTGGCGGACCTCCAGGCGAACCTCAACACCACCCAGGTGCGCGTCACCACCCTGGAAGCGAGCAGCGCCGCCCTGCAGGCCAAGGCTGATGCCCTGCTGGCGGACCTGGCCTCCCGCCCCGACCTGCGCGCAGCCTTCTCCATCCTGGACCTGGCCACCCTGCGCGGCGCCGACATGGCGTCGGCCAAGCGGCTGGATGGCATCGTCGCCAAGGATGATGCCGTCCGGGTCGCTGTGGTGCAGATCCTCCTGCTGGCGGATCGCAATCTGGACATCGCCCTGTGGCCCACCTTGGCCCAGGTCGCAGCCAAGGATCCCACCGTGCTCCTGAAGCTCCAGGACTACCTCCAGAACGCCCTCCTGAAGCAGGTGACGCTGGCCGACGCCATGCGGAAGGGAGGCGCCGATTTCGGGGTCTCTACAGCCAACATGGAACTGTGGATGACGGTGAAGGGTTAAGGAGGTGCTCATGACCGCAGCCATTCGACTCCACCAGGCGACCGCAGCACCGGAGGATCCGAGGCGGCTCAATGCCTTCCCGGGCCGCCACCTCAGCGAGCGGGAGTTCGAGCTCCTGCAGGCCTATGTGGACGACCGCCTGGCGCCCCTTATTCACGGCCTCAAGCCCGGCATCGTCGGTGGGCTGGAGGTCCAGCTCAGCGGCACTGGACAGGATGCTGAGCTGCTGGTCCGGCCCGGCCAGGCCGTGGGGGCACGCGGGCGCCTGATCCGCCTGCTGTTTCCCCTGAAGGAAGCCTGGACCGACCTCGCCGCGCAGGCCGAGCGGGAAGCCGATCGGCCCCTGACCGATGGCCTCTACTTCCTCACCCTGCGGTCCGGGGTGGAGACCATTGACCAGGGTCAGGACGGTGATGCCTGCACCCGGACCGAACCGAACCCACTGCGGGACCGGCGTCTGGAGATGGTGTCCCTGCTGGGGCTGCAGCTGGTATCAGCCAACCCCAGGTTTCTGGCCATGTCCCCCCAGCGCGCGGCCAACCGCATCTGCGTCCGCTGCCTCGAGCAGTCCCCCTTCGATCCGCAGACAGGGGCTGTGCCCCTTGCGCTCTTGAAGATCACGGAGCGGCAGCCGGCGTGGATTGATACGGTGGCAGGCCGCTACCTGGCGGAGCCCAACGGGGAATTCGATGCCTTCCTGGCGCATACCCTGACCGCCTTCGAGGACTTCCTCCAGAACCAGGCGGCTTCTCTCCAGACCCTGCCCATCCGGTTCGTGAAGCCAGGCCTGATCAGCACCTTCGCCAGAGCAGGCTTGAACGAGCTGCCCCTGGCCGGCTTCACCCGCGACAGCTTTGTTGCGAAGAAAGCGCCCCTTCGCCCTCTGAACGAAGTGCTCGACCTGGACTACCTGCCCGCCGCCGGGCCCTTCCCGATCACGCTGCTGAAGGATCCCGCGGGCGTTCCTCCGCAGCTGAACTTCCTGCCTTCGGATCTCCAGATCGATCTGGTCCCGGTACCCGCCAGCACGGTGGGCTCCGTGGTCGCCATGGAGCTGCCGCGAGGGAAGGTGGATCTGGTGCACGGCCTGGGCGAGCGGATTCGCCTGCTGCTGGCCATCCCTGACCTGGACTACCGGCCCGACCTCTTTAACCTGCCCCTCCGGGACACAGCCCTGGAGGACGAGCTGGCTCGCCGCGGCTGGGCCGCCACGGCCACCTACTGGACCTGGCAGGTGCAGTGGTTGCGGCTCTTCAAGGGGCTTACGCCCGAGCAGCAGTCCCGCATCCACCCCCCGCAGGTTCCGCCCCCGCCCCGGGAGCCCGACGCGTTCCGCACGGACCTGGTGAATCGGCGGCGGGCCGCCATGGAGGATGCGAACGCACCCCTGCCGGAGCCCTACCGCAGCCACCTGGCTGTACCCCATGCCTTCCCCCAGGACGCTCAGCCCGCCCCTCCGGAGCTGCCTTCGGACGCAGGCATCTATTCCCACCGGGAGAGCCTGCTGGCCGAGATCAGGGGGCTTCGGGCCGATCTGGACGAAGGCACCCGACTCCTCAGTGAGCTGGGTGACTACAACACCCTCCAGCGGCACCACCTCGATGCTCTCTCCGTGTCCTTCAGCGCCCTCGCCGGTGGCATCTCCGGGGACGGCAAGGGGCTGGATCTCCTGCGCAAGACCCTGGGTGCGGTCTTCGTGCCCAAGGCGACGACCCCACCGACGGGAGGCCAAGCGTGAGCGCCTTCAACTTCATCCCCACTCGGTTCAAGTCTGCGGACCTGCAGGCGGCCCTGGTGCCAGCCGAACAGCTCTCCCTCATCAGTGCCTCCCTGCTGCAGACACAAACCACGCCGATCGCTGCGACTGCCACCGCCACGGAGGCGGTCACTCAGCCCATGTTCACCCGAGCCGATGAGCGCTTCGGGGAGCTCCGCCAGGTCGACCAGATCCGGGACCTCTACCTCAATGCCCGACGCTCCGTGGATGACCTCCGCCAGAGCGCCCTGGTGGCCGGCCGGACCACAGAGAACGCCCTCCTCTACCGGGTACTCGACTTCCTGCGCCGCCATGGTGCGCGGATTCCGGACACGGTGCTGAGCACGATGCCCGTGAATGTCCGCCAGGTCGCGGCCCAGGAGGGCGTCAACCTGATGCTCAACCGGGCCGTGCCTCAGCTGGATGAAGAGTTCATCGCAACCCTGGACGGAAAGCCCCAGCGGGTGAAGCACAACGACCAATCGGCGCTCTTCGGCTCTGGGGCCGTCATGGTGGAGGACCTGCGCAGCACAGAGGCCCTCCGGCATGCCCTCTCGGTGGTCCTGCGCCAGCTCAGCACGGAGATCCAGGAGCGGGAGGAGGCTGTCTATGAAATCGACACCGCCCTGCCGGCGGAATATCAGGAGCTGGACGCACGCTCCCGGGATCGCGTTGAGAAGCTGGAGGACTACCTCGTGGCCCAGCGCCTGCTTGCGGACCATTGGCAGGCCGTCGAGCAGGCCTTTGCGGAGCGTCGGCGCGTCCTGGAAAGCCATCGCGGGCTCTACTACGTCAAGGTCCGGGAGACGCCCCTTTCATTGACGCTGCCGGATCCTCTGGAGCTTCGCTACGGCGCGGATGGGGACTTGGTGCCGGGGTGCAGCAACCGGGACGCCTCGCTGCCCGAGGCCCTCACGCCGTTCTTGAATGCGGTGCTGGATGTTCCCATGGAGGACTGGGCCGCCCTGCACGACCTGCACCCCAACCTGCCGGGCCGAGAGTGGCTGGGCATCCAGGTGGAGGCCCGCAAGGTCCGCCTCAGCGCCCGACCTGTGCCGCAGCAGACCGAGGCCAGGGCCGGTCTCCTGGCCATCCTCCAGCAGAATCAGACCGCCCTCAAGCCCATCGCCGACCGGCCCTTCCTGGCGACCTCGCTGAAGGAGCTCCAGCTCCAGGGCCGGGCGATCCTGTCCCTGGAGGATCTGCTGGGCAGCACCAATCCCCTGCTCCGAGGGCCCGCCCAGCAGCAGCACCAGCGGCTGGTCGCCGCCGCAGCCTGCCTGCTGGAGCGCCTGCGGGGGATCTCGCCCTCGGTGCGCCTGGCTTGGGCAGCCGCGGCTGAGGCCGACACCCTGGCGGTGGAAACACCCGAGCGCTGGAGCGGCCTCGCCCAGGCCGAGGACGCGGACTTCAATGGCGTGCGCACCCTGGTGGAGCTGGTGGGCTGGTGGTTCCGCCAGCTCGATGCCGGGGCCTCCGCTCCCGCCCGCACCGCCCTGCGGAACTTCGTGCGGGCCTGTCTGCTCCTGGCCGTCAACGATGATCCCCAGGAGCTGCTCCAGGGCAGCCTGAGGACCCTGCCCAGTCGCTTCCGACTCGGCGAAACCCTGCGGGTGGACCTCAACCGGGAGCCGCGCACCGGCGCTCTTCTGCAGCTGATCGACGGGTCCCAGCGGGTCGTGGGCACCCTGCGGGTGGATGACCATGACGCCAACGGCACCCTGACTTCCATCGTCAGCGTGCTGGATCCTCGGACCACCCTGTCCACGACCTTCAGGGTGAGCGGACAGTCGCTGCTGAGCGGGAGCTGAGGCCATGCCCACCACCGGGAGTGATGTGATCCTGCGGCGGGTACGCCTGCAAGGATCGGCTCCCTCGCTCGAGCGGGACCGACAGGACCTGCTGAGGGCCCTGGATGAGGCCCCCTGGCCCCGCACCGCCCCCGGGGAGATCCTCCTGCTGCGCTCGGTCCAGGCCACAGGCACCCCCCGGGGCCTTGCCTTAGCCTTGGCCCGGGAAGTAGAGCGCCTCCTGGCCCAGGCCATGGATGGCTGGGCCGAGGGCGCCGAGGCCGCCCCTGCCGTCCGTTTCCGGTCCCGCACGGACCAGCAGGCCTGCCTCCTGCGGGACCTGCTGCAGGGCCGCCTCCAGGGCCGGTGGTACTGGGCGGACTGGCATGGCCAGGCTCCCACCCCTGTCTCAGCCGCCCTCGTGCGGGTGCTTCAGGAGGAGCCCCTGGCGGTGCCTGCCGTCATGGAGCGGCTCGCGGATTCCCCCGCAGCGGCAGCCTTCTGGAAGGTCCTCGAGGCTCCTGATGCCCTGCAGCTGCTGCGCCTCATTGGCCACGCCTCCGGCTGGAGCGGGCTCATCCAAGCGGCGCTGGAGGAGGCCCCGACGCCAGCGCCGCAGTCCCCCCGGCGCCCCAAAAGGTTGGTCTCGACCCCGCTGCCCGCCGGCCTGCCCCTGCGGGACCCCAGGGTGGTCCTGGCCGCCCTCCTCACCCTGTGGCAGGAGGCCCCCGGGGTCCTCCAGGGCAGCAGCGGCGCCCATGCCCTGAAGGCTGCGGCCTGGAACCTGGCTGCAAGCCCCACAGCCCGGGCTTGGCCTTCTGACCCTCTAACGGCTGAACCCACGCAGCACCTGGCCGGGCCGGAACTTCTGCAAGACCTCCGTGAGCAGACTTCAGATTTAGCCCTCCCGCCGCAGCCCCCTGAGCCATGCGAGACACCGGGTGGCGCTCCGCAACCGCCCCCGCCAGGTCCGACGAAGCCCCCTTCCCCTTCGGCGGCGACCCCCTCGGAGCTGGCGGGGCCGGCGATTCCCCCTGGATCGGCCACACCGCTGGCGGAGCCTCCCGGAGCGGCCAGCCCTGGCCTGGAGCTGGCCCCTGGCTGCGAGTGGGAGGTCTGCACGACTCAGGGCGGGATTTTCTTTCTGCTGAACGCGCTGGCCTGGGAGGGCTACCAGGAGCGCCTGCAGGACTGGGGCGATCCAGGCGGGGGCTGGCGGCTGCTGTGGCGCCTGGGGCTGGCCCTGGGTTGTCGGCCCGATGCGGGGCTGGAGGCCTTCCTGCTCAGGGAAGGGGCTCTGGATGAACGAGGCCTTCGGGGGCTGGTCCCGCTGGCAGATCCCCTGGCCCGGCTCGGTGCCCTGCGCTTCGGCCCAGGGGTTTGGAACGAGGCGCTCTTCGCCCTCCCGGCCCGGGTGCGGGTCACCCGCAGCCATGTGGATGCCCACTTCCGCCTCGAGGATGTGCGCCTGGAGATCCGCCGTGCGGGCCTCGATCTCAATCCCGGCTGGCTGCCTTGGCTGGGCCGGGTCGTCACCTTCCACTTCGGCAGCGGCCAGGAGCCACAGTAGCCATGACAGCCACAACTGCCGCCCCGGTGCTCTCCCCCGCCGTCCTCAACCGGGCCTTTGCCTTCGCGGGGGTGGGCCGGTTTGCGCAGCTCACCCTGGAGAACCCTGCCCCTGTCCTGCGACTGCTCGGGTCCGCTCCCAATCTCTGCAGCCTGCTGGGCGTCGCCGAAGACAACTGGACGGAGGCGTGCCGGGCCATGGCCAAGCTGGCGCCAGGGTTCCCCGGCCCCTTCGGCCTGCTGCTGGAGGACCACAAGCTGCAGCTGCACGAATGGTTCGCCCTCATCCTCTGTGGGGAATGCGAGACCAGCCACTCGCTGAACCTGGCCCTGGCCGCGCTTCAGGCACCCGATTCCTCTGCTCGTCCCAGCCTCCACCTGCTGGAAGCCATGGCCCAGAGCCTCTTCCAGGCGAGCCTTCCGCCTCTGGCCTTCGCCAACCATGGCCTGGTGCGCACCGGCATCCTGGAGATCCAGGGGGACGGTCCTCTGCCCACCCGTCAGCTGGCCATGCCCACGGAGCTCTGGGCCCTCCTCTGTGGTGATTTCACACCCTGGCGCGGCACCCATCCCCTGGGGACCGATGGAGCGGCACTGCCCGGCTCCCTCGAGACCAGGCTGGCCGTGGTGGGCCAGCTGCTCCGCTCGGGCGCGGCGCAAACCGTGGTCTTTCGGGGGGCGCCCCAGGCGAGCCTGGCTGCGGCGAGCCTCCTGGCCAGGCAGCTGGGTGTGCTTGCCCTGCAGGTGGATGACGCGACCTGGCGCCAGCGCCCCGCCCTGGCCCCTGCCTGCCGCTATGGCGGGTGGCTGCCGGTGCTTGCCCTGCGTCTGGGCCCCGGCGAACGCTACACGGTGGACGGAGACGGCCCGCCCCTGGTGCCCCTCTTTCTCGCAGCAGGACCGGATGGCACGGTGGAGGGCCGCGGCCTGCTCGAGGTCACCATTCCCGCCCTGTCCCTGGAGGAGCGCCAAGCCGCTTGGCGGAAGCATCTGTCCCCCGAGGCCCCGGATGAGCTGGCGGAGCATGCCCTGGTGGACGGCCCCACCATCCGGGCCCTGGCGGACCTCGTCCGGCTGGAGGCCCAACAGCGCAATGAGGTGCCCAGTCTCGCTCACCTGAGGACAGCCCGGGCTCACTATGGCGCCGAGCGGCTGCGACTGCTGGCCCAGCCGGTGCTGCGCCAGGTTGGCCCCGAAGCCCTGGTGCTCCCGCCGGAGCTGCGGCGACAGTTCGACGACCTGGTCCTGCGCTGCCGACACCGGGAACACCTGTGGGCTGGGTTGGGCGCCAGCTTGGCCGAGCCCACACCTGGCGTGCGCGTCCTCTTTGTCGGTGAGAGCGGGGCGGGCAAGACCCTGGCCGCCAGCCGCCTCGCCACCCTCCTGGGGGCCCCGCTGTTTCGGGTGGATCTCTCGGCGGTGATGAACAAGTATGTGGGCGAATCGGAGAAGAACCTCAGCCGGGTCCTGGATGAAGCCGCCGCCCTGGACGCCATCCTGCTCATCGACGAGGCGGATGCTCTGTTCGGCAGGCGCACCGAGAGCGGTGAGACCGGCGAGCGCTACGCCAACATGCTCACGAACTTCCTGCTCACCCGCATCGAGTGCCACCCCGGCGTGGTGGTGCTCACCAGCAACACCCGCAGCCGCCTCGATTCGGCGTTCACCCGCCGCTTCGATGCCATCCTCGAGTTCCCTCTGCCGGGGGTCGAGGAGCGCCACGCCCTGTGGCAGTCCCACCTGGGCGCTCGGGCCCCCAGCGACGCCTTCTGCCGGCTGCTGGCCAGCTACTGCGACCTGCCCGGGGGCCATATCCGGAATGTCGTGGTGAATGCCGCGGCCCTGAGCGCCCGCAGCCCCGCGGACACACTGGAACCGGCCAGCCTGCTGGCGGCGCTCCGGAACGAATACAGGAAGCTTGGCCGGACCCTCCAGCCTCAGCTCGAACACCTGAAGGGGTGAGATATGGCAGGACTGGCGCAGACGCCCCGCACCGCCGCCCGGGCTCCTGAAAAGAAGAAGGACCCGGCCCTGCGCAAGGCGGCCCCCACTGCAAGTCGCCCTCCGGCCTACCTGCAGCGGAAGATGGCCCTGAGCCAGCCCGGCGACAAGCAGGAGCAGCAGGCCGATCACGTCGCCCAGCAGGTGGCCCGGGTCCTGAAGGACCCCCAGACTGGCAGCGAGTCGACCCTTCAGCGTGCCAGCCTCGAACCGGGCCTCAAGCCCGGTCCCCAGGCCCAGCCCCTCGCTCGGAAGCCCGTGCCCGCCGCCCAGACTGTGCCGCCGCAGGTACCTGCGGCAGGTCCCGCCGCCCGCAAGGCCGTCCCGCCGCCGAAGGACGAGCACCCCAAGGTGGCACGCAAGGCTGCGCCAGGAGCGACGGCAGAGAGCCTTGCCACCCCTGCCACCGCCACACCCGGCAAGGAGCCCCGGGTCGCCCGGAGCGCGGAGGCCCAAGCCGCCACCACCGAACCTCCCGCGCAGGTCTCCCCGCCCTCCGAGGGGGAGGTGGACGCGGGCACCCAGGCTCAGATTGAGGCGCGCAAGGGGGGTGGCGAGCCCCTGCCAGAGGCCCTGCGGGCGCAGCTGGAGGCCCCCTTCGACCACGCCTTCGGAGGTGTCCGCATCCACCGGGACCCGGAGGCCAACCGCCTCGCGACCCAGCTCCAGGCCCGGGCCTTCACCGTGGGCAGCGATATCTTCTTCGCCAGCGGAACCTACGCCCCGGATAGCGACAACGGCCGCGAGCTCCTCGCCCACGAGCTCGCCCATGTGGTGCAGCAGGGTGGCGCGACCACGCGCTCGATTGCCCGGTCTCACCAAGGGGATGGTGCCAGCACCATCGCTCGGGCTGACACACCGCCTGCTGGAGCGGCACCCAGCCCGCTTCGAGTGGCGAGTGGCCCCTTCGCCGATGCCACCATTGCCACAACCGGCGCCCGAACCCTGAGCCTTCCCCGCATCAAGCTTCCTGCCTTGAAGCGACGGAATACCCAGCTCTTCAATCCGCTGCCTCTCCATGTGCGACAAGGCGCGCGGCCCAATACCCGCCAGACAGACCTTTGGCGCGGTGAAGTGAACAGCTCCGTCCAGCCCCTCATGGACACCCTGCTCACCAGTGCCCGCACTGAAGGTGCCGTAGATGGAACTGCCGGAGCAGAGACCTTCCTCCTGGTGCTGCAGCACCAGAGGGATTTCCTCCTCTTCGGCACTCGGGAGGAGTTGCTGCCTCGCTTTGAGATCCCCATCTGGGATCGGCACAACCGTGCCACCACCTTCCAGGTAGACCATGTGAAGGAGATGCAGCTCAACGGGGAGGACTCCCCCGCCAACTACGAGCTGCTGGAGGCCTCCGCAAACATGGGCGCTGGTGTCGCGATTGCGGGTGAGATCCGAGACAAGATCAAGGGCGGCCTCGAGGCCCTGAAAACGGCCAATCCAGCCGCCGCCATCCCCTCAGAAAATCGTTGGCGCTGGGTGAAGGACAACTACGATGTCACCTTCGAGGCCATCGAATGGGGGCTGCCCCATGAAGGATCGGTGAACGGGGGCAGGGCTTGGTCGCTCACCTCCCTCAAAGCGGGCGAGCACATCAGCCAGGTGGTACCAATGCCCGAGAGCCAGCGGAAACGCTTGGGAGCGCGGGGGACACCGACGGTCTACGCATCGCCCCAAGGGGGGTCTCCCCTCCCAGCCTTGAGACCCCAACCGGGCTGGCTACCAAGAATCGATCTTGTGAGCTGGACGCCTGTAGCTAATCCAGGCCCCAGCGAACCTCTGCTTGGAACGCTGGTGGTCGATGTCTTCAAGGCCTCAGGTGGCGGACGGGGTGACCAGATTTCCGCCGGCACAGGCACACCGAGTCATTCCTGGCAGGTCAAGAAGGTGCCCGGTCTGAACGTGGGCTATGTAAGCCCGGAGGATGTCAGCACTGCCGTGCGCAATAGCCTGCGCCTGCCGGGCATGAGCCCGATTCAGATGGATTCGATTTCGCTCACGGGCGAAGGCCTGGTGGGGGACGGGCGGGTTCTGCCCACAGTGCCCCTCCTCCAGGATGCGGACATTCGCCTCCGCATCCGAGGCGGAGAGGCCCAGGTAGCCAAGACCTTCACCATGGAAGAAGTTCATCTACCGAAGCCATTCGAGATGAACGCCTGCGAGCTCTCGGTGTCCTTCGGCTCCAGCAGCGGGTTGGGTGTCGATGGACGCGCAGAGTTCGCCGTACAGAATCTGGGCAGTGGGTTCCTTGCGGGGGCAGCTTCCACGGGGAGGGGGTTTGCCCTCGAAGGAGGCTTCGATTTCGATAGCCGGCTCTTCGATCGCGCAAGCATCACGCTGGCCTATCGGGATGAAACCTTCAGCGGGGAAGGCGATCTGGCCATCACCACACCGAACCGGGTGCGTGGTATTCGGAGCGCCAACCTGCATGTGGCCTTCAGCGAAGGTGCAGTCAGCGCCACAGGAGAGGTCCAGCCCAGCATCCCCGGTGTAGAACGGGCGGGTCTGGCAGTTACCTACTCCGAGGCCGAGGGACTCCTGATCGGCGGGAACCTCCAGCTGGCTCCCAATCCGGCCATCCGCTCGGGCTCGGTGGATGTGACGCTGCGCAAGCAGGGCGATGTCTGGAAGGTCGGCGCCACAGGAACAGCCACGCCCGCCATCCCCGGTGTGGACTCCCAGCTCACGGTCTCCTATGACGATGGTGCATTCTTGGCGGAGTTCCGCGGCGCCTTCCGGCGGGGCATGCTCGATGGCACGGTCCAGGTCGGCGCCACCAACCGCACCTTGGGCCAGGATGGCCAACCCACGGGCCCGGCCACACCCGATTCCCCCCTCATCGTCTATGGGTCCGGGTCAGCGGCGCTCCGCCTCACACCTTGGCTGCAAGCGACGGCAGGCCTCCAGTTCTCACCCAACGGCGAGGTCACGGTGGCGGGCCGGATCGGTCTACCCAGTGCCATCGAGCTCTTCGCGCGGCGGCAAGTGAGGAAGCCCATTTTCAATGTCGCGGTGCAGATCCCGATCATTCCAGGGATCGTGGCGGAGGTGGGCGGCAACCTCTCGGCCACCGCCGGGTTCGGGCCGGGCACCCTGGAGCAGCTCGAGCTGGGGATCACCTACAACCCCGCCCGCGAAGCGGAGACCACCGTAACCGGCGATGCCCGCTTTGTGATTCCCGCCGATGCCGGGCTGCGCCTGGCCGCCCGCGCCGGGATCGGCCTGGGCATCACCGGCGCCAGCGCCACCGGTGGCTTGGAGCTGGGTGGCCAGCTGGGCATCGACGGACGGGCCGAAGCCAGTGCCCATGTGGTCTGGAGCCCATCAGCGGGACTGGATCTCACGGCGCAAGCCTCCCTGAGCGCCCAACCCAAGTTCAAGTTCGATGTCTCAGGCTATGTCAGCGTGAGTGCCCTGGGTTTCAGCGTCTACGACAACTCCTGGCAGCTCGCCGCCTACGAGCTGGGCTCGAACCTGACCTTCGGTGTCGCCTTCCCCATCCACTACCAGGAGGGCAAGCCCTTGGATGTCTCCCTGGACGATGTCACCTTCCAAGTTCCCGATGTGGATCCCGGGGCCGTGATCCGGGAGCTGGCGGACACGCTCTTCTAGCTCCCCGCACCGATTAAAAGGCCGGGATCCTTGTGGCGTGGGAGGCGGTCCAGGCTCACTTCAGCAGGTGCAGAAGAGGGTTGAAGACCTGGGTCAGCAGCCCGCCCAGCGCCGGACTGAAGGTCGCCAGCAGGAGGACCAGTGGCACCAGGACAAAGCGGATGCCGTTCTCCACCAGGCCCAGGCTCAGCTGCACCTTGGTGGGGTCCGTCCCTTCCATGAGGCAGAGCAGCGGGTCCCGCTCCACCTGGATGATCCGCAGGGTCACCCATCCGGCCATGACCAACAGGACGGTACCAAGGACGGCGATGGCGTCCACCTTGGGCTGGAAATCGAGGGCCGCCAGGCCAAACAAGAGCAGCAGCAAGGAACCCAGGGAGCCCACCAGGAGGTGGCGCGACACCAGGAAGGCCTGGCGGAGGAAGATCACGGCGCGCAGGGCCGAGAACAGGTCCAGGTCCTCCCGATGGCTCACAGCCTCCTCCGGACGCAGACCGACGGCCGTTTGGAGGTGCTCACCGCAGAGGGTCATCAGGCCCGCCACCCTCAGGCGAAACTGCCAGCGGGCGTACCCGTTCAGGGAGTCCCGGCTGGGAGGGACCTTGGCCTCCTCGCGCCGGAGGGTGGCGAGGCCTTCGCCCAAGGCCGGCACAGCTGCTCCGGCCCAGTCCTCCTGGGCCTCCAGAAGCTCCCGCCCGCGCCGGCTGGACCGGTGGGTCTCGAGGCCGCGGCCCAGGGCCCGCATGGCATTCCACTCCATCAGCGTACCGGCCACTTTGAAGGCGGCCCGGTACGAGCAGACATTCAGCTCATCGAGGATGCGCCCCAGCTCCCGCCAGCCCCGGTGGAGCTGCCAGAACAGAGCCAGGGAGCTGATGAAGATGCACCCCCCCGCAGCCACCGCCAGGGCGGCCACAGCCTGGACCTCCATGAGGGTGCGGATCACGCCCCCCTGCAGCATCCAGTGGAAGGCCAGCAGCACTCCGACGGAGAGGTAGATCCAGGTCTGAAAGCGGAGCCCGCGCAAGTGCCGGAGGGGCAGGCCGTGGACCTCTGAGAGCCCTAAGGGGCCGGGCCAGAGGGCGGCATGCCCCTGGCGCCGGACATCAAACCGGGTGCGCAGGATCAGAGCGAGGGCGGAGGCCAGGGCCAGGAAGGCGGGGAGGATGGACACCCCCCGGCCCGGGGAGGTGAAGCGAAGGTAGCCCGGCATGAAGGTGAGAAAGTGCGCCCGCCCCCACAGCCCCACCCCCACAGCAGGCAGCAGCGCCAGGCCGAGGAGGAGGGCCGTTCGGCCCCACCCCAGCCAGCCCTGGAGAGCCCGCACCGCCAGGACCAGGAAGCCCGCCAGCAGGAGCAGGTTCACATACAGGAAGGTGAGATTGCCCCGGGGGACCTTCAGCAGGACGGCGAGCGGCAGGAGGTAGCCCACGGCGAGCAGAGCCAGCACCGCCACGGCCAACACCGAGCCCGCCACCAGGTTGAGGTAGGAGCGGAGGCCTGACACCGGCGCCGCCACGCCCCGCACCTCGTCGAGGGGCCTCAGGAAACACCACCAAGTGGCCCCCCCCAGCAGGACCAAGAGCAGGCTCAGCTGCTGCAACCGAGAGAGGGCATAGCGAGCCAGGTCCGGGCTGGCTTGGGCCGCCTTGAGGTACTCGGCATCCAGGCCCCGCTCCCAGTGGGTGGCGCCGCCAGTGGTCACATCCACCCCGCCGTGGCGAAGCGGCCAGATGTTGCCGGACTTCACCATGGAGACCAGGCCCTGCTTCCCCCAGAAGCGCCGGTCTGACGCCTCCGCCCGGGCGGGGTCCAGGGCCAGGAGGGCCGCGTAGTAGGCGGCGTACTCGCCCTCGGAGGTGAACCGAACGGGAGATTCCAGGTCCTTGTCCTTGAGAGAGATCGCCCGCATGGGATCGGTCAGGGGGTAGCCGCCGAACAGCACCATCCCGTCCATGGCGCTGCTGAAGTTGGGGTGGGCGAACAGCAGGTGGTTGCCGCTGGTGGTGAAGAGCGTGCAGCTGGGATGGTAGGCCCGGATCCGCTCGGCCAGGAAGATCAGGTCCTGGGGGTCGGAGGCAGAGATCCCGATGTGGGTGTAGCCGCGCCGAGCCAGGCTCACGATGGTTCCGGCGAGGGTCAGCTCAGCGTTGCGGATGGTGTCGGAAGCGAACTGCGGGAGGGTGTCCATCCCCCGGGTGGCGTCATCCTCCGAGGGCCCCAGCAGGGTCGAGGGCAGCACCAGCTCCATGGCCTCGTCCCCCTTGGCGATGCCACGCTCCATGGCGTGGCGTTCCGCCCGCAACCGGGAGAGGCCCATGGGGAAAAGCACCGTGGCAATGCGGTCCCCCTGAGTGGTGCCGACCCCATAGACCGTGTTCGACTCGGTGAAGACCGCCACCTTGGTGGTGGGTTCCGGCCAGTCGGCCTCTCGGATGTACCACCGCAGCAGGTCATTCTTGGCGGAGCCCGAGAGGTTGCACAGCCAGCTGGAGACGGTCAGGCGGGGTGGGGCGACTCCCCCAGCCATGGTGCGCAGAGCCTCCGCCGACCGGGAATCCAGGGTGGTGGTGCCCTGGATCCGGATGGAAGGGGCCGCCGGGGCGCGGAGGTGGACCTCCAGGGCGGCACCCAGGGAGGTGAGACTGCCCGAGAACTGGGGGCCCAGAATGGTGACCGGGCGCTCCCCCGGCGATCCCAGCATCTTCCCGGCGAGGCTCAGGGCGCTGGCCATGGCCTTCCGATTGATGCCAATCAGCTGGCTCTCCCCCACGATGAACAGGGCGTGATAAGCCGTGGGAGCCCCTGGAGGTTCCCCAGGTGCCCGCTCCCGGGCAAACCAGATGAGCCCTGGACTGGCGTCCGGAAACTCCGAAGACCGCCCCGGCGCAGAGGCTTCCTTGGCCTTGGCTTCCCAGGGCAGGAAGTAGGCCCTGGGCAGGAAGCCGCAGTCCTTGAAGGCCCGCTGCACCGCATGCAAGCGCAGGTCAAACCAGAACCCCATGCGGGTTCGCTGGGGGTCGGGCAGGGTGAGGATGGTGGCCCCCAGAGTGGCCTCTCCCACCCGAGGGCGATCTTCGAGGCACTGCTTCAGCAGGGCGTCGGCCCCTTCGGCCCGGGGGGTCTTCCCCTCTGCGTCAACCGGCAATTCCCCTTTGGCTGCGGCGGCAGGGGGGGGTGTCTTGGGACCGATGCCCAGTCCGGGGGCCAAGGCCAGCATGGCTGTGAACCCCACGCCCACGGTAAAGGGTGAAAAGACCTTGCTCATGAGCACCCCCGGCAGGTTCAACGCCAGGACCGCCAGGGCTCCGGGGGCCCTGGCGGCAGCCTGGCAAGTGCGCCTACATCGTCACGGTGGAGGCTTCCCCATCCTCGTGGAGCAGGCGATCAAGGTCCTTCCAGGAGAAGGCGAAGCGGCCCCTCAGGCCCCAGTCCGAGCCCCAGGAGTTGACGGCCCACACCAGCTTCTTCTCCGCATCCACACCAATCAGCTCGAAGGCATGGCCACCCCGCATCTCACCGCTCACCTTGGCCAGGCCACTGGCATCCGGCTTGTCGAAGCCCTCGTACCAGTTCAGCCCCACCTCCACAGGGCCCAGGGTCGAGAGGGTCTTCAAGACATCGTTCAGGCCAAAGCACCAGTGGTAGCCCTTGGTGAGCCCCAGCTGCCGGAGGGCCTTCATGGCGCCCAGCACCGTGGACCCGTTGTCCTGGGGGGGCCAGACTCCGCTGACGGTGTCGAGCTTCGTGGCCAGCGCGTAGACCTTCCGGGCCAGGGCCTCCGTGTAGCGGAGCCCCGTGTGCCGGTAGGGCTTCGAGCAGATGACTCCCACTGCGCCATTCCCGGTGCAGGAGCCCAGCTCCCCCTGGCTGAAGGGCTTCGTGGGACGGGCCCAGATGCGGGTCTGGATGGCCGCATCCTTGGGCAGCAGCACCGGGAACTCCCGGCTGCGCTCGTCGAAGTGGAGGTGGCGACCCAGGCGTCCACCCTGCTTCGAAGGCTGCTCCGGAATCACGCTGATGCGATGGTCTTTGGGATCGTTCGGCACAGTGGCCTCCATTCAGTGGGGGGATGAGACAAAACCTCTGGCAACCTGCACGCCAACGCTGCCAAGCCCGCCTCAGGGCGGTCGGCCCGGGCTGCACCAGCCCACCCAAATTGCTGGAATTGTTGAATCAACCTTGAATCGGCAGGGGCCCTGCCCAGCCCCTCTTAGGGGAATTTTTTTCCGGCAGACCCACCCACCCCGGGTCCGAATGCACCCAGGACAGTCCAACCTTAGGCGCCCACCCCAAGGGGAGCCCGGCCAGAGGCAGATGCGGCGGCGAGCCCGTGCTTCTTGAGGAGCTTCCCCAGGCAGCGACGTTCCTTGCCGGCGAGCTTGGCCGCCAGGCTGACATTGCCCCCGGCCCGATCGAGGAGCCCCACCAGGAAGTCCCGCTCAAAGGCCTCCATGGCCTGGGATTTGGCCCGGTGGAAGCTGAGGTCCCCGCTGACCATCCCAG
Source organism: uncultured Holophagaceae bacterium (assembly GCA_903880675.1). Lineage (GTDB taxonomy): Bacteria > Acidobacteriota > Holophagae > Holophagales > Holophagaceae > Geothrix. The sequence goes on along the minus strand of CAIRQL010000046.1, from coordinate 6,080 downwards.
GAAGGGGCTGCACCGGGGCCGGCATCGACCGCGGTGCCTCCATGCGCAGCACCGGCCCTTCGGACAGGAGGTACTCCCGGCAGAGGAGGTTTTCCAGCTCACGGATGTTACCGGGCCAGGGGTAGGCGGCCATCCACGCCAGGGCGTCCGGATGCAGGGTCTTGGTGCCCAGGCCGAAGCGCCGATCACAGGCCTCCAGGAAACCGGTGGCAAGGGCTTCCAGGTCCCCCCGCCGCTCCCGCAGGGGCGCCAGCTCGAGGGAGAGGATGCGCAAGCGGTAGAGGAGGTCCGCCCGGAAGGCCCCCTGCTCGACCAGCAACGCAAGACTGGTGTTGCTGGCGGCCAGGATGCGGACGTTCCCGTGCTCCACCTGGCGGGCACCCAGGGGCCTGAACTCCTGGTCCTGAAGGAAGCGGAGGAGGGTCACCTGGCCCTTGGGCGTGAGGGCGTCCACCTCGTCCAGGAAGAGGGTCCCACCTTTGGCGAGGGTGATCAGGCCAGGCTGATTTTCCTTGGCATCGGTAAAGGCCCCCTTGCGGTGGCCGAACAGCTCGCTCTCGATGAGGGCATCCGGGATGGCCCCGCAGTTCACAGGGATAAACGGCCGGTCCTTCCGGGCGCTCTGGTAGTGGATGGCCCGGGCTGCCAGCTCCTTGCCCGTCCCGGTCTCCCCCTCGAGGAGCACCGGCGCATCACAGGCCGCCATGCGGGCGATGAGGCGCAGGATTTCCCGAAAGATGGGTGAGTGTCCGACCAAGCTCAGGGCCCTCCAGAAGCACGCGGCGAATGGGATTAATAAGGCAATATAGACCCAATTCATTGTTTTGCAATACCATATCAATGAATGTTTTTTATTATTTATATTTTTTAATTACTGCAAAATATCACCTTGAAAAATCTGGTGACAACACCATTCAAAATCCAGGGGGACTCGGCCCAGGGCACGCGGCCCACCGGGTCACTTCTGACCCACCCCGGGCCGGGCGACATAAACGGTCCAGACATGGATGTTGGTCCTGCGACCAAGGACTCGTATGGGTCACCGCCAACCGCCATTCTATTCAAGCGCATTGGTATTAAATGATTATTATTCAATCACTTAAATCATATTGAAGCTTTTGGCTCACCGCTTGCCATGGAGTTGGGGGTATCGCCACCCCGTGGTGCCGCATGAACCCCCACCCCTCCCCAGATCTGAGCGCCCTTTGCCAAGGCATCCTGAACTACCTCCAGGCCCACCCCCAGGCCGCCGACAACCTCGTCGGCATTGCTGCCTGGTGGGTGCCCTCACCGGGTCCCGCTGGGTCCGCCGAGGCCGTGCAGGCGGCCCTGACCCTGCTGGTGGCGCAGCAGCGCATCGCCCGCATCGACCTGCCGGACGGCCGCACCCTCTACCAGCGGGTGGGCAAGGTGCCGGTCCCCTCCCCCCTCCCAAGGAGCTGACATGAGCCAAGTCATGGACGACGCACTGAGCTTTACCCTCGGCAACGAAGGGGGGTACACCAACCACCCTGCCGATCCCGGGGGTGCCACGAACTTCGGCATCATCCAGCGCAACCTGGACCGGTGGAACGGTGCCCACCCTGAGCTAGTCTTCCCCGGTGACGTGAAGGACCTCACCAAGGAGCAGGCCGAGGCCATCTACCGGGCCGACTACTGGCGCTGGGACGACATCACGGATGCCGCTGTGGCCATCAAGCTCTTCGACATAGGCGTGAACTGCGGCACTGGCACTTCGATCAAGCTGCTCCAGCGGGCCGTAAACTCATTGGCATCAGTGCCCATTGGCGTGGACGGGCACCTGGGCCCCAAGACGCTTGCCGCAGCCAATGCCCTGGCTCCAGCGGCGCTGCTCCAAGCCATCCGCCAGGCCCAGGAGGGCTACTACCAGGCCATCGTGGACCGCAATCCCAGCCAGGCCGTCTTCCTGAAAGGCTGGTTCAACCGTGCCGCGCGGATCCCGGAGGTGAGCGATGTCGTTTGACTGGAAAACCCTCGTGAAAAGCATTGCTCCTACGATCGGGACGGCTCTGGGTGGACCGCTGGGCGGCATCGCCGGCATGGCACTCTCCAAGTCCCTGGGGTTGCCCGAGAGCACCGGTGCGGATGAGAAATCCCTGGAGACCGCCCTCCAGGGGGCCAACCCCGACCAGCTACTGGCCCTCAAGACGGCGGATCAGGCCTTCGCCCTGCAGATGCAGAAGCTGGGCTTCGAGAACCTCCAAGCCATCGAGGCCATCCAGGCCGGGGACCGCTCGAATGCCAGGGATCGGGAGGTAAAGCTCCAGGACTGGACCCCCAAGGCCCTGGGCATCGCCATCACCCTTGGCTTCTTCGCCCTGCTGGTCTTCCTCATGCGTCGGGAACCCCCCTCCGGCTCCCGCGACATCCTGAACATCATGCTCGGCAGTCTGGGCAGCGCCTGGATCGGGGTGGTGAGCTACTACTTTGGCTCCAGCGCCGGGTCTGCCCGCAAGACGGAGCTGATGTCCACGGTGAAGTGACCGGCCCTAAATAATTCAGCCTCCTGGCCCCTGGGGCGGGTTGGCGGTAGCTCGGGTGGGTGGCAGCGCTGGCAGCGGTGCCCCTGCCCGGCGCAGTTCTGCCTGCGGCTCAACCCCGGCTGAGTGCAGGAACACCCCCCGTATCTGTAGCTCGCCCCCAGGGTGGGCGGATGAGCAAGGCTGGGGGTCCAAGGTAATACGGACCCGGACAGCGGGATCCGCCTCCCAGGCAAAGGGCCTGCGGAGCACCGAGGAGGTTCCCATGAAGCTCATCCCCATCCTTAGCGCGGCCCTGATCCTCATGGCGCTGCCGCTCACCGCCCAGACCGCCGAGACCGGCCCCCAGCGCCTCCGCAAGCAGGACGGCACCGGCACGGGCACCCCCACCGCCACCAAGACCCAGGACCGGAAGCGCGACGGCAGCTGCACCACCCCCAACCCGGCCGGCTCCAGGGGCGCCAACCAGAACGCCCGTAAGGGCCAGGGCCGCTGAACAACAGGGTACGAAACCGGCGGGGGGTTGACCTCCCGCCGGTGCAGTTTTGCTCCGGAGGAACTCCATGCGGCGATGGGCGTTGGCACTCTTGGCGGGCTCCGCACTCCTGGCCCAGGACACAGACAAGGGCCCCACTGCCCGGCTGGGCTTCGGCGCCTTCACTGACCAGTTCTCGGATTCAACGGGCACCCGGAAAGGGTGGCTCGTCAACGGGGAGTGGTTCCGGGACGAAAGTGGGCCCTGGACCGCATCCGTGGTGGGGACCACCCGCCCCGAGGGCACTGGAACCAGCTTCTCCCTCGGCAAGGAGATCTTCTTCGGGGACCACAGCTGGGCCTGGCTCAGCCTGGGCAAGGGCACGGGAGCCGACTTTGTTCCGACCCTGCGGGGCAGCCTGGACCTCACCCTCGGCCTCGATGCCACCTGGTCCCTGGGCTTGGCGGCCTCTGTGAACCGCTACCAGGATGACGCCACCACCACCATCCTCCAGGCCGGGCCCGGCTGGGCCAGGGGTGAGTGGAGCACAACCTTGCGCCTGCAGCAGGTCCGCTACGCCCCCGGCAGCGAATCCGACACCGGCGGGCTCCTGGACCTGCGCTGGGGGGCCAGCAATAAGAGCCGGTGGCACAGCCTCCGGGTGGGCGTGGGGGCAGGCATCCTGGATGCCATGCAGGCTGGCGGAGGGTTCTCCAGCAGCACGATGTCCACCACGGGCGGGGGCCGAGGGAGCGGGAACGGACGGTCCGGGACCACCACGACCACCTCGACCACCACCACAACCACGGTCTGGGTCTACCCGTCCCTGAAGGAGTCCCTCATCAGCACCACCCACCACTTCCCCCTCACGAAGAACCTGGCCCTGCGGGCCGACCTTGCCTGGGGACGACGGGAGACGGCCTTCACCCTGTGGAGCGCCACGCTCCAGACCTTCATTTCCTTCTAGTCCGCCCCTTAGGTGCGGTGAGTCTAGACTGACCCCATGCAGGCCAACCAGATCCTGAACCTCGCAGGCGCTCGACTCCGTGCCCCGGGCACCTGGGGCACGGTGTTGCTATTCGGCACCCTCTGGAACCTCCTGCGGTGGCTCACGGGGCCCAGCAGCCTCTCCCTGGGGGAGGCTGTCTTTCCCTTTGCCTTGGGGATCCTGGCCCTGCCCCTGGCGGCAGCACCCTGGCAGTGGACCGGAGATGCCCGCCCCCTGGCACCCCTGGCCCGCGGGCTGGCCCAGGCCCTCCCGTGGGCCAGCCTGGGCCTTCTTCTCCTCTCCACCCTGCTGATGGGACACGGGCATCGTGGGGGGCGCGGTGAACCATCAGGCTCTGGCCTGCTCTCCAGCCTGCCCCCCCGGCTGCTCATCCTGCTGGTGGCCAGCGGCACCTTCAGCCTGTTGGTGGGCTGGATCCTGGCGGACCGGGACCAGGAGGCCCTGCGGGCAGATGCTCAGACCACCCTGGCCCAGGAAGCCCAGGCCCTGGCCCTCCAGGCCCAGATGAACCCCCATGTGCTCTACAACACCCTCGGGGGACTGGCTGAGCTAGCCCGGGAGAATGGCCACGCCGCCGAAGAAGCCCTGGTGCGGCTGGCTTCCCTCCTCAGGCGCCTCATGGAGCACACGGCCCGGAAGCGGGTGACCCTGGATGAGGAGCGGGGTCTGGTGGAGGGCTTTCTGGCCCTGGAGCAGTTCCGCCTGGGGAACCGCCTGCGGGTGACCTGGGCCTGGGACGAAGGTCTGGAAGGGGCCGAGGTGCCGCCGCTGCTTTTGCAACCCCTGGTGGAGAACGCCATCAAGCACGGCATCGCCCCCTGCCGGGAGGGTGGGGACCTGGAAATCGGCCTGGCAAGGGAAGGGAATACCCTCCGGCTCTGGGTGGCCAACACGGGCCTCCCCTTGGTCAGCGCTGCCCCTCAGGGCATGGGCCTGACCAACCTGGCCCAGCGCCTGGCCCTGATCGGCCCTGCGGCCCACCTCTCCCTGCGCCAGGAGGGGGCTCGGACGGTGGCTGAAGTCCTGCTGGAGGCCGGACATGCCTGACACCCTGCGAGTCCTGGTCGCGGAGGACGAACCCTTCAACCGCAAGCGGCTGGCCAGGCTGCTGAAGGAGGCCGGATGTCTGGTGGTGGCCGAGCTCCCCGACGGCCCAAGCGTGCTGGAGTGGCTGGCCGGTGGCGGCAAGGCGGATGCGGCCTTCCTGGATATCGATATGCCCGGTGCTACCGGACTGGAGGTGGCCCTGGAGCTGCCCCGGACCCTCCCCGTGGTGTTCGTGACCGCCCATGCCGAGCATGCCCTGAAGGCCTTCGAGGCTGCGGCCCTGGACTACCTCATGAAGCCGGCCACCGCCGACCGGGTGGCCGTGGCTGTGGCCCGCATCAAGGAGCGCCGGGCAGGACTGGATGCTCCCCAGCGACGGGCGGCTCCCCTCCGCTACGCCGTGAAGGCTGGCGATGGCCTGGTCTTCATGGAGCTGGCCAAGACCACCCACTTCCTGGTGGAGGATGAAGTTGTGTGGGCCTTTGTGGCTGGGGACCGCCACCGGACGCCGTGGAAGAGCCTTCCCGAAGTGGAGGCGGCCTTCCCGCCGGAAACCCTCGTGAAGGGGCACCGGAACCTCCTCCTGAGGCCCGAAGCCGTGCTGGGGGTAAGAGCTGGGGAGTTCGGGCGGATGGTCGTGCGCCTCCAGGGTGGCGCCACCCTCGAGGTGAGCCGGGGGGCTGCCCCGAGCCTGAAGGCCAGGCTCGGCCTGCCCTGAAGCCTAGCCGGCGGGGCGCGGACCGGGTGGTGGTGCAATCTGCCGCAGCCTGGGGGAATTGCCTCTTAGAATCCACCTCTCCCGGAGGCCTCCAGGCCCAGCTGGATCAGCCGTTCCGGGGCAAGAGTGTGGCCAGGCCTGACGATCAAGTGGCAGAGGGAGCGCTGGCCCAAGGTTTGCAAGGTGATACATGCCCGACCGGTCCCCATTCCCGAGCGGGTGCTCTGATCTTCAAAACTCCTTTGCACAAATCCGTGACACTTGGGGCAGAATGGGGACATCACTGAACTCGTGCGCCGTGGTGTTCACGGCCCGACCCAACCCAGGAGG
>CAIRQL010000045.1 GCA_903880675.1 uncultured Holophagaceae bacterium | reverse complement strand
GTGATCTGGATCTGGGGCGGGACGATCTCCGGGAACTGCGCCACCGGCAACCCGCGCATGGACACCAGGCCCGCGATGAGCGTGATGATCGCAATCACCATGGCCACGATGGGGCGGTTGATGAAGAACTTCACCATGGGACTAGCGGCCCGGGGCTGCGGGAGCGGCGGCGGGGGTGGGGTTCACGGTCTGGCCTGCGGCGACCTTCTGGGTGCCTTCAACCACGACCTGCTCACCGGCCTTGAGGCCCTTGGCGGCCACCTGCAGGAGACCCTTGCGGGGCCCGGTCTGGATGGGGCGAATCTCCACCTTGTTGTCAGCACCCACCACCGCCACCTGCGGGTTGCCCTGGACCTCCCAGATGGCCCGCTGGGGCACCAGGATGGCGCCCTTCAGCACGCTGATGTCGGCCGATACCCGGGCGAACTGGCCCGGCCGTAGCAGGCCCTCAGGGTTCGGGAAGACGCCGGCCAGCATGATGGTGCCGGTCTTTACGTCCACGGCCCGGTCGGCCATGAAGGAATCGCCCCGGCGCGGGTAGGTGGTGCCGTCCGAGAGCGCGAGGGTGAGGCTGCCTTTGCCACCGCCCTTGGCAGCCCAGCCCCGGGCCCACTCCATGTACTCCTGCTCGCTGGCGCTGAAGAACACCTTGATGGGATCCACCGTGGACACCGTGGTCATCACCCGCGAGGCGTTCACCAGCTCGCCGACCTGCACCTTGGCCATGCCCGCAACACCCTGAATGGGCGCCACAACCTTGGTCCACTGGAGGCTGAGCTGAGCCCGCTCGCTGGCGGCGCGGGTGGCATCCACATTGGCCTGGGCCTGCCGCAGGGAGGAGCGGGCGTTGTCGAGGTCCTGCCGGGAGACAGCTCCCTCCGCCGACAGGAGCGTCATGCGGTCCATGTCCAGCTTGGCCTTGTCCAGCGCCGCCTGGTCCCGGGCCTGGGCGGCACGGGCCTGCTCCGCCGCAGCAGCGAAGGGCTGCGGGTCGATCTCAAAGAGGACGTCGCCCTTGCGCAGGGTCGAGCCCTCCCGGTAGACCTGCCGCAGGAGGTAGCCCTCCACCTGGGGGCGGATCTCGGCGTTCACCATGCCATCCAGCGTGCCCACCCACTCGTGGGTGATGGGCACATCCTGCTGCACCGCTGCCGTGACGCCCACCTGGAGGGGCGGACCGGGGGGCCGCACACCCTTGCCGCAGGACACCGCCAGGGCGCCGAGCAGGACGAGCAGGCGCATGGGGACAGGGCCAGCCGGCAGCCGAAGCGAGAACATTTCTGGAGAGGTCATAATCTGTCCATGTTACAGCCCACCCCCCCGGAGCTCTCATGAAAACCCTCACCCTCGGCCACTCGGATCTCACCGTCTCTGCCCTCGGCCTCGGCTGCATGGGCATGAGCGAGTTCTACAAGAGCGGCTCAGAGGAGGAGGCCGTCGCCACCCTGCACCACGCCCTGGACAGCGGCCTCTGCTTCCTGGACACCGCCGACATGTACGGCCCCTTCAAGAACGAGGAGCTGGTGGGCCGGGCCATCCGGGGCCGGCGGGACCAGGTGGTGCTGGCCACCAAGTTCGGCAACGTGCGCGGCGAGGACGGTAGCTTCCGGGGCGTGAACGGCCGCCCCGACTATGTTCGGGCCTGCTGTGATGCCTCGCTCCAGCGCCTGGGCGTGGACACCATTGACCTCTACTACCAGCACCGGGTGGACCGCACCGTGCCCATCGAAGAGACTGTGGGCACCATGGCCGATTTGGTCAAAGCCGGCAAGGTCCGCTACCTGGGCCTTTCCGAAGCATCGGCCGCCACCATCCGCCGGGCCCACGCTGTCCATCCCATCACGGCCCTGCAGACCGAGTACTCGCTGTGGACCCGGGACCCGGAGGACGAGATCCTCCCCACGGTCCGGGAGCTGGGCATCTCCTTTGTGGCCTACAGCCCCCTGGGCCGCGGCTTCCTCACGGCCCGCTTCCGCACGCTGGAGGACATCCCCGAAGGCGACTACCGGCGCTTCGCCCCCCGGTTCCAGGGCGAAAACTTCCAGCGCAACCTGGACCTGGTGGGGAAGATTGAGTCCCTGGCCCGAGAGCAGGGCGTCACGCCCTCCCAGTTGGCCTTGGCGTGGGTACTGGCACAGGGTTCCGACATCGTGCCCATCCCAGGGACCACCCGCCGCCAGCACCTGGAAGAGAACCTGGGTGCCCTGGACCTGGTGCTTACGCCTGATGTGCTCTGCCAGATCGACGCGGTGGCGCCCCTGGGTGTCGCCGCCGGCCTCCGCTATGCCGAGGCTGCCATGGTCCACCTCAACGGCTGAAGCGCTCGGCACGCCCTTCCTGGCCACGGCCCCTGCACTGTGGTTCGATGAAGGATGCGCATGCGTTGGCTCTGGACCCTTCCCCTGGCGGTGGCTGCCACCATCGTCTGGCTGAGCGCCCAGTCCAGCTATCCGGGCGGCATCTCGCTGCCGCCGCCCCTGGATAAGGTCGCCCACCTGTCGGTGTTTGCGGCCCTCGCCTGGGCCCTGGACCTGGCCCTCCAGCAGAACCGTCCGGACCTGCCCATGTACCAGCGCCACATGTTGGTGTTCGTGGCTGTCTCCTTCTGGGGCGCCACCGACGAGTGGCACCAGTTTTTCGTCCCAGGTCGTGCCTGTGAATTGGGGGACTGGATTGCCGACACCCTGGGGGGTGCCCTTGCCCTGCTGGTCCGGGCCCTGCCCGCCCTGGTCGGGCGACACCTGCGGGTGCTGTCCTGGTGGCGGGGCACCCCCCAGCGGCCGGACCCCAGCCGGGCCCTCATCCTCGTGGCGGATCCCCACTGGTCCTCGGACCTCACGGGCTTGGCGGCAGCCACTGCAGCCCACCCCGAGGCTGACTGGCTCTTTCTGGGCGATGCCTTTGACGTGTGGGTGGGGCTGCCGGGCATGCAGTCCGAGGCCCAGCTCCGCTTCCTCGCCTGGGTGGACGCCCGCCGAGCGGCGGGACGCTGGGTGGGGCTGTGGCTGGGCAACCGGGAGTACTTCCTGGACGCTCACGCCGGACGCTTCGATCTCATGGGCGAAGGCATCGGCGGCCGCCTGGTGGGCGAGACCCTGACCTGGGAGCACGGCGACCTCGTCAACAGTGCCGACCTCCCCTACCGCATCTGGCACCTGATCTCCCGCTCTGGCCCCCTGTGGCTGACCTTCCGCCTGCTGCCCGGTGGCACCGCCCGCAGCGTCGCCACCTGGCTGGAACAGAAGCTCCGCACCACCAATACCGCCTATCGCGTGGCCTTCCCCCGGGAGGCATTCCGCACCGCCGCCCAGGCCCACGCCGGCAGCACCTTCATCACCGGCCACTTCCACACCCACGAACAGGAAGCCAACGGCATCGCCCTGCCCTGGGCCCATGAGGGGCGGTTCATGGTGTGGCGCGCAGGTCGGGTGGAGGCGCTCTAGAGCTCCAGCAGGTCCGCCACTTCCCTGCGCAGCTCGGCGATGCCCGAGCCCTTGGCAGCGCTCACCCAGGCGATGTCGGCGCTGTGCAGGCCCAGGTCAGCGGCCACGTCCTTGCGCTGCTTGAGGGCCCGGCTGGGCTTCACCTGGTCGGCCTTGGTGGCCACGATGCGGTGGGGCAGGCCCTCGCCCCGGAGCCACTCGATCATGTGGTGGTCCAGCTTGGTGGGGCCGACTTCAGCATCCACCAGCACGAAGACCATGCGCAGGCTCACCCGACCCGTGAGGTAGCCCTCCACCATGGCCTGCCAGGTGGCGCGCTCAGCGGCGGGGCCCGTGGCGAAGCCGTAGCCTGGGAGGTCCACGATCCAGCGGTCGGGCCCCGTGAGGAAGACGTTGATGAGGCGGGTGCGGCCGGGGGTCTTGGAGACCCGCGCCAGCTGCTTCTGATTGGCCAGGGCGTTCAGCAGGGAGGACTTGCCCACGTTGCTGCGGCCCACGAAGGCCACCTCCGCATGGCACACCCCCAGCTTCTTGGCATCAGCGGCAGAAGTGACGAAGCGGGCATCGGTGAGGGGCTGGGCCATGGGACCTCGAGGGCTGACGCGAAGGTCGCGGCTCCCTCAGATTAGCGCCATTCACCCGGGCCGGGCCGGGGGCCGCCGTTCCTCAGACCGTCACCAGGCTGGTGGGCGCTGGCTGATCGAAGGCGATGCGCCCGTGGTCGAGGCCGATGACCCGCTTGCGCATGCGCTGGATGAGGCTGCGGTCGTGGGTGGCCACGATGACCGTGGTGCCCTGGCCGTTGATGCGCTCGAAGAGGGCCATGATCTCCTGGGCCAGGTCCGGGTCCAGGTTGCCCGTGGGCTCGTCCGCCAGCAGCACCAGCGGATCGTTGACCAAGGCGCGGGCGATGGCCACCCGCTGCTGCTCACCGCCGGACAGCTGGAGCGGGAAGCTGCTGAGCTTGTGCTGGAGGCCGACCATCTTCAGGGCCCGGAAGGTCCGCTGCTTCTGCTCCGCTGCGCCCACACCCAGGACCTTGAGCACAAAGGCCACATTCTCGAAGATGGTGCGGGACCGAATCAGCTTGAAGTCCTGGAACACCACCCCCAGCTTGCGGCGCAGGAGGGGGATCTCCTGCTCCGACATGGCGGCCAGTCGGTGGCCCGCCACCAGGATCTCTCCGCTGCCGGGGACCTGCTCTCGGAAGAGCAGCTTCAGCAAGGTGCTCTTGCCAGCGCCACTGGGCCCCGTGAGGAACACAAACTCGCCGGACCCGATGGTGAAGCTCACATCCGCCAGGGCGGTGTGGATGCGGTCGTACTGCTTCCCGACGTGGGTGAGGGTGATCACGGGGACAGGTTATCAGCTGAGGGCAGCCTAGAGCCTCTCCACCAGCATGGCCACGCCCTGGCCGCCACCGACGCAGAGGGCGGCAAGGCCCAGCTTCTTGTCTTGGTCCTGGAGCAGGTGGAGGAGGGTCACCAGGATGCGGGTGCCGCTGGCGCCGATGGGGTGGCCCAAGGCGATGGCACCGCCCCGCAGGTTGACCCGGGCAGGGTCGAGGTCCGACAGCTCCGCCAGCACGCCCAGGCTCTGGGCGGCGAAGGCCTCGTTGAGCTCGAAGATATCGATGTCGGCCAGCTTCACGCCGGTCTTGGCCAGCAGCTTCTGGATGGCGGGCACCGGGCCCAGGCCCATGGTGGCGGGGTCCACGCCGGCTTGAGCGAAGCCGAGGATGCGGGCAATGGGCTTGTAGCGCTGGGCAGCGGCCTCGGAGGCCAGCACCAGGGCGGCGGCGCCATCGTTGATGCCACTGGCATTGCCGGCGGTGACGGAGCCCTCCTTCCGGAAGGCCGGGCGCAGCTTCGCGAGGCTTTCAGCCGAGGCATCAGTCTTGATGTACTCATCCCGGTTGAAGGCCACATCGCCCTTCTTCCCGGCCAGGGTCACGGTGAAGACTTCGCGGTCAAAGGCACCGGCGGCCTGGGCGGCGGTGGCCCGCTGCTGGCTGGCCAGGGCGAAGGCATCCTGGGCCCCCCGGGTGATGCCGTACTGGGCGGCGATGTTCTCGGCGGTGATGCCCATGTGGGTGTCACCGTGTCCGCACCAGAGGCCGTCCTGGATCATGCAGTCCAGCAGCTGGGCGTTCCCCATGCGGGCGCCCCAGCGGCCGCTGGGCAGCAGGTAGGGGGCGTTGGACATGCTCTCGGTGCCACCGGCCACCACGATGTCGGCATCGCCCATGTGGATGGACTGGGCCCCCAGGGCCACGGCCTTGAGGCCGGAGCCGCAGACCTGGTTGGGGGTGTGGGCGGGCGTGGAGAAGGGCAGGCCGGCCTTGAGGGCCGCCAACCGGGCTACGTTCTGGCCGTTGCCAGCCTGAAGAACATTGCCCATGACCACGTCCCCCACCACCTCGGGGGCCGCCCCCGCGCGGGCCAGGGCCTCCGTGATCGCCAGGGCCCCCAACTGAACTGCGCTCAAGGGCTTGAGTGCCCCTCCGAAGGTCCCGATGGCGGTGCGGGTGGCGGACAGGATGTAGGCGGGCATGGAGCCTCCGGGATGGCCTTCCAGAGTATCGTGACTAAACGCCCTCGTCCCAGGACCGTGAACAGGATGTCCAGGCCCCGCCCTGGTTCTTTCTCCCCCGGGAGCACCCATGATCGCCTTCCCTCGCTGGATCCCCCTGCTGATTGTCGGGAGCGCGCTGCTGGCGCAGGTCCCGGCCCCGCCACCGCCTCCCCCGGCACCGCCGGCCCCACCGGCCCCCATGGTCGGGGTGGAGGTGCCCTCGGGGTCCCGCACGGACGTGCGCACGGAGCCCCTGGCCAAGGGCAGCAAGCTCTGGGTGAGGAACCGCAACGGTGCCATCCGGGTCACCGGCTGGGACAAGGAAGAAGTGGCCCTGACGGCCCAGATCCGCGACAGCGACCGGCGCCGGGTGAACCTGGTGGTGCAACGGAAGGGCGCCGACCTCGACATCGAGGCCGCCTTCCAGCAGCCCTCCTGGAGCATCGGCGTCTACATCAGCCCCCGCTGCGAGATGACCCTGCAGGTGCCCCGCAAGATCCTGGGCCACTTCCGCACCACGAACGGCACGGTGAGCGCTGAGAATCTGGACGGCTTCGCCCGCTGCGAGGCCACCAACGGCAGCATCCTACTGACCCACATCCGCGGGGAAGTCCAAGTGGACACCACCAACGGCAGCATCGAGGCCCGGGGCCTCTCTGCCCGAATCAAGGGCAGCACCACCAACGGTCGCATCATCCTCGAGGACGTGGAGGGCGGTATCCAGTTGGAGACCACCAATGGCTCCATCAAGGCTTTCCGCCTGGACGGCTGGGGCGAGGGCATCCGCCTGGAGTCCACCAACGGCAGCATCGAGGTGGAGCTGGGCAAGGCCACCGGCGACATTGTGGCGGAGAACAGCAACGGCAGCATGGACGTCCGAGTGGCCGGTGCCCAGGTCATCGAACAGACCAAGCACAGCGCGCGGGTGAAGGTGCCGGGCCGCACCCAGCCCATCCGCCTGGAGACCACCAACGGCAGCGTCCGCGTGAAGTAGGGCCCGTTCCCGGGGCGGGAGAGTACCCTGAGAGCCATGCGCTTGCTGGTTTCCGCCCTCTTCGCCACCCTCGCTCTGACGGCCCAGGTGCCGCGCCTGACGGATGTCCAGGAGCGGCGCCTGACCAACGGCGTGCGCGTCCTCCTGGTCGAGCGGCGAGGCCTGCCCGCCTTCCATGCCAGCCTGGTGTTTCGCGGCGGGCGGGCGGACGAGCCCACGGCCCTGGCAGGGGCGACCGACCTGCTGGCCCGCATCCTGTATGCCTCCACCTGGCCGGAGGACCTGGAAGGGGGTCGGCCCCAGGCCGCCCTGGACGCCCTGCTCAAGCAAGAGGAAGGCCTCCTGGAGTCTCTGCGGCTGGAGCGGCTCCGCGAGCTCCGGTCCCCCGGGGCCGACTCCCACCTGCCCGCCTTGGAAGCGAGTCTGGCCGCCGTCCAGGCCCGCCTGCAGGAGCGCCTCTCCCTTTCGCCCCTGGCGGACCTGCTGCGGGCCCAGGGCGGCCGCCAGTCCGCCGAAGCCACGGCCGATGCCCTGGTGGCCCGCATGGACCTTCCGGTGGAGGCCTTCCAGGCCTGGTGCCGCAACGAGGGCCAGCGCCTGCGCACCCTGCAGCTAAGCCGCTTCTCGGAGGCCCGGGCGGCCCTGCTGGCTGACCTGCGCAGCAAGGCGGAGCCCGGTCCTGCCCTGGTCCTGGGGGCGGCCCTCCCGGGCCATCCCTACGGCCGGGACCTGGCGGACCACCTGCCGGCGGTGGAGGCCCTGCGCTGGTCGGATCTGCGCTCCTACGCCCGCCGCAGCCTGAGTCCCGAGCGCCTCACCGTGATCCTGGTGGGGGGCCTGAGTCTGGCCCAGGTCCTGCCAGACCTGGAGAAGCACCTCGGCACCCTGCCCCTCCCCCTGGACCGGGAAGAGCACCCCCTCCCGGAGATCCAGGCCGGCCTGGGCGACCGCCGGGTGCAGGCCACCCTGGGCAGCACGCCCCGCCTCCTGACGGGCTGGCGGATCCCCCCCAGGAGCCACCCCGACCACCTGCCCTTGCAGATGGTCGCCCAGCTTCTGGGAGGGGGCAGCACCAGCAGGCTGCCCTCCCACCTCGTTCGCCAGAAGACGCTGGCTCGGGAGGCCGTGCTGCGCATGGATCTCCCGGGCGGGCGCCAGCCCGGACTGCTGCTGGTAGAACTGGAGCCCAGCCCAGGCCACAGTTTGGCGGAGCTGGAGGCAGCCCTGCACACGGAAATCCTCAAGCTCCAGCAAGAACCCATCGCTCCGGAGGCGTGGTCCCGGGCCCAGGCCCAGCTCGAGGCGGACCATCTACGGGCCCTCGATGAGCCGGCCCGCTTGGCCGGGGCCCTGGGCCGGGCCTGGGCTGAGGGAGGCGACTGGCGGCTCCTGGACCTGGAGGCGCAGCGCCTCCGCACCCTGGCGCCTGAGACCGTCCAGGCCGCCGCCCGAGCCTGGCTGCAGCCCAGCCACCGCACCACCGCCCGCCTGGAGCCCTCGGTGGCCGAGGGCCAGGACCCCCTGGATGCGGAGACCTCCCGGGTGCTGCTGGCCCTGGCCGCCAGCCGGGTACAGGACCTGGCCCAGCGGGAGCACCTGGTGGCCGAGGGTCTGCGGCAGATGCGCATGCTGAGCCCCGACGAGCGGCGCCGCACCCTGAAGCTGCTGGAAGCTCAGCTGCCGCAGGCGAAGCGATGAAGGCCCTCCTCCTGGCCCTGCTGGCCGCCGCAACCCTCCAGGCCCAGCCCCGGCCCCACACATTCACCCTGCCCAACGGGCTCCGGGTGGTTCACCTGGAAGACCGGGAGCGCCCGCTGGTGCGGGTCTCCCTCCTGCTGCGGGTGCTGCCCTCCGACACCCCGCCGGGGCGGCCCGGCCTAGCCCTCCTCGCCGGGCGGATGCTGACCGGCCCCGGGGGACCCCGGACCGAAGCCGTGGACCGGGACCTGGAAGCTGCAGGGATCCGCCTCGACACCGCCAGTGCTCCGGAGGGCCTCACCTGGAAGTTGGCGGCCCGGAACCGGGAGCAGGACCGGGCCATGGGCCTCCTGGCAGAGCTGGTCCTCCGTCCCGTACTCAACCCCCAGCACCTGGCGGCCTGCCGGGCGGACTGCATGAAGGACCTCTTCCAGAGGGGCGCATCCCCGGGGGACCGCCTCCGCGAGGCCCTGGCCTGGGATCCCGCTGAACGGCCCACGGAGGCCACCCTCCTGGCCATTGGACCGGAAGATCTGGCCACCTTCCAGCAGCGGGTCTTCCGCCCCGAGCGGGCCACCCTCATTCTCCATGGCGACCTGGGCATCGAGCAGGCCAAGCGCCTGGTGTTACTAAACTTCGGTTCCTGGCCCGCCGGGCCGACCACCCCGGTGATGCCCCCAGCCGCCCCCCCCAAGATGCTCCAGGCCCAGCCGGTCCTCATCCCCAGGCTCGGACCTGCCCTGCGGATCCAGGCCCTGGCCCCCGTGCCCGGGGACCTGCGGCCCGAAGCGGCGGCACTGTTGAGCCTCCTGGTCCCCGGGAATCCCCTCCTGGCGCCCCTCCGGGCCACCTGGGAGGGGGCGGGCCTTACCCTCACCCTGGACACCACCGCCCCCGGCGCACGGGAGGCCTGGGCGCTCTTCTTCGGACGCCTGGCTGCCCTGGCCCAGCGTGGATTTACCCCCGCCGACCTGGACCGCGCCCGGCGAATATGGGGGGCTTCCCTGAGTCTGGACACCCTCAACCCCGAAGCCCAGATGGCCCGGGCCCAGGCGGCCCAGGAGGGCCGACTTCCCACTCAGGAGGCCCTCGACGCCCTGACCCTGCAGGACCTGAACGCAGACCTCCGCCGCTGGCTGACGCCTGACCGGCTCAGGGTCGGTGCGATCGGCCCGGCGGGGACCCTGGAGGCCTTGCCTACACGGTGATGCCGAAGCGGCTCGCCAGGTCCAGGTAGCGGGCCCGAATGCCCTCGACGATCGGAGCAGGAAGGTGCGGGGCTGGTGGCTGCTTATCCCAGCCCGGAACGGATTCCAGATAGTCCCGTAGGAACTGCTTGTCGAGGCTCGGGGGATTCTCGCCCGGCACCCAGCGATCCGCCAGCCAGTAGCGACTGCTGTCGGGAGTGAGGGCCTCGTCGATGAGGAGCAGCTCGCCCGTCGGATCGAGGCCGAACTCGAACTTGGTGTCAGCGAGCAGGATTCCCCGCTCCGCCGCCAGCGCTGCGCCCCGCTGGTAAAGGGCCAGGCTTAACTTTCGCACCCGGTCGGCGGTGGTTGCGCCGATCAGCTCGGCCATGCGCTCGAAGGAGATGTTCTCGTCATGCCCTTCCTCCGCCTTGGTCGCGGGTGTGAAGATCGGCTCGGGCAGGCGATCGGCGAGCCTCAGGCCCGCAGGCAGGGGCACCCCGCACACGGCGCCGCCGGACTGGTACTCCTGCCAGCCACTGCCCGCCAGGTAGCCACGGACCACGCACTCCACGGGCAGGGGTTGGGTCTTCTCCACCACCACGGCCCGCCCTGCCAGCTCAGTGCGGTAGGCCTCCAGCTCGACGGGCCAGCCGGCCTTGCCGCGGAAGTGGTTGGGCACCAGGTCCTCTGTGGCGGCGAACCAGTGGGAGGCCACGGCCGTGAGGATCCGCCCCTTGTCGGGAATGCCCTCAGGCATGATGCAGTCGAAAGCACTGATGCGATCCGTGGCGACGATGAGGAGCAGGCTGCCCAGGTCATAGACATCGCGGACCTTGCCCCGGCGAAAGAGCGGAAACGGCAGGCTGGTGCTCAGCAGGACGGACATGGGAACCCCGGGCGTACATCCATCATCGCAGAGGGGGGCCAGGCTATCAGCTAACAGCCGCCCTTAATTCAGCTCCGGCAGCCGCCTCGGGGTGGGGGCGGACCAGTGCAACCCCGAGGGCAGGAGGGCATAGCGATTCATGACGCCGACCCAGCGGGCGAGCTCGGACTCATACACCCGGCCGTCCTGGCCCATGGGCAGGCCCAGGCGGTGGGTGAGGTCATCGACTTCGCCTCCGCTGATGCCCAGCAGGTCTGGCAGGTCCTCCAGGGCGTGCACCCGGTCCCCGGCGGGAGGGTTCAGCACCCGGTAGTCAAAGGTCTCCTGCAGCACCGAGGTGGTGGCGGTGGGATCCAGCTCCTGGGCGGCATCCAGGTGGGGGAAGGGGTTGCCCCCCAGGAGGCCCAGAGCCTGGGCCATGCCGAGGTGGGCCAGCAGGTGCAGCGGCTGGGTCTTGAGGACAGAGTCGAAGGCAGCCCGGGCCTCCTGAGGCTTGCCCAGGGCCAGGAAGGCCTCCCCCAGCCGAAGCTTGGCTTCCAGGCGGTCGGGCTCGGCCCGGATCCAGCGCTCCGCCACGGCGACCATCTCCTCGGGCATCCCCTGGCTTCGGAAGAAGCTGGCGAGGTAGGCCAGGCTGGCCACATCCCGGGGGGCCACCATGAGGAGGCGATCCAGGATCTCAGCGGCCCGGATGGCCTGGCCCTCCTGGTCCAGCTTGCGGGCCCAGTCCCGGAAGACTTCCACCTGCCGGGCCACCGGGTGGTTGAGCGTGGACCGGGCCGGGTCTGTGGGGTGCAGGATCTGCGTCTTCACCCAGAGGTAGCGGAGCGCGTTGCGGCCCTCGGGTTCTGTCAGTCCCTCTTCGAGGGCATGGATGATGACCTTCAGGCCGTACTCCCAGTAGTCGGGCATGGGCATCTGCACATGGGTGCGCAGCTCCCGGCGGAGCGGCTCGAGGTGGTTGCCAGGTCGTCCGAGGTGGAGCCGAAGGCGGATCAGTTCCAGACCGGGCTCTTCGCCGGGCTGGATAGCCATGCGCAGGGCCAGCTCCCCGGTTTCCGGGTCGAAGTCATCGAGAATCAGGAAGCGGAGCATCGCCCTCATGGAATCGAGGGTAGCAAACCCCGGGGCGCCCGGGAGGCCCCCGCCTCCGCTGTCAGGCAGTGTTGGAAAATATTCGGAAAATTCCTTCACCTAGATCCAAAGATGGTTGACCCGGCCCCATCCGCGACCGATGATGCCATATCTGTGCGACTGGAGACCTCGATGCGCAAGCCAAGCCTCCTCCTGTTCCTGCTGGCAGGCCTGCCGGCTTGGTCAGGTGAGGTGGGCATCCTGCTGGACAAGCAGGCGGGTAAAGCCCAGGCGGCCCTGGGCTTCAGCACGCAGAAATACGATGCCGTCAGCCCCACCGGCCAGGGCTTCCGGGTGGGCATGGATGTATTCGACCTGAAGGTCGCTGCCCTCCAGATGAACGCCACCTGGCACAACCGGACCAGTTCAGACCTCAGCTACGGCGGGGCCCGCCTCGGGGAGCTGGAGAACCAGTACTGGGCCGCCGGCGCAACCGTGAACTGGAAGCTGCTGGTGAACTTCGGCGCAGGCGTGGAGTACCGCTCGGAGAAAATCACCTACCGCCCCACCGTCGGTGCGGGTGCCGATACCACCCTGGTCCGGCCCTGGGCCAAGGTCAACTTCGGTTTCAGCATCCCCACACCGGTGGTGAGCCCCTTTGTCCTGCTGGAGCTGGCGGCTCCCCTCTCGCGGCGGGACACCACCAACACGCCCAAGGACTTCGCCGAGGCCATGGCCCCCCAAGTGCAGGTGGGGCTCTACGGTGGCATTCGGTTCTAGGCGACCTCAGGTGGCCGGGAAGGTCTCCAGCAGGCCCTGTAGGGCGTCGGCGTAGGCGGCCGCAAGGCCTTGGGCAAGGTCCACAGTCTCCTCCAGGCGACCGGCCCGGGCATGGGCTTCCATGCGGGCCGTGAGGTCCATGAACTGCTGAAGGCCCAGGCTGCCCAGGGCCCCCTTGAGGGTGTGGGCTTCTGCCGCTGCAGCGCCCAGGTCTGCTGAGCCCAGGGCCTTCTCCAGGCGGCCAAGCCGGTAGGGGACATCCTCCTGGAAGAGCGCGATCAGCTCTTGCACAAGGCTCGCCGGGGCCCCGATCTCCAGGAGATCCCGCAGGGGTTGGGGATCGAGAATCGGGCGCTCACTCACCTGGAACTCCGGAGGTGGCAGCCCACCGGAACGCCCCCCGCCGCTGGTCCGCGACGGAGGTGGATCAGAAGCCGTGGCCGGAGGGATGTCCGGCGGCCTGCAGGCGGATGATGCTGGCGTCGAGCTTGGCCTGGGCGTTGGCCAGGTCCTTTTCGGTGACGGCTTCCTTCAGCAGCTTGAGCGCCCGCTGGCGGGAGGCCTCGGCGCGCTCCAGGTCGAGCATGTCCATGGTCTCGCTCTCGCGGGCCAGGACGGTGACCCGGTCGGGGCCGACTTCAGCAAAGCCGCCGAAGACCGTGAGCCAATGCTTCTGGCCGTCCTGGATGTAGTAGAGCAGTCCGTCGCCGACCTCGGTCATGACGGGCGTGTGGCCCGGCAGGACGCCGTAGTAGCCGCGGGTGGCCGTGGGGAACTGGACCTCGGCCACCTCGGCCGAAAAGACCGGCCGCTCCGGCGTAACCACTTCCAGCTTGATGGATTGAGCCATGGCGATCTCTTTTAAAGACTCGGAATCCGCTGGGCGGATTCCGAGCATGGGAGGAGCAAAACTAGACTGCCGCTAACTTCTCGGCCTTCTCGACAGCTTCCTCGATGGTGCCGACGAGGTAGAAGGCCTGCTCGGGCAGGTGATCCCACTTGCCGTCGCAGATCTCGCTGAAGCCCTTGATGCTGTCTTCGAGCTTCACGTACTTGCCGGCCATGCCCGTGAACTGCTCGGCCACGAAGAAGGGCTGGCTGAGGACGCGCTGGATCTTGCGGGCGCGGGCCACGATGAGCTTGTCGTCGTCGCTCAGCTCATCCATGCCCAGGATGGCGATGATGTCCTGCAGTTCCTTGTACTTCTGCAGGATCGACTTGACGTGCATGGCGGTGTTGTAGTGGTGCTCACCCAGGATGCGGGGATCCAACAGGCGGCTGGTGGAGGCCAGGGGATCCACGGCGGGGTAGATGCCGAGGGCCGCAATGTCGCGGGACAGGTTGGTGGTGGCGTCCAGGTGGGCGAAGGTGGTGGCGGGCGCGGGATCCGTGTAGTCATCCGCCGGCACGTAGACGGCCTGCACGGAGGTGATGGAGCCCTTCTTGGTGGAGGTGATGCGCTCCTGCAGTTCGCCCATTTCCGTGGCGAGGGTGGGCTGGTAGCCCACGGCGGAGGGCATGCGGCCCAGCAGGGCGGACACTTCGGCGCCGGCCTGGGTGAAGCGGAAGATGTTGTCCACGAAGAGCAGCACGTCCTTGCCTTCCACGTCGCGGAAGTACTCGGCGACGGTGAGGCCGGTGAGCGCCACACGGGCACGGGCTCCGGGAGGCTCGGTCATCTGGCCGTAGATAAGCGCCACCTTGCTCTTGGAGAGGTCGTTCTTGTCGATGACGCCGGAATCCATCATCTCGTGCCAGAGGTCGTTGCCCTCGCGGGTGCGCTCGCCCACTCCGGCGAACACGGAGTAGCCGCCGTGGCCCTTGGCGATGTTGTTGATGAGCTCCATGATGAGCACGGTCTTGCCCACGCCGGCACCGCCGAAGAGGCCCGTCTTGCCGCCCTTCGCGTAGGGCTCGAGGAGGTCAATGACCTTGATGCCCGTCTCAAACATCTCGGAGGAGGTGTTCAGGTCTTCGTACTTGGGGGCCTCGCGGTGGATCGGGAGGGTCATCTTGTGGCCGATGGGGCCCCGCTCATCCACGGGGTCGCCGACCACGTTGATGATGCGGCCCAGGGTCTCGGGACCCACGGGCACGTTGATGGGCTTGCCAGTGTCAGTCACGATCTGCCCGCGGATCATGCCCTCGGTGGGCTGCATGGAGACGCAGCGGACGCGGTTCTCGCCGAGGTGCTGCTGCACCTCCAGCGTGACCGAGACACCGGCGATGTCGGTCAGCAGGGCGTTCATGATCTCGGGCAGGTGGAGTCCGAATTCGACGTCCACGGCGGGACCGACGATGGCGATCACGCGGCCTTGAAGGGAGTTGGACATGGGTTACCTCGACGAAGGAATAGGCTGAGGACTCAGGCGTTGGCGCCGCTAACGATTTCGATGATCTGGTTGGTGATGCCGGCCTGGCGGATCTTGTTCATGGTGAGCGTCAGCTTGGAGATCATCTCGCCGGCGTTGCTGCTCGCCTTGTCCATGGCGGCCATGCGGGCCCCGTGCTCGGAGGCACTGCTCTCCAGCAGGTTGCGCAGGAGCTCGGTCTCCACGAACCGCGGCAGGAGGGTCTCCAGCACGGTGTTGGGATCGGGTTCCAGGAGGTGGGAAACCTCGGTGGCGTTCCGGTCCTCACCGCGGCGGTCCACTTCCATGGGGAACACCCGAGTGACGGTGGGCGTCTGGGCCACGGCGCTGTTGAAGTAGTTGTAGACGATGTAGAGGGCATCGATCTCGCCCGCATGGTACTGGGCGGCGGCGCTCTCTGAGATCTCAGTCACCACCCGCTGGAAGCCGACCAGGGGGATATTCAGGTACTCCTTGGCCGGGGTGAGCTTCTGCTTCTTCGCCCACTCCACCGCTCGCTTGCCCACCACGTCTAGGTGGACGATCTCGGAGGTGCACTCCTTGACGAAGGCCGTGGCGGCCTTCGCCACGTTGGCGTTGAAGCCACCACAGAGGCCCTTATCCGAGGCCACGAAGATCAGGCGGATGCGCTTCTCCTCGCGGGGGGACAGGAAGGCCTGGGCGGCTGGCCCGGGCTGGATCTCAACGTCACCCCGGATGCGGCCCACAACCCGTCGGACCACTTCCAACATCTTCCCGGCATAGGGACGCAGAGCCACCAGGCGCTCCTGCGACTTGCGCAGCTTCACCGCGGAGATCATCTTCATCGCCTTGGTGACCTGCTGGGTGTTCTTCACCGACCTGATGCGGCGGCGAATGTCCTGGAGACTCGCCATGGGACTAGGCTCCCGCGGTCTGGTTCAGGGAGCCCGAGAAGGTCTCCTTGAAGGCCGCCACCTGGGTCTTGAGCTGGGCCTTGGTGTCGTCGCTCAGCACCTTGGTCTCGCGGATGCTGCGCAGGACCTCGGGGGCATTGACGTCCAAAAAGGCCAGGAACTCGGTCTCGAAGCGGCGCACCTGGGCAACCGGCAGGTCATCCACGCACCCGGTGGTGGCAGCCCAGATGGTGACCACCTGCTTCTCCACCGGCATGGGCGAGTACTGGCCCTGCTTGAGGACTTCCACCAGGCGCATGCCACGGTTCAGCTGAGCCAGGGTGGCCTTGTCCAGGTCGGAGCCGAACTGGGAGAAGGCCGCCAGCTCGCGGTACTGGGCGAGGTCGAGCTTGATGGTGCCGGCCACGGACTTCATGGCCTTCACCTGAGCGGAACCACCCACGCGGCTCACAGAGATGCCCACGTTCACGGCCGGGCGGACGCCAGCGTTGAACAGATCGCTCTCCAGGAAGATCTGGCCGTCGGTGATGGAGATGACGTTGGTGGGAATGTAGGCGGACACGTCACCGGCCTGGGTCTCGATGACCGGCAGGGCCGTGAGGGAGCCAGCGCCACGCTCATCGCTGAGCTTGCAGGCACGTTCCAGCAGGCGGCTGTGGAGGTAGAACACGTCGCCAGGGTAGGCTTCGCGGCCGGGAGGGCGCCGCACCAGCAGGGAGATTTCGCGGTAGGCCGCAGCCTGCTTGGAGAGATCGTCGTAGATGCAGAGGACGTGGCCGCCGGGGTTCTCCTTGCCGGCAGGCTGACCATCCTTGCCGTGCCACATGAAGTACTCGCCCAGGGCCGCTCCGGTCATGGGGGCCAGGAAGAGCAGGGGAGCGGCTTCGGAAGCGGACGCGGCCACCACGATGGTGTGCTTCATGGCGTCGTACTCTTCCAGGGTCTTCACCACCTGAGCGATGGTGGAGCGCTTCTGGCCGATG
>CAIRQL010000044.1 GCA_903880675.1 uncultured Holophagaceae bacterium | reverse complement strand
CGCCCTCAGCCTGGATGGCCGCCCCCTGCCCACCGGCGGCCCCTTGCTCTGGTTTGCCCCAGCGGCGAGCTTCACCCTCACCGTGGACGCGCCGCCCGGTGCCCGCCTCAGCCTGGAGATGATCCTGCCGGGCCTGCCCACGGGAACGCCACCGCGCCCCGCCGGCCTGATGCCCGCCCCCGTCGATCCCTACACCGACGTGCAGATCGTCCGGAGGACCATGGTCTGGTAGGGCTCAGCCCTGCGGGCTCCACGCCAGCAGCTTGGCTTTGAGGGCGGCCATGTCGGCGCTGAGGGGCTCGGCAAGGACGGGGCGGTTCTGGACGGCCAGCAGGGCTTCGGGCAGGGGCACCTGGATGCCCAGGTCGCGCTCCAGCACCTCGCCAAACTTGGCGGGGTGGGCGGTGGCCAGGAAGAGGCCCTGCTCGCCCGGCTTCAGGCAGCTTTGGAGGACCGCACAGGCCACGGCCCCGTGGGGGTCGGCCTGGTAGCCCAGGGCGTACAGCTCCGCCAAGGTGCGGACGGTCTCGGCATCCGTGCGGCTGCCCCAGCGCAGGGCCGAGGCCATGGCGTCGTGGTCGCCGCCGAAGAGGGCGTGGATGCGCTCCCAGTTGCTGGGGGCGCCCACATCCATGGCGTTGGACACCGTGGCCACGGAGGGCCGCGGCGTGTAGGTGCCGCAGTCCAGGTACTCAGGCACCACCCGGTTGGCGTTGGTGGCCACCACCAGCTGCGCCACGGGGGCGCCGCAGCGCTGGGCCAGCAGCCCCGCATAGAGGTTGCCGAAGTTGCCGCTGGGCACGGAGACCACCAGGGGGCCCGCGCCTTGCAGCTGCGCCGCCGCTTCCCAGTAGTACAGCGTCTGGGCCAGCAGGCGGGCGATGTTGATGCTGTTGGCGGAGGTGAGGCCCAGGCCCGACACCAGCTCCGGATCCTCGAAGGCGGCCTTCACCAGCCGCTGACAGTCGTCGAAGGCACCTTCCACCGCAAGCGCCAGCACGTTGCCACCACAGGTCGCAAACTGGCGCTCCTGCAGGGGTGAGACCCGGCCCTTGGGATACATCACCACCACCTGCACGCCGGGCAGGCCCCAGAAGGCCTGGGCCACGGCGGCACCGGTGTCGCCGGAGGTGGCGGTGAGCACCGTGCGGCGGGTGCCCGTGGCGGAGTAGGCCATGACCTGGGCCAGGAAGCGGGCGCCGAAGTCCTTGAAGGCCAGGGTGGGCCCATGCCACAGCTCCAGGGCAGAAAGGTGGTCCGCCACGGGCACCACGGGGGCCGGGAAGGTGAAGGTGCGGCGCACCAGGGCCTCCAGCTCGGCCCGGGGAATCTCATCGCCGATGAAGCGGTGGAGGATCTCCGTGGAGCGATCCTGGAAGTCCGCCGTCAGCAGGTTGGCCACATCGGGGAAGCGCGGGATCGTCGTGGGCACATAGAGCCCGCCGTCCGGCGCCAGCCCAGCCTGGACCGCCCCCAGGAAAGTGTTCTCAAGGGTGGCATTGCGCGTGCTGACGAGCTTCATGAGCGGGCCTCGGCAAGAGTGGGGGGGAATTTTATGCCGCAGAAAAACATGAAAATCTTTTCGCCACCAAGGCACCAAGGCACCAAGAAAAACAAAGGATTCTTTTTATGCAGTTCTTGGTGTCTTCTCGGTATCGGTTGCGCCGATACGCGAGACAAACTGAAGTCTGGTGTCTTGGTGGTGAGTCTTTCTCACTGAAATGTTGTTGGAACGGACTCGGGGGAAAGGATGCGGGCGCCTTCGATGTCCAGGGCGCAGACCCAGGCACGGCTGGCGACACCATCGGTGCCGAAGGCCTGCCGGATGCCGTGGATGACCACGGCGGCGGTCTCCTCGTTGGGCACCACGGCGAAGATGGAGGGACCCGAGCCGGACAGGCTGCAGCCCAGGGCGCCCGCCGCCATGGCCGCAGCCTGGGCCGCCCGGAAGGCGGAGACCAGCGGGGCGCGGTAGCCCTCGACGATGGGGTCGCGCAGGCAGCGACCCAGCAGGGCCCGGTCGCCGGTGTGGAGGGCGTGGACCAGGCCCGCCAGGTTGCCCGCGAACGCGATGGTCTCAGACCAGAGGGGTCGCTCCGGCAGGGCCTTGCGACTCTGGGCCGTGGGCAGGTGCACATCCGGATGCACCACCGCCAGCAGGAGGTCCCCGGGCCAGGGCAGGCGCCGGGGGGTGGACCGGCCGCCCCGCCCGGGTACCACCAGCTGGAGGCCCCCCAGCAGGGAGGGCACCACATTGTCGAGGTGGATGCTGCCGCTGGTGCTGCCCTCGGCGCGGCCCGCCAGGTCCACCAGCTCAGCGGTCTCCAGGGGCTCTCCGAAGAGGGCCTGAAGGCCCACGATGGTGGCCACGATGGAGCTGGCGCTGGAGCCCAGGCCGCTGGAGACCGGCAGGCGCTTGTCCAGGGTGATGGCCAGGGGAGGCGAGGTCAGATCCCGGGCGGCGAGGGCCTCCAGGAACAGGTCCCGGGCCCGCAGCACCAGGTTGGGTCGGCCATCGCCAGAGAGGGCCGCCGCGTGGGCGCCGACCATCCGGAAGGCGTTCTCTGCGGCGGGAACCACCCGCACCAGATCGCCCAGCAGGCTGCCGTCCAGGGGCGCCAGGGCCGCTCCCAGCAGGTCAAAGCCCGCAGCCATGTTGCCGATGCTGGCGGGGGCGTAGGCCACCACGCCAGCGGCGGGAAGGGGCGGGCAGGTGGCCATCAGAGCCTCCGGGCCGGGCGGGCGCCCGGGGGCACCAGACGCAGGATGTCGGCCAGCACGCCGGCAGCGGTGACCTCGGCCCCGGCGCCGTAGCCACGGATGACCATGGGGTGGGGCTGGTAGCGCTCCGTCAGCAGGGCCAGGGCATTCTCGCCGCCCTTGATGGGGACGAAGGGGTGGTCCGCATCCACGGCCAGCAGGCCCACGCGGCAGCCGGCCTCGGACAGGCTGCCCACATAGCGGAGGGTCTTGCCCTCGGCCTTGAGGGCGGCCAGGCGCTGGCGGAAGGACGCGTCCAGGGAGGGCAGACGGTCCATGAAGGAGGGGATGTCGCCGGTGGCATCGAAGTCGGCGGGGAGGAGGCCCTCCACCACCACGTCCGCCAGCTCCAGCTCCATGCCGCACTCCCGGGCCAGGATGATGAGCTTGCGGGCCACATCCATGCCGCTCAGGTCATCCCGGGGATCGGGCTCGGTGAAGCCGCTGTCCTTGGCCAACCGCACCGCCTCGGAGAGGGCCACGCCGTCCCCCAGCAGGCCCAGGATGTAGGACATGGAACCCGAGAGGATGCCCTCGCCCCGCAGCACGCGGTCGCCGGTGAGCACCAGGTTTTTCACCGTGTCGATGATGGGCAGACCGGCGCCCACATTGGCTTCGTAGAGGAAGCGCAGGCCCCGGCGGGCCGAGCAGCGGCGCAGCTCCCGGTAGTAGGCCTGGGTGTGGCTGTTGGCTTTCTTGTTGGCGGTGACCACATGGAAGCCAGCGGCGAAGAGCTCCAGATAGCGCTGGGCCAGGTCCCCGCTGGTGGTGCAGTCCACCAGCACCGGCAGGGCCGGGGGTCCGCTGCGGACGCTCTCCACGAGGCCATCCAGATCCGTCGGTCCGGCCTCGGGCAGGTCCGTGCGCCAGCGGGCGAGGTCCACGCCCCCGGCCTGCGTGAGCATGTGCCGGCTGTTGGCGATGGTCACCACCCGCAGGTCCAGGCCCTGAGCCAGCAGGTGGTCGTGCTGCCGGGCGATCTGCCCCAGCAGGGTGCCGCCCACATTGCCCGGGCCCAGCAGGTGGAGGTCCACCACCACCTTGGCCTGGAAGAAGCGGCGGTGGATGTGGGTCATGGCCCGGGCGCCGTCGGCCTCGGCCACCACGGCGGAGATGATGCGCTCGCTGGCGCCCTGGGCGATGGCCACCACATTGCAGCCCACTTCCGCCAGGGCGTCGAAGAAGGTGCCGGCCACGCCGGTGCGGGTGCGCATGCCGTCACCGACGATGCTGAACACCGCCAGGTTCGAGAGCAGGACCACGGGATCGATGAAGCCCGCGGACAGCTCCGCCGGGAAGATCTCCTCGATGGCCGCCACGGCAGCGGGGCCATCGGCGCGGCGCACGGCGAAGCAGATGGACAGCTCGGAGGAGCTCTGGGTGATGAGCACCACCGAGATGCCCTTCCGGGCCAGGGCGCTGAACACGCGCCCGGCGGTGCCCGGAACACCCGGCAGGCCGGGGCCCGTGAGGTTCACCACGGACAGGTCCCGCAGGAAGGAGAGGCCGCGCACGCCGCTGGGGGGCGGCGGCACCTGCTCGCGGATGATCGTGCCCGGGTGGGCGGGGTCGAAGCTGCTGCAGACCCGCACGGGGATGCCCCGCTCCCGCACTGGGGGAATGGTCTTGGGGTGGAGCACCTTGGCGCCGAAGAAGGAGAGCTCCATGGCCTCCTCGAAGCTGGCTTCCGGCAGGGGGAAGGCTTCGGGCACCAGGCCCGGGTCGGCGCTGTAGAGGCCCGCCACGTCGGTCCAGATCTCCAACAGGTCCGCTCCGAGGGCGGCGGCGGCCAGCGCCGCGCTGTGATCCGAGCCACCCCGCCCCAGGCTAAGGATCCGGCCCTGGGCATCGCCGCCGAAGAACCCTGGCAGCAGCCAGAGGTTGTCCGGCCCGGCCTTGACGGAGGCAAAGGCCAGGTCGATGTCGGCCATGCGGGGCCGGGCCTGGAGGGGGTCGCCCTCCACCCGGATGTGGGTCACGGGGTCCAGGTAGCAAGGCGCCAGACCCCGGGCCTTGAGCAGGGCCATGAGGATGGCGCAGGAGGCGCGCTCACCGAGGCTGGAGACCTGGGCCAGCACGGAGGGCGGACCCTCTTCCAGCAGGGCCATGCCGTGGAGGAGGCGGCGGCCCAGGGTCTCGAGGGTTTCCAGCTCAGCCCGCAGGGTGGCGGCTTCGGCGCCCAGCTCCTCGGCCAGGTCAGCCACCACGGCGGCATGGCGCTCCCGGTAGGCCAGCAAGAGGCGGTCGGCCTCTTCCCGGTCCGGCACCCGGCCCCCGTGCAGCAGCAGGTTGGTGATGCCGGACATGGCCGAAGCCACGACGCAGACCCGGTGGGTCTGACGAGCAGTGGCCACCAGGTCGGCCGCAGCGCGGATGCGAGTGGCGCCAGCCACGCTGGTGCCGCCGAATTTCATAACGCGGATGAGGCTGGGCTGCATGGAAGACTCCGGTCCTGTGGAATGAACCGGCCCCGCGGGATCACCGCGGGGCCGATTCTGAAGGGTGGTTTCAGTCAGACGCCCCGAGGTGCGGTATTCGTAATGGTCCCGTTGGTGGTAATCGCGGACAGACCCCGGCCGGCGGTGTTCCGCGGCTCCCGGGAATCCTTGACCATGGCTCGGTGCATGTCCCTATTTTTCCAGGGAGATGTCCTGAAAGTCAACCCCGCTCCCGGTCCGGTCAGTGGGGGCGTTCGCTGGTGGAGTATGGTGGAACACGCCAAGGCAGGCCACCCTGTTCAGCCTGCATCGCCCTGGAGCCCCCATGACCCTCTCCCGCCGCACCTTCCTCCAGTGTTCCGCCGCCGGTGCCGCCCTGGCCGCCACGGGGCTCTCTGCGGCCCCTGCCAAGGCCGGCAAGCGCATCCTCATCCTCGGCGGCACGGGCTTCCTGGGGCCGGCCACCATCGAGATCGCCCAGGCCCGGGGCCACCACGTGACCATGTTCAACCGCGGCAAGACGCGCCCGGAGCTCTTCCCCGGTGTAGAGAAGCTGCTGGGGGACCGGGACCCCAAGAAGGGCGATGGCCTCAAGGCCCTGGAGAAGGGCACCTGGGACGCCGTCATCGACAACAGCGCCTACTACCCCCGCATGGTGGCCGCCTCAGCCGGCCTGCTAGCCCCCCGAGTCCGCCAGTACCTGATCATCTCCAGCATCAGCGCCTACAAGGAGCCCAACCCTGAGAACGGCACCGAGGACGCGCCGCTGTCCACCATGGCGGACCCCACCCTGGAGGATATGGGCAAGAGCTTCGAGAACTACGGCGCCCTCAAGGCCCTGTGTGAGCAGGCCGCCCAGAAGGCCATGCCCGGCCGCAGCACGGTGATCCGGCCGGGCTACATCGTGGGGCCCGATGACCCTTCCGGCCGCTTCACCTACTGGCCCGCCCGCTTCGACCGGGGCGGTGAGGTTGCGGTTCCTGGCGCCCCCAGCGATCCCCTGGAGATCATCGATGTACGGGACTTGGCGACCTGGCTGGTACTCCTGGTGGAGCAGGGCACGCTAGGTGTCTTCAACGCCTGCGGCCCGGAAAAGCGCTTGGCCTGGGGCACCGTGGTGGAGGCCTGCCAGAAGGCGGGTAGCCCCACCAGCAAGCCCATCTGGATCCCCACGGACTTCCTCCTCGCCCAGAAGGACCTGGAGTTCCCCATCTGGGCGCCCTTTGTGGGCGAGACCAAGGGCTTCCACACCTGGCGCAACGACCGGGCCGTGAAGGCGGGTCTGCGCTTCCGCCCCGCCGCCGACACCGTGCGGGACACCCTCGCCTGGTTCAAGACCCAGGAAAAGGTCGAGAAGGGCCGCACCAAGCTGGACGGCCCCACAGCCCAGCGCGAAGCCGAGCTCATCGCCGCCTGGCGGGCCGCAGGCAAGGCGAAGGGCTAGATTCAGAGGGCACATTGCCCTGGCCTGGACCCGGTCTTGGGCCCACGCTAGGACCATGACCGCCACCCCCAGTCGCACGGCCCTGGTGCTCTCCGGAGGGGGCGCCCGCGGCGCCTATCAGGTGGGCGTCCTCAAGGCCATGGCCGAGCTGCTGCCGAAGGCGAAGGCCAACCCCTTCACCATCCTCTGCGGATCCTCCGCCGGGGCCATCAATGCTGCGGTGCTGGCCTGCCACGCCTCCCGGTTCAAGGTGGGCGTCCGCCGCTTGGAGCAGGTCTGGGCGAACTTCACCAGCGATCAGATCTACAGCACCGATCCCTGGGGCATGACCTGGAACAGCCTCCGCTGGTTCACCTCCCTGTTCCGCCCCCGGCAGCTCCATCCCTCTCGCCGCTCCTTGCTGGACAACACCCCACTGCGGCACCTCCTGGCCCGGATCATCCACTTCGACCGCATCGGCCCGGCCCTGCAGCGGGGCCACCTGTACGCCCTGTCGGTGACGTGCTCGGGCTACACCTCCGGCGAATCCGTGAGCTTCTTTGACGGCCATCCCGAGATCAGTTCCTGGCAGCGGTTCCGGCGGGCCGGCGCCCGGACGCACATTGGCCTCAACCACCTCCTCGCCTCCAGCGCCATCCCCATGCTCTTCCCGGCGGTGAAGGTCCACCGGGAGTACTTCGGGGACGGCTCCGTCCGCTTCCTCGCCCCCGTGAGCCCGGCCCTGCACCTGGGCGCCGACCGGGTGATGATCATCGGCGTCGCCGGGACCGAGCGGGAAGCGCGGAAGTCCCTCGACGGCAGCCGCTATCCCACCATCGCCGACATCGCCGGGCAGGTCCTGGACAGCGTGTTCGTGGACAGCCTCAACAGCGACCTGGAGCAGCTGCAGCGCGTGAACCAGACCCTCGGGCGCATCCCCGAAGACCTGCGAGCGAGCCTGGAGCTCGGCCTGCGGCCCATCGAGACCCTGGTCATCTCACCCAGCCAGGACCTGGCCTCTCTCGCCGGCAAGCACGCCAAGGCCCTCCCGGCCGTCGTGCGCTTCTTCTTCCGCCGGGCGGGCATCACCTCCCGGACCGGCTCCGCCGTCCTCAGCTACCTGCTCTTCGAGGCGGGCTACACCCGGGAGCTCATCGCCCTGGGCTACAGCGACGCCCTGCGCCAGAAGGACGAGATCCAGCGTTTTTTCGGGGCCGGGCCGGCGTCTGCGGGCTGACTCAGTTCTGGATGTAGCTCACCAGCTGGTCGATGGTGAACTTCTGGTGGGAGATGACCTCCTTCACCAGATCGCCGATGGACAGGATGCCGATGAGAGAGTGGTCTGCGGCGATCACCGGCAGGTGGCGCACCCGCTTGTCCGTCATGAGGGCCATGCACTCTTCCACGGTCTGGGCCAGGGTCACGCAGCTGAGCTTGTCGCTCATGATGTCGCGCACCGAGGTGTCCTTGGAGGCCTTGCCCTTGAGGATCACCTTCCGGGCATAGTCCCGCTCGGAGAAGATGCCCACCAGGCGGCCCTGCTCGAGGACCGGGAGGGCGCCGATGCCGTGGGCGGCCAGGAGCTCCAGCGCCACCAGCACCGAATCGTCCGGTCCCACGGCGACCGTGGCGGGCTTTTCCTCGATGAGCTGCTTCAGTGGCCGCATGACTGCCTCCCGGGACTGGATGCCGATGGGGAATTGGGATTCCGTGGAGATGACTATACGGCCAAGCCCCGGAAATGGAACCACCAATGCGCTCCGCGGGCCAGGGGGGAGGGTCTGACAGAGTGTCAAGGCGGAGGCCCCACAAGGGTTTTCGAAGCCGCCCCTGGAGCACCCGGCGTTAACCTGGGGCCCTGGATTGCCAGGGGAGAACGCCATGACCGTCAACCTGAAGGGCCGCAGCCTCCTCACCCTCATGGACTTCACCCCGGCCGAGGTGCGCCACCTGCTGGACCTGGCCCGGGAGCTGAAGGCCAAGAAGCGCCAGGGGGTCTATGCGCCCCTGCTCCAAGGCAAGAACATCGTCCTGCTCTTCGAGAAGACCAGCACCCGCACCCGCTGCGCCTTCGAGGTGGCGGCCCTGGACGAGGGCGCCCATGTGACCTTCCTGGACTCCGCCAGCTCCCAGGTGGGGAAGAAGGAGTCCCTCGAGGACAGCGCCAAGGTGCTGGGCCGCTTCTACGACGGCATCGAGTACCGGGGCTACAAGCAGGAGGTCGTTGAGGCCCTGGCCCGCCACGGTGGCGTGCCCGTGTGGAACGGCCTCACGGACACGGACCACCCCACCCAGATCCTGGCGGACTTCCTCACTCTGGAGGAGCATGTCGCCAAGCCCCTGTCCGCCATGAAGCTGGTCTTCTGCGGCGACATCCGCAACAACATGAGCTACGCCCTGATGTACGGCGCCGCCAAGACCGGCCTGCACCTGGTGGTCCTGGGGCCCAAGGAGCTGGCGCCGGACCCTGCGGTGCTGGCGGCGGCCCGGGCCGCGAGCCAGGAGACTGGTGCGGTCATCGAGGTCACGGACGATGTGGCTGTGGCCGTGGCGGGGGCCGATGCCCTCTACACGGATGTCTGGGCCAGCATGGGCGAGGAGGACCAGATCCCCGAGCGGGTGCGGCTGCTCACCCCCTTCCAGGTCACCCTGGGCATGCTGCAACAGACCGGCAACCCGGAGGTGAAGTTCCTCCACTGCCTGCCGGCCTTTCACGACTTCGAGACCAAGCTGGCCCGGGAGCAGATGGCCCTGGGCCACGACATCCGGGAGGTCACGGACGAGGCCTTCCGCAGCGCCCACAGCGTGGTCTTCGATCAGGCGGAGAACCGCATGCACACCATCAAGGCCGTGCTGGTGGCGACCCTCACCTAGGGCTGTCCAGATAAGAGAATTGGCCCCAGCTGGGGCCAATTCTCTTTGTTAACTGCTATGGTAGGGACCACCCCAACCCAAGGAGTTCCCCATGCGTGCAGCTCGGCTGTTCCTTCTCCCTGCGCTTGTCACCTTCTCCCTTGCCGCCCAGGAGTCCGCCCTGTCCGGCACCTGGGTCCAGGCCCGGGCCGATGATGTGGTGGCGGCGGTGAACTCCACCGTGGCCGACATGAACTTCATCAAGCGGCCCATCGCCCGCGCCAAGCTGGTGCGCCTGAACCCGGTCTACAAGAAGGTGATCATCGCCATCTCGGACAAAGAGACCCTGGTGAAGTTCGACGACCGGGACGTGATCCCCATGCCTCCTGGCGGCCGGCCTGGCCCCTGGACGCGTGAGGACGGCGACAAGTTCATGGTGGCCGCCCAGGTCTCCAAGGATCAGATGATCCAGACCTTCAAGAACGACGAGGGCGAGCGCACCAACATCTTCAAGCTGAGCGCCGATGGCAAGACCCTCACCATGAACGCCACGGTGAAGAGCCCCCAGCTGCCCAAGCCGCTGACCTACAGCATCAGCTTCAGCCGCTGAGTCACTTCGTCAGCGTGATTCCGTCCAGCTCGCGGCCCTGGGCATCGAGCTGGCGGAGCCGTAGCTTCCCGGCCTCCACATCCAGCACGGTGAAGGAGTGGCGGTCCGCGATGAAGGCCCGGGTCCAGGGCTGCCAGCTGGCCTTGTCAGCCGTCTGCTTGGGGTCGTAGAGGTCGGCCCCGCCGGCGCCCGTGACGATGTGGATGATGCCCTTGGGGCGGGTGACGGTGCGGCCGTCGAAGGCCTCGTCCACGGTGAAGGTCCCCTCCACGGGCTGCCGGCGGGAGCCCACCTTGGTGGGGCTGAACAGCAGCGGTGCGGTGCGCTGGTAGTTGTGCACGTGGCCCGCGAAGACCAGGCTCACGCCGTGCTTCTCGAAGATCGGGCTGAGGGGGCGCATCCACTGGTCGTTGACATGGCTGTGGGAGCTCTGGAAGAGGGGGTGGTGCAGGGCCACCACCCGCCAGGCCGCTCCCTTCGCGGCCGCCAGATCCGCCTCCAGCCAGGCCTTCAGCACGGGGCTGTCCCAGTCCACATAGGGGTTGGAGTCCAGCACCGTCCAGTGCACCGGGCCCCAGTCAAAGCTGAAGCTGGCCATGCGAGGGAAGGCTGGTCCAGCCGCGGCCACCATGGCGTCATGGAGCCCGGCCTTCACGGGGGCGGCGCCAGGCTCGCCGGCCTTGAGGGCGGGCCCGTTCAGGGGCAGGGACCAGTAGGCGTAGAAGGCGGCGGAATCCTCGAAGCCGGGAAAGGGGGCATCGTGGTTGCCGGGCATGCCCAGGAACGGCACCCGCGCCATCCCGGTGTCTTCGCCGTTGTAGACCGGGTAGAACACCTTCCGGTACTCCGAGGCCCGCCCGCGACCGTAGACCAGGTCTCCCACCACGAAGACCGCGTCCGGCCGCTCCGCAGCCAGGGCTTTGGCGATGGCGGCCTGGTTGGGAGAGCCGTCGGCGATATCGCCCAGCACCACCATGCGGTGGGCCCCGGCCGTGCGGGTCTGCGCCTCGGCCTCGAAGACCACCTTCCCACCCTGCTTCACCCGGTAGGGCACCTTGGCTCCCGGTGGAAGGTCCCGCAGGGTGACGCGGCAGATGCGGTGGGGCGGCAGGGGCGGGGCATCCAGGCGGCGGAAGGTGACCGGGGTCTGGGCCACCCAGGCCTTGCCCAGGCGCACCTCCACGGTCCAGGTCTCGTCCTTGTCTGCGGCATGCCACAGCAGGTCGAGACGCTCCTTGCGCACCGGGGCCGGGGCATCCCCCAGCTGCAGATAGGGCTTCACCAGGAAGGCCTCCTGCGCGCCCAGGGAGAGGGCCAAAACAGCGGTGAGGAGGGCGATTCGGATGCGCATGACCCCAGTATCCCAGTTTGGTCGCCGGGGACCGCCACGCAAAATCAGCGCAGGCCCACCACCAGGCCGACGCCGAGGGTCAGCAGGGCGACGGCCACCCACTTCCGCCCGTCCAGGGACTCGCCAAAGACGAAGCGCCCCAGGAGGATGGCACTGGCCATGCCGACGCCGCGCTTCACCACCTCGATGAAGCCCACGGGGGCCCAGCGGAAGGCCTCGATCTGCACCGCCAGCGCCAGAGCGCCAATGACCACGGCCGTGCCCGCCACCAGGGGCTGAGAGGCCAGCGGGCCCACGGCGCCCAGGAAGGCCCGGAGCTGCCCGCGGAAGGCCGCCCACAGGAAGAGCAGCAGGGCCACGACCGCAGTAAGGGCTGGGGCGTACCAGGCTCCGGCCCCGCGGGAGACTGCCAACTGATCCAGCACGCCAGTGCCGCTCCAGAGCACCGCCACCAGCGCCATGCGGCGCACACCCGGCTCCCGCACGGAGGCCCGCAGGTCCCGCCAGGAGCCACCCCCCAGGAGCGCCGCCCCCCCAACCACCAGGGCCGCCCCGGCGTACTGGGCAAGGGCGGGCGTCTGGCCCCGGAAGACCCAGGCCAGGGTGGTGGAGAGCACGGGCGTGAAGCTCAGCAGCGGGATGGTGATGCTCATTGGCGAGAGCCGCAGAGCATCCAGGAAGAGGACCAGGGCGAGTCCGTTGAGCAGGGCGGAGGCCACCAGCGGCCAGAGGCAGGCCAAAGGCAGGCCCAGGGGTTCCCGGGAGAAGGCCCACAAGGCCAGCAGGGGCGCCTGGGCCAGGGGCAGCAGCAGACCCAGGTGGACGGGAGAGATCTCGCGGGACAGGCGCTTCCGCAGGGCATCGAACACAGCCCAGCCCAGGGCCGCAGCGAGGGTGAAGGCCAGGCCGATCCCGGTGATGGTCACGCAGGCGCCCTAGTGCGCGCCCACGTTGGACAGCAGGCGCGACCCCGTGGCGTAGCAGGTCTTGTGGGTGATGTGATGTTCGAACTCGTGGCGGAACTTCTGCAGGGCCGAGTCCATGGGGCCGCAGGCGGCGTCACCCAGGGGGCACAGCGTGCGCATCCCGATGCGGGGCGTGAGGCTGGCCAGCAGGTCCAGGTCGCCGGGGCGGCCCTGGCCGTGCTCGATGCGGTGCAGGATCTGCTGCATCCAGTTGCAGCCTTCGCGGCAGGGGGTGCACTGGCCACAGCTCTCATGGGCGTAGAAGCGGATGAGGCGCAGCGTGGCCTGGACGATGCAGACGGACTCGTCCATGACGATGAGGCCGCCAGAGCCACCCATGGAGCCCCGGGCCTTCAGGTTGTCGAAGTCCATGGGGACATCGAAGTCCTTCTCGTCAAGCATGGGGCAGCTGGCGCCGCCGGGGATGATGGCCTTGATCTTCCGGCCCGTGCTGCTGCCACCCGCCAGCTCCTCCACCAGGAAGTTCATGGGGATGCCCATGGGCAGCTCATAGATGCCCGGCCGCTTCACATGGCCGCTGACACCGAAGATGCGGGTGCCCGAGTTCTTGGGGGAGCCGATCTTGGCGTACTCGGCGCCGCCCATGCGCAGGATCGGCGGGACGGCAGCCAGGGTCTCCACGTTGTTCACGGTGGTGGGCTGGCCAAAGGCACCCTTGACCGCCGGGAAAGGCGGCTTCACCCGGGGCTCGCCACGGCGGCCCTCCAGGGAGTTCAGCAGGGCCGTTTCCTCACCGCAGATGTAGGCGCCGGCACCGCGGTAGACCAGGATGTCGTAGTCCCAGCCCGTGCCCAGGATGTTCTTCCCCAGGTAGCCCGCATCCCGGGCCTGCTGGATAGCGGCCTCGAGCTTCTCGATGAGCCAGAGGAACTCGCCGCGGATGTAGACGTAGCCCATGGCGCACTGCATGGCCCAGCCGCCGATGATCATGCCCTCGATGAGCTGGTGGGGGTTGTACTCGAGGATGACGCGGTCCTTGAAGGTGCCGGGCTCGCCTTCGTCGCCGTTGCACACGAGGTAGCGGGTGAGCTTGCGCTCGGGGGTGTCCTTGGGCATGAAGGACCACTTGAGGCCGGCGGGGAACCCCGCACCGCCCCGGCCCCGGAGGCCGGAGGCCTTCACCTCATCGGTGACGGCCACGGGTTCCATCTTCAGGGCCTGGCGCATGGCCACATAGCCCTCGTGCTGCTGCTCGTAGACCTTGAGGTGCCAGTTGTTCAAGTCGCCAGCACCGCGGAGCATGAGGTTCGGGAACTTCTCCGAGCCGAACCCGGGGAAGGTGTAGGTGTGGTGATCAGGCTTCGTTCGGATGGCGGCCATGACATTACCTCGAGTGGCTGCGAATACGGCTTTGCCGGGTGAGTAGCGGGCGCCTGGGGGAACATCGCAAGCGAAGCGCGCAGGCAGTTCCCCCAGACAGCATTAGTTGGCCCAGGGGCGATACTCGCCCTTCTTGCAGGCTTCCATCACCTCGACGAGCTTGTCCTCGTCCACCAGCTCATCGTAGACGTTCTGGTTGACCTGGACGCAGGGCGCCACGCCGCAGCCGGCCAGGCACTCCACTTCCTCGACGCTCCACAGCCCGTCCGGGCTGGGGCCCTGACCGGGGGTGACGCCGGTCCGCTCGCAGACCTTCTCCAGCAGCTGGGCAGCACCCCGGAGAGCGCAGCTGATGTTGGTGCAGACCTGGAAGTGGAACTTACCGACGGGGGCCTTCTGGTACATGGTGTAGAAGGTGGCCACGCCGAAGACGTGGGCCTCGGGGATGCCGATGACCTCGGCCACGGCGCGCATGGCGGCCAGGCTCACGAAGCCGAACTCCCGCTGGGCGATGTAGAGCGCCGGCAGGGTCGCGGCCATCTTGTCCGGGTACTGGGCCATGATCGCCTGGATCTCGGCCACAGCCTCTGGACTGAAGGCCTTTCGCTCGGATTCCTGGAGCCGCTGGCCTGGGGCCAGGACTTCATTGGAGGTTTCGTGG